>JAODNJ010000339.1 GCA_025465155.1 Frankiales bacterium
TTGGCACGGCTGGGTGTCCGTCGGGTTCAAGCTCACAGGCAAGCTCGACCGCCGGCACGTCTCCGCCAAGACACGCGCGCCCGTCGTCGAGAAGGTCCGCGAGCTCGAGCGCAAGCGCGACTCCGGAACCATCACCGAGACGTCGACCCCCACCGTCGCCGACTGGCTCGAGCACTGGCTCGCGAACATCGCCCCACGTCGAGTCCGGCAGCGAACGGTCGAGAGCTACGAGTCCAGCGTCCGCCGGCACCTGATCCCGGCCATCGGCCGGCACCGGCTCGACCGCCTGCGGCCCGAGCACCTCGACCAGCTCTACATGCAGTTGCTGGACGCCGGCTACTCCCCCGCCACCGTGCTGCGCGACCACCGGATCCTGTCCGCGCGCTCACCGTGGCGATGCAGCGCGGCCACATCGCCCGCAACGTCGCCACGCTCGTCGACCCGCCCCAGCAGCAACAGAGCGACCTCGCCACGGCGTTGGACGTCGAGGAAGCCCGCGCCGTCCTGGAAGCACGCGGAACGTCCGCAACTCCGCCCGCTGGACCGTCGCCCTCGCCCTGGGCCTGCGCCAGTCCGAGGCGCTCGCGCTGCAGTGGAAGGACATCGACCTGCTCGCCAACACGGTCACGGTGCGACGGAGCATCCACCGCGTCCGCGGCGGTGGCCTGATCTACGAGGAGCCCAAGACCCGTCGCAGTCAGCGCACGCTCGCCCTCCCGATGCCCCTGGTCGCCGCGCTGCACCAGCACAAGGCAGCCCAGCTCGGCGAGCAGATGCTGGCCGGCTCCGAGTGGCAGAACGAGGACCTGGTCTTCGCGCAGGCGAACGGCCGGCCTATCGACAAGAAGACGGACTACGACGACTGGACGTGCCTCCTGAAGGCAGCTGGCGTCCGGCAAGTCCGGCTGCACGACGGCCGGCACACCGCCGCCACCCTGCTGCTCAGCGAGAACGTGCACCCGCGGGTGGTCATGGAGCTGCTCGGCCACAGCCAGATGCGCACGACGATGGACATCTACAGCCATGTGATGCCGGCCCTCGCCCGGGAGGCGGCCGACCGGATGGGCGTCCTGCTGCTCCCAGGTAAGGGTCGGTTAACTGCAACCAGAACTGCAACCACGGGGTTGGTTGAAAGCGGGCAGGACGAAGAAAGCCCTGCTCAGATGGGTGGAGCTGAGGGGACTCGAACCCCTGACCCCCACACTGCCAGGGCGGCTGGTAGGGGTTCACCCACGTGCGCGGTTGTGCATTTCCGCAGGTCCGAGCCAGGTCCGGCTAGCAGCGAACAACCTCGGACGCCCCTGAACACACTGGTTTGGCCACCATCGTGGCACCATCCTGAGGCTGCCTAACGATCCCGCCACATCATCCCGGCGAGGGCCGATCCACCTGCCGCAACTTATTCCATTTCGGCGGCCTCGGCGTGAGCTTGCCGTCGATCGGGAGTCGCATCAGTACCTGATACCGGATCCGAGCCGGGTGTCGACGGTGAGGCTCCCGGAGTGACCTTCAAGGACTAGGGCGCGGGCCGCGACGTTATCGAGCACCGGATCAGGCGGAAGACACGACCGTTCGAAGGGGAATGGGGGTAGGCAATTTCAACTCACCCAGCGGGTGGAGGCAGGCGTGTGCACCACCGGCGGTGCCGGTCAGGGGAGGCTGATTCGCGAGGCAGTCCGGCATCATGTCCGGGCAGCGGGCTGCGAAGACGCAACCCGCCGCGGGGTCGACGGCGTTCCGGACAAGTTGCGGAGAGCGCTGGCTTCCCGGAATCGAGTCGACAAGTGCGCGGGTATAGGGGTGCCGAGGCTGTTTCAGGAGCATGTCGGTGCTGCCCCGTTCGACCACGCAGCCGCGGTACATGACCAGAGCCTCAGTGGTGAGGTATTCGATGACCGACAGGTCGTGCGAGATCAGCACGAGAGCCAACCCGCGCGATTCACGGAGATCGAGCAGCAGGTTGAGCACCTGCGCTTGCACGGAGGCGTCCAAGGCCGACGTCGGCTCGTCCGCGACCAGGACGCCGGGGTTGCACGCCAAGGCGCGGGCGATTCCCACGCGTTGACACTGTCCGCCGCTGAGCTGCTTGGGACGGCGGGAGATCGTGTGACCGCTCAGCCCGACTTCCTGCAGAAGCTCGACGGCCCGATGTGAGGCAGCTGACCTGGACAGTCCGTCCCAGGTTCGGCACACCTCCGCCACCGTCTCGTGCGCCGTGAGCATCGGATTCAGGGAAGCATAGGGATCTTGGAAGATCATCTGGACGCTGCGGCGAACCGGATTACCACGACGCACGGCCGACCATGGGCGCCCTCCCACACGGATCTCTCCCGACGTGAGGGGTACCGCGCCAACGAGCGCCCGCCCGAGAGTGGTCTTGCCACTTCCGCTCTCTCCGACGATTCCGATCGCCGCCCCGGCGAAGACGTCCAGGTCTGCGCCTCGAAGCGCCGGCTCCGGCGAGCCCGAGTAGCTCACTGAGGCGCCTCGAGCGCTCAACAGAGGTTCAGTCATGAACGAGTTCCTCCTGGCGAAGACAGGCCGCCGGATGGCCGTCCGGAATCGCGGTCAGTTGAGGGACGTGCTCATGGCACCGGTCCTGAACGAAGGGACAGCGGGGCGCGTAGCGGCACCCGTCCGCCCACTCCCCCGGGCCGGGCGGTTGGCCGGGAATGGTGGTCAGCCGCGCCCCCCCGGCACGGGCCGACGGGCGGGCGTCCAGCAGCGCTCGCGTGTAGGGGTGCTGGGGTCGAGACAGCACGTCGTTCGTCGCACCGGTCTCGATAGTGCTTCCCGCATACATGATCGCGATGTCGTCGGTGACCGTTTCGACGACGCCCAGGTCGTGCGTGACGATGATCATGCTCATGTGGGTGGCCTGACGCAGCGACGACAGCAGCTCCAGGATCGCCCGTTGAACTGTGACATCCAGCGCCGTTGTCGGCTCGTCGGCCAGCAGCAGCTTCGGTCGACCGACGATCGCCAGCGCGATCATGGCGCGCTGCCGCATTCCGCCCGACAACTGGTGCGGATAGCGAGTGAGCGTCTGCTGCGGATTGGGCATCTCGACCATGTCGAGCAGCTCCACGGCCCGGGTGCGCACCTCCGACTCCGGGTCTAGCAACCGGATCGTCTCCGCGAGCTGGCGCCCGACCGTCATCACCGGGTCGAGACCGGTCAGCGAGCTCTGTGGCACGAAGGCGATCTCCCGGCCGCGCAACCGATTCCAGTCTCGCTGCCGAAACGAAACCAGATCACGGCCGTCGAAGGTGATCGAACCGCGCATCACCTCGGCGCCGATCCGCGGCAACAGACCGATCAAGGCTCGGCAGGTCAAGGTCTTCCCGGATCCGGTCTCACCGACCAGACCCAGACACCGGCCGGCACCGACCGAGAGATCAACCCCGGACAGGACGTCGTGATGGCCGATTCGTACCGACAGGTCACGGACCTCGAGCAGCGCCGAACTACGAGCACGGCGGAGGTCGGCGAGGAGTGGGGCGGTCATCGCAGCGCCCCTCCGATCTTTGCGAGCACGGCGTCGGCAAGCAGGCTGAGCGCGATCGCCGTCGCGGCCAAGACAGCTCCCGGCAGGAGGGTGATCCACCAGGCTGTCTGCAGCACCGTGGCGCCGCCGTACATGATCACGCCCCATTCGGGGGCCGGCGGCTGAATGCCCGCCCCGAGGAACGGCAGTGACGCCGTGGTCACGACGGCGAGAATCGCGTCGGTAACCATGTAGGCGCCGACGGCGGAGACCACATTGGGCAGCAGATGCCGGACGACGATCCGCGACGAGGAAAACCCAAGAACCCGGGCTGCGGTGACGAAGTCCCGCTGTCGCAGACTCAGGGTCTGACCGCGGGCGAGCCGCGCGTAGACGGCCCAGTCGGTCACGATGATGGCCGCCAGCAGGGAGATGAGTCCCGGCGGCAACGACCACACCGTGGCCTCGGTGCCGACGAGCAGCACGATCGCGAGAACCAGCACCATGAACGGGAACGCGATGATCGCATCGGCGGTGCGCATCACGACCGCATCCACCCAGCGCCCGCTCGAGGCGGCGACCACACCTAGAAGTGATCCGATCGCCGCCGAGACCAACACTGCAATGGCGATGACCGCGAGGTCCACCCGCCCGCCGGCAAACGTGCGCACGAACACATCCCGGCCCACGGTGTCGGTGCCGAAGGGGTGGGCCAGCGAAGGCCCCTGCAAGGCCGGAGCGACGATGGCCTCCGCGGAGTAGTGCCAGAAGATCGGCACGAAAATGCACGCCAGGGCGATTAGAGCGAGAAGGCAACCGCCCACAGTCGCAGCCAGGCCGGGACGCTTCGCAGCAACTCGGCCGGTCGGGATACGCAGCCGCCGGAACTCCGGGCTGGCCCCGGCTACGGCCGTCATGACTGCACCCGGGTGCGCGGGTCGGCGAGCTGATAGGCGACGTCCGACAGCGAGTTGACCAGGATGACCAGGACGGCGGTGACGAGCGCCGCGCCCTGCACCACCGGGTAGTCCCGAGCGGACACCGCGGACACGAGCGCCGATCCGATGCCGGGCAGGTTGAAGACGGCCTCGATGATGACCGCTCCTCCGATCAGGGCGCCCATGTTGTAGCCGAGCAGGCTGATGACCGGGAGCAGGCTGTTGGGGATCACGTGCCTGAACACCAGGGTTCGCGTTGGCAACCCGCGGGAGATGGCCGCCTCGACGAAGTCCTGACCGAGCGTCTCTTGCACGCTCTGCCGTGCCGCTCGCGCGATGACCGGTGCCAGATACGCCGACAGTGCGATGCTGGGCAGCCAGAGATATCGCACGTCGTCCAGGGCCCCGGTCCCCCATCCGCCCGCGGGGGCGGCGCCCGTTTGGAGCGCGAACAGGAGTAGCAGGAAACCGATCAGAAACGGCGGCGTGGCGAGCAGCACCATCATGATCGCCCGCAGCCCCGAGTCCACGACTCCGCTTCGACTGACCCCGCTGGTCACGCCCATCGCCAGACCGGCCGCGACCGAGATAACGGCCGTGCAGCCGATCACCGCCAGGGTCACCCGCAACGCCGGGAAGACCACCGAGGTGACCGGAAGGCTGCCGGCGACCAGCGACGAGCCGAGGTCGCCGGTGAGGGCGTGCTGAAGGAACGTCCAGAACTGCGTGAGAATCGACCCATTCAGGTGCAGTTGCTTGTGCAGTTCGGCGATCGCCTCGGGGGTCGCGCGCTGGCCGAGGATGCTGCGGGCTGGGTCACCCGGAACGAGGTGGACGAGCAGGAAGGTGATGACGACGACGGCGAACGTCACCACCACCATCTGACCCAGCCGGACCCCGACCTGTGCGATCACCCCTCGGCGACGACGACGCGGACGTTGCGTGACTGGCGGCGCCGGCGCGGCCTGGACCGCCATCCTCACACCTCCTTCCATAACGGACCCCGCACTGTTTCCCGCGCTCACGCCGGGCCTCAGGGAGCCGTGGCGACGTGCAGGTAGCTCGACGGCTCGAAGGTGACCCACTTGGTCAGGCTGCTCTTCTCACCGTTCACGAACGCGTACTCCAGCAGCGGGGCGAACGGCAGATCCTTGCCGTACAGCTCGTTGATCTTCCGCATCGCGGCGGATCGGGCCGCACCCCCTTGGGCATAGACGGTGTGGATGAGTGCATCCATCTGCTTCGAGCTGTATCCGGAGTACAGCGCGTTGATCCCGCCGTCGGACTGCAGTCCGTAGGTCAGCATGATGTCCGGCCTGTTGGCGTAGTCGTACAGAGCGCCGATCTCCATCTGGTACTTGCCGCTGGCTTCGTTGGCCCCGGCAATGGAGGGCTCGGTCAGCTGCAGCGACACGTGGATGCCGATGGCCGACAGCTGCTGCGCCACGATGGAGGCCATGTCGCTCGACTGGCCGGTGCGCACCATCAGCGACAGGTTGCAGCCGTGCGCGCACGGGGTGCCCTGCAGAAGCTCCCGCGCCTTCGCCGTGTCGACGGCGGTGGGCAGGACGTTCTCATGATCGGAGAATTGAGAGCCCTCGAAGCCGTACAGCGCGGGGGCCTTGCCCGCCCAGACCGTCTGGCTCAGCTGCTTGCGGTCGATCGCCAGCGAGATCGCCTGCCGGACGTTGACGTCCGACAGCGGCGAGCCACGGTCGTTCATGTAGAGGTAGTAGCCGCCGTAGCCGGGGGTGACGACCCCGGTGACGTTCCCGGTCAGCTGGTTGAGCGTGTTCTCAGGCAGCGTCAGCGCCATGTCGATGGCGCCGCTCTTGAGCTGCACGATGCGGGTGTTGACGTCGTTGATGTACCGGAAGTCCAGCTCTTTGACCGCCGGCTTCGGCCCGTAGTAGTGCGGATTGACCGTGAGGACGGTCGCCGCGTCCGAGACCGAGAACGACTGGATCTGGTAAGGCCCCGCGGAGACCGGCTTCAGGTAGAAGTTCTTGGCATCCGCCACGCCGGCGGCCGGCGACACGGTCCCGATTTCGCCGTCCGCGAGGAGCGAGAGCAGCGAAGGCTGCGGATGCGCCAGTTTCATCACCACGGTCGTGTCGTTCGGGGCGGTGATGCTCTTCCAGTTCGAGACCACTCCGGCGTTGGCGTTGGCCTTGTCGTTCACTTCGCGCTCGTAGGTCGCGGCCACGTCCGAGGCATGCAGACTGCTTCCGTCGGAGAAGGTCAACCCCGGGCGGAGGGTGAACGTGTACGTCAGCCCGTCGGCCGAGGTGCTCCACTTGCTCGCCAACCCCGGCTCCACCTTCGAGGCATCCGCGTTGAACTGGGTCAGCGTTCCGCCCACCAGGTTCAGAATCTGAAGTGGGGATTCGAGCACGGCTTGGTCTGGGTCGAGGTTGTGGAAGACCTCGCTCATGCCGATGACGAATCGAGCGGGCGGCGTCGAGCTCTGGCCTACCGACTGGCCGCCGTTGGACGCGCCCCCACAGGCCGTAACCAATGCGATCGACGCCGTGGCCACCGCCGCGAGCACGAGGCGGCCGCGACTGCGGCCCGTCCTGGGAACGTCGATCGCGGACGGGGAGGACGACGTGCCGACCAGCGACATCGAACGCTTCGACGTGCCTGGACGGTTCGAGCGGGCGGTATCCGGCATCCCAAGGACCCTTCCATCGCGCGGCCGACCCGGAGCCAACCGCCGTTGGGGACGGATGCTAGGCAGCTTCACTATTCTGTGTCAATGTTCACATAGCGAAGTGAACTCTCGTCAGGATCCACGGGCGGGCGTCGCCGAGCGGTCGTTCTCGCCGGCCGTCAGCCCGGCTCAGGGCAGCGAGCGCGAGCAGTAGCGCCGGTAGCCTCCCCGGACGGGAGCACCCGCCGGGGACGGCGCGAAGAAGTCATCCACGACACCGCGGAGGCAAGCGTTGAACAAGAGTGTCGTCGTCACCGGCGCCGGGCAGGGCATCGGGCGGGCGATCCTGCAGGGCCTGGTCGAGGCCGGCTGGTATGCCGTGGCCATCGAACGCGACGAGCGCCTGGCGCGAACGCTGGCCGAGACACTCCCCCGCGAGGACGGCACGGTGCTGCCCGGTGACGTCACCGAGTCCGCCGTGCTCGAGACGGCGGCGGAACTCGCCGTGGCGGGGGCGCCCCTGGGCGGTTGGGTGAACAACGCCGGCATCGTGCGGCCGGCCAGCCTGCACCGCGCGACACACGCCGACTTCGCCGTGACCATGAGTCTGAACTTGGAAGCCACCTTCTGGGGCTGCGCGGTCGCGCTCCGCACCTTCCTCGATCAGAGATCCGGCGGGGCGATCGTCAACGTGTCCTCCATCCACGGCCGGAGCAGCTTTCCCGAACACGCCGCGTACGAGATGTCGAAGGGCGGCGTCGACGCGCTCACTCGCAACATCGCCGTCGAGTACGGGCCGGTCGGCATTCGCGCGAATGCCGTTGCTCCCGGCGCCGTCCGGACCCCCGCTCTCGAGCGCGCTCTCACAGGCGCCGAGGACCCAGCCGACGCGGAGCGCGAACTGAGTGATGGACCACCGCTCCGGCGTATCGGCGACCCCGCTGAGATCGCAGCCGTCGTCCGGTTCCTCCTTTCCGGGGAGGCTTCCTACCTGACCGGCCAGTCCATCGCGGTCGACGGCGGGTGGACGGCGTCCTGCGCGCCGTCACCGACCGATCCCGAACTGACGCGCCTGTACGGCAGTGGTGACGCCCCGTGACGGTCCAGGGCGGCGAGACCCCCCGGTGGGCTTCTGCCCCCATCGCCCTCCCCGCGCAGGGCGGCGAGAGGCAAGCCGTCAGCCGACGCGTTTCTCGTCGGCGGCCAACGCCCCCCGCTCCCCCGACAGCACCGACGTCACCTCGGAGGCCGCAGCCATCACCGTGTCGCGGTACAGGTCGAAATGCGCTTCGAACCGCGGCTTGGCGCTGGCGACAGTGATGGCCCCGAGCACTCGCCCGGTCGCATTGAAGTAGGGGGCAGCAACGCAACACACCCCGAGTGCGAATTCTTCGAGGTCGGTCGCGTAGTGAGCGATGCGCACATCGCCCAAGGCGGCCTCCAGCGCGGCGCGTTCTGTGATGGTGTGCGTCGTGATGGGGTCAAGAACGGAGCGATCCAACCATGCGTTCCGCGATTCCGGCGGCAGAAAAGCCAACACCGCCTTGCCCGAAGCCCGAGAATGCGGCGTTCCACTCAGCCCCACGGTCAGTCCGGTGACACGAAGGGTGTACGTGCCGTCGACGACATGCCTGATGATCATGTCGTTCCCGTCCCACTCGCTGGCGAAGGCCGTTTCGCCAACCTCCCGGGCAATGCGCTGAAGAATGAGTTCGAGTTCCTCGTCAAAGTTGCGAATGCCGGTGAAGGCCGCGCTGAGGCGTACGACGCCGGAATCCAAGCGGAGCTTTCGGGCGTTGTCCCGCCGAAGATATCCGCGCCCTTCCAGGGTCTTTACCAGGTGATGACAGGTTGATATGTTCAGGCCCAGGCGGTCGGCGGCCTCCGCGACTGACAGTGTGCCGGAGCTCATGGCGACCAGCTCCAGCAACGCAAAGGCCCGATCGACTGTTTGAAGCGTGGAACGCGGCTTTTCGCTGTCCATCGAACTGCCTCTCGGAGGGGGCCCCGCACCCAACTTGCCCATGGCGATCGCCCGTGCGACCGCGAGGACACGCACGTGCCCTTGAGCTCATTATGACATACGCGCAAGCAGCTAGGAGTGCACAATTGTCTGCTCGTGCCGGCCAGCGAGCGGCCCGCCACCAGCGGGTCTCGCGCCGATGACCGCCACCCCGCGAGTCGTCGCCTCGGGATTCACCTTTCTCGAGGGTCCCCGCTGGCATCGTGGGGCGCTCTATGTCTCGGATTTCCACAGTCGAGGCGTATACGCGGTGACCGCGGGCTCCGCCGTTGCCCAGCTCCACGTCGTCCCGGGGACCCCCTCCGGGCTCGGCTTCTCCCCCGACGATCGCCTCATGGTGGTCTCGATGACTGACAACTCGGTGCTCATCGCGGACCCGTCGTCGGGGGAACTCGCCCTCCACGCCGACCTGCGGCACCTCCAGGCGGGACCCGCGAACGACATGCTCGTCGACGGTCGGGGTCGTGCCTATATCGGTTGCGATGGCTTCAATGAAGACGCCGGCGAGCCGATCCGGTCGGCCCCGCTGGTCTTCGTCGACACGGCCGGGAATACCTCGATAGTCGCGGATGACCTGTTCTACCCGAACGGGATGGCGCTCAGTCCGGATGGGCAGACGATGTATGTAGCCGAAACGCTTGCCGCCCGGGTATCCGCGTTTCGTGTTACGCCTAGTGGGGCCTTGGAGGATCGCAGAGTATGGGCGACATTCGATGCCGCGCCAGCACTCGGCAGCATTGCCGACGCTATCGAGGAACTGGCCATACTGCCCGACGGATTGGCTTTGGACGTCAACGGGAATTTGTGGGTTGCCGACGCGAAGGGGTGCGGAGTATCCCTCTTCTCTGAGGGGGGAGATGTGATCGATCGGGTGGCCACTGGCGAACTCGCCGTGTACGCGGTGGCACTCGGCGGCGACGATCTACGCACTCTCTTCATGTGCGCCGCCATGCCCCTATCGGCCAGGAAACCCGGCGATGTGCCGCACGCGGAACTGCTGGCCTGCCGCGTTTCTACCCCCGGAGTGCCCACATATTGAGCGCAGCTCGGTCTTCCTTCATCCAGACTGGGCGGAACACCTCGGCGGTCTCGACGTCATTTATTCCCGACCGCATTGATCAATGACGTCGCGGCACGCACGAATACCTGACCCTCGCCGTCGGCCACCTGGGTATTGGTGATGCCATATGCCCAGCGCGCCTTGTCCTGATCGAGCTGATCTTCCAGCGTGTATCCCGCGATCTGACCAAGGCTTCCGTCCGGAGGGAAATAGCCGAGGTAATCGTCGCAATAGCCCAGCACGAGCGTCTGATCTCGACCGTCCTGACTGCGGGCCACGTCGAAGGCCAGATCGGAGAAGAGCTCGAACGGCGTGGCGAGAATCGTCAAGGAGCCCAGGCGCACCGCCCGCAGGGTTGTCTCCAACGGTGCCCCGCCGTGGCGCAGCAGGCCCTCGAACTCCGTGAGGGCGGCATCGACGTAGAAGTCGGGCATCGTCTGCGCCGAGTTCACCGTGTGCAGGGAACACGGCCACACCGGTGGGAGAGCCGCTACATCCGGCGTCGGCGCCGCCTCGCGGGCGAGCCGGATCGCCTCGGCCGACCAGGGGATCTGCCGGCGCTGCAGGGTGAGCGGTGCCGCTCCCCAGTCCAGGTCGACGTTCGCCGAGGTTCGGATCCGGGCTCGAGCGGCGACCGCTGCGCCGGCGACCTCGGCGCCGAACTGCTCCATTGCGGCGAAGCCCATGGGTTGCGGGTCTGGGTTACCGAACCAGTAGTCGAACGGAGCCATGTCGCCGGCCGCGCCCTGGAGGAACATCGCGCGGCCGCCTGCCAGGGCACCCTCGAGATGGCGCCGGATCGAGCCGGGGAAATCCGCCGTCCAGTCGGTGGTGTGGCCGCCGACGGTCAGCGCGTGGCAGGCCAAGGACAGGACGGTCAGGATCGGTGAGCCGTCCTCGGCATCGATGCGGATCACCGTGACCCGGTCGTCGACAGGGTGCTCAGGCCAGACGCGGTTGACTGCCAGGCCAGCGACGGCGACGCAGCCGATGCCGATCCTCGCCGGCCGAGTCGTCCGGTGCGCTGCCTCGATGCAGGCGACCACCCGATCGATCACGGACTCGCCCCAGTTCCGCAGGGGGCTGCCCTCGGGTGCGGGGTCCAACGGCCAGGCCGGCGCCGAATGGTTGTGGGACGCGTTGACGATGATGGCGTCTGCAGGAATACCGGTCCGCTGCGACGCGCGGCCTCGGACCGCGGCCGAGAAGGCCGCATCCACGGCGACCAGATCAAGGCTGACCAAGGCCAGTTGGGTTCCCGATCGCTCGATGACGAGCGCATCGGCCATCAGTTCGTCGTTGACGCCGGTGGCCGTGGAGCTCCGCAGCCGCCAGGTGCCCAGGACACCCAACGGCGGGGTGATCACCGACCGCGCGGTGCCCACGTGCACAGACGCGCTCGCGGACGGCGAGAGGCTGTCACTCATCGACCCATCCGTTCGCCATCCACCCACCGTCGACGACGAAGAAGGAGCCCGTCGTGAAGCCGGACAGCTCGGGGTCCGCCAGGAATGCCACCGCATTGGCCACCTCGTTGGGCCGTCCGAGCCGCCCCACCGGAGTGCCCTGGAGGTAGAGATCCTCGCGGGAGGAGCCTTCCTCGATGGCGCGCGCCACCAGGTCCGTCTTGATCACCCCCGGACCGATCGCGTTCACCCTGACCCCGTGCGGCGCCCATTCGACGGCGAGCACCTCGGTCATGCTCACGACGGCGGCTTTGGACGCGCAGTAGGCGAGCCGCCGGGGCCATGAGGACCGAGCGTTGATCGACGCGATGTTGACGATCGCACCCGCGCCCGCCTCGATCATCTGCCGGCCGTAGACCTGCGAGCAGTGGAACACCCCCGTCGTGTTGACGGCGAGCGTGCGGTCCCACTCGTCGACGGAGAACGATTCGGACGGGCCGATCGGGTTGATGCCGGCGTTGTTCACCAGGACGTCCACGCTGGCGAATTCGTCGAAGACCGCCGCGGCGGCACGCTCGACGGAGTTCCGGTCCGACACATCACACTGGATCCCGAGGGCGGCATCGCCCAGCTCATCGGCCGCGGCGGCCACCGTGGCGGCATCCACGTCCAGAACCGCCACTCGGGCGCCGTCGGCCAGAAATCGCTCGGCGATCGCGCGACCGAGGCCACGCGCACCTCCGGTGACCACACAGGTGCGGCCGTCGAAGCCGCTCATCGCGCGTCGCTCCGAGCCTGGAAGAGTTCGATCGTGATGCCATCGGGGTCTCGGAAGTAGAGTCCCCGCCCGCCGCGATTGGCGCCGGTGTCGACGAGCACCGGCTCGGGCACCTCGACTCCCGCCTGCTTCACCGAGGTCAGCACGGCATCGATGTCCGAGACACCGAAGCAGACGTGGGAGATCCCACGGTCCCACGGACGGCGCGGCGCGACCTGGTCGTCGACTCCGAGGTACTCGAACAGTTCCAGTCGGTGCCCGCTGCCGGCAAAGCCCAACTGGGCCATCTTCACGTGCGCGCCGGGAAGACCCACGATCTCCGCGAGATACCCGCCCTGCTTCTCCTGCACGTAATCCACCTGCATCCCGAGGGCGTCTCGGTAGAACGCGAGCGAGGCATCCAACGAGGCCACCGTGAAGCTGGTGTGGTCGAACCTGGTGGGAGCCGGTGTCGAGATCGCCTGCGTCTCGCTGGTCGCAGCCGATCCGGCGACGGCAGTGGCCTCGATCTCGACCAGCAGGTCGGGGTGCAGCAGCGCGGCACCCCCCACGCAGCTGCTCACCGGGACGGTGGCGCCGAACACTTCGTCGTGAGCCTGGCCCGCCTGACGCCAGGTGGATATGTCGGTCACGAACAGGCGAGTGCGCACCACGTCGGCCAAGGTCGCGCCGAGCTGGACCAACGACTCACTGATGATCTCGAGGCAGGCTTTGACCTGCCCGGCGACATCCCCGATCGCCACGACCTGACCGTCGGGGCCCACGGCGGTCGTTCCGCTCACCTCGATGAGGTCACCGACGCGAATCGCTCGCGAGTAGCGCATCGACGTCCCCCAGGGGGCACGGTTAGGGACCACCTGGCGAGAGGGACCCGGGGAGGCGGCGTCGTGGTCAGTCATGGGGTTCTATCTCCAGGAGTCGTCGAGGGTTGTCGTACATGAGTGTTCGAACGTCGTCGTCGGTGAATCCCCGAGCTGCCAGACGATCGACGAACTGGGACGCGATGTAGTCGTAGCCGTTGCCCCCGTACAGCTGCAGGTAGGACTTGCGGCAGACGTCCTGACTGAGCAAGACCTGCCCGATGAAGCCCCCGCTGCACAGTTCGACGAGGTGGTCGATCATCCGGTCGGCCAGCCCGGTGGGACTCGTCCGCGGGCCCCAAGTCGGTTCGCCGAGATTGTCGAATTGGACGAAGGCCCCGCGTTCGGCGATCTGGCGGTGGTAGTCCAGCCGCATCCACGCGTCGCAATGTCCGATGGCCACGCGCGAGGGATCCACGCCCTCGCTCTCGAGGAGATCGAGGTGGACGATCCCCACGGGGCGACCGCAGCGGACCGTGTTCCGCAGGTCCGCCACCGAGTGGGTGGAGACCCCGAGTCCGGTGAGCGCGGCAGCCCGGCCCGCGGCGCGGAACACCCGCTCCTCCTGGGCCGTGACGTAACCCTTGTGCGAACCGATCTCCCCGACGATGCCGGGCCGGATACGTTCCGGGCCCACACCGTGAGAGATCTCCTCGACGAGGATCTCGGTGAGACGCTCGACGGGCCAGGGATCGACCTCGTTGCCGTAGTAGGGCTCGCGGTACCAGCCGCAGCCCATGACGATGTTGAGGCCGGTCCCCGTGGAGATCTGCTGCAGTCCGACGGGGTCGCGTCCGATTCCCGGGACGGTCAGGTCGACGAGCGTCCCTCGATCGACTGAGTCGGCGAATGCGGTCAGCTCGCGCCGGGCCACCACGGGGTCGTCGAGGATTCCGTCGAAGGTGTGCCGTTCGGCTGGCCACTCGAAATCGATGAACACGTGCTCGTGCGGGAGGACGAGCCCGAGGTCGTCCCCGCTGATGTCGCCGTTGACCGTCCGAACGATCGAAGTCATGTCCGCTCCCGCCGTCCCCCGTGCGAACGCGCGGGCGCCCCGAGACCGACCCGCCGCAGGATCAACCCATCACCGTGCCGGAGCTGTCTGCGTTCAGCGCCCGCTTGCGGGAGAACGTACCGAGGCCGATCTCGAGTCCGGTGTGCTCTCCGACGATGTGCACCGGATCGCCGTCGTGGTCATGGCCACCTTCGACGCGGTCGATGAGCGCGGCCATCATCCGGCCGACGACGGGAGCATTCTTGAACTGGTTGCCGCTCGTTCCAATGGCCACGTAGAAGCCGTCGAGCTCGGTCCGGTCATAGATCGGAGTCCAGTCCTCGGTGACGTCGTAGACGCCGGCGATGCCCTTGGGTGAGTTCGGGACGGCGAGCGTGGGGAACCTGCGCGCGGCGCGCATCACCTGCGCCTCGAATTGCCGCACCCTCGGCCGGGGGTCGCACTGGTCGGGATCCTCGATCCATTCCAGCGGGTCGCACGCGGGCTCGGTGCCGCCCACGTACATCCCCCCGGGTGCCGCCCTGATGTAGGTGCCGAGGTCGAGGTCGGCGACCGAGGGGCCGAGCCGACCGTTCTCGTTGTACCCCGGGGGCGCCGGGACGTAGTGCACTTCCTGGCGCATGGGTCGGACGCTCACCGAGAAATCGGCGCCGACGCCGGCCATCTCGTTGAGCTTGCCGGACCACGGTCCGGCCGCGTTGACCACGACCGGCGCCGCGATCTCGGAGCCGTCGGACAGCACGACCCCGCTCACGCGGCCGTCCTGCCGAAGCACCTCCGTGACCTGCCGGTTGTAGAACAGCGAGGCGCCGGCCCGCTCGGCGGCGGACGCGAGGTTCTGCGCGGCCAACTGCGGGTCATCGACGAAGCCGGCTTCCGGCATGAAGACGCCGCCGAGACTCTCCGCGGCGTCCTCGAAGAATGCCTCGTCGTCGATGGCCTTCGGCGGCCAGTACTGGCCGGCGTCGATGCTCGGCACGCGCGCCTGCAGGGCCGCGGCGTCCCATCGCTCGAAGGGGATGCCCGCGCGCTCGAACAGGCCGATCAGCCGATCCGTGGGCGCGACCGGCACGTCGAGCATCACCATGCCTGTCCGGTGGAAGGTCGCGAGGCCGGCCTCGTCGTCACCACCAAGATGATCGGCCCAGTTCTCCCAGCAGTGCTTCGCTTCCCACGACGCTGCGACGCTGTCCCACCGGGAGTAGTTGAACCGGATGATCGCGCTCGAGGCGCTCGTCGACCCCTGGCCGGCCCCGCCAGCCTTGTCGACGACCACCACATCGAGGTGCTGCTTGGCCAACTCCAGCGCGATCGATGCTCCGATCACACCGGCGCCGACCACGACGGCGTCCGCGGATATCCGCACGGGTGGCCTCCCTGAGGTCCTGTAGAGCGACCACGTCCGGGTCGAGCGCACAGTACAAAACTTGGTTATTCTGTGTCAACGTTCACATAATGAAGTCACCTCAAGATGCCGCACCGCCTGACCGGGCATCGGTGACTTCACTATGTGGAGCTTGACGCCGGATAGTGAAGTCTCCTAGCGTGAGAACCGTCGACAGCAGTGCGCATCGCGCCCGTCGGCACAGGTCAGCCGATGCCTGCGGCGGACAGAACACCGAGGAGCATCATGACGTTCGGCCTTTCATCTCCGGCGACGACGCGTGCGGCCGGTCTCCCGGGTGACCTTCGCTCGGCCGGGCTGCCGCGCAGCCGCGACGCTGTCGATCAGCTCCGCGGCATGCTGTTCATCCGGCGGTTCGAGGAGCGCGTCCTCGCGCTTCGTCAGGCCGAGCAGATAAGCGGCTCCATTCACCTCTGCGTGGGCCAGGAGAGCGCGCCCATCGGCGTTCTGTCGGTGCTCGACGGGCGCGACCGGGTCCTGTCTACCTATCGGGGTCACGGGTGGGCGCTTGCCTCTGGTGTGCCACCCCAGAAGATCCTCGACGAGATCATGGGTCGCGCCTCGGGCACGAACGGCGGACGCGGTGGCTCCGCCTACCTCTCCTCTCCGGAACATGGCTTCCTGGGCGAGAACAGCATCGTCGCCGCCGGCCTGCCGATCGCCAACGGCGTCGCCATGGGGCTCCAGGAGCGGGGAGAAGGCGGCGTCGTCGTCGTCTCCTTCGGCGACGGGGCCACGAACCAGGGCGCCGCGCACGAGGCCCTGCTGTTCGCGGTCTTCCGTTCACTGCCGGTCGTCTTCATCTGCGAGAACAACCGCTGGTCGGAGATGACCCCCATCTCGGCAACCGTGCCCGGGGTGGAACTGCACGAGCGGGCCGCGGCCTACGGGATGGCGGCTCGACGGATCGACGGATCCGATGTCGGCGCAGTAACGGAGTCGGCCGCCTGGGCGGTCGAGCGCGCGCGTAGCGGCCAGGGCCCCACGTTCCTCGAGATCGACGTCCCCCGGATTCTCGGCCACTACAACGCGGACATCGAGCACTACCGGTCGGCGGCGGACCGCCAGGAGCACCTGCAGCGGGACCCGATCTCCGCGCTGACTGCGCGCCTCATCGACGAGGGAACCCTGAGCGAGTCGGACCTGGCGCTGCTCGAGAAGGATGTGCTGCAGGCGGTCTCAGCGATCGAGGACGCGGCGCTGGCCGCCGACTGGCCGGACCCGACGACGGTCCGTGACCACGTCGTCGCGTCCCCTACTCTCCCGGCGCCGGTCTCCCCCGCGTACGACGGGGCACCCATGAGGTATGGCATCGCCGCCAACCACGCTCTGGCGCGTGAGCTGGCGGACCGGCCCGAGGTGGTGATGTTCGGTGAGGACATCGCCATCCCCGGCGGGACGTTCGGCGTCACCCGCAACCTGCAAAAGCAGTTCGGTGCACGGCGGGTGTTCGACACACCCATCTCGGAGGCGGCGATTCTGGGCGCGGCCGTCGGGGCCAGCCTGGAAGGCCTCCGGCCGGTCGTGGAGATCATGTGGAGCGACTTCCTGTTCGTCGCCTTCGACCAGGTCATCAACCAGGCCGCCAACGTGCGGTATCTGTCGCGCGGGACGATGACGGCCCCGCTCGTCATCCGCATGCAGCAGGGCATCACGCCCGGCTCGTGCGCCCAGCACTCGCAGAGCATCGAGGCACTCCTCGCGCACATCCCCGGACTCAAGGTCGGGATGCCCTCGACGCCTCAGGACGCCTACTCAATGCTGCGGGCCGCGATCGCGGATCCGGACCCGGTCGTGATCATCGAGTCCCGCGCGCTGTACCAGGATGCCGGCGCGGTGGACCTCGACGCCGAGATGGAACCCGTCGGAGGTGCCCGACTACGCCGTCCCGGTACCGATGTCCTCATCGTCACCTGGGGAGGCATCACCAAGCTCGCGCTCGAGGCGGCAGAGAGCCTGGCGGCCCAGTACATCGACGCCGCCGTCCTGGAACTCCGCTGGCTGAACCCGCTCGACGAGGGGGCCCTGGCTGAGGCCGTGGCGGCCGCGGGCGGCAAGGTGCTCATCGTTCACGAAGCGAACGTCACCGGCGGATTCGGGGCCGAGGTCAGCGCGCGTCTGGCGGAGAAGCACCTCGACCTCATCGACGGGCCGATCCGGCGCATCGGCCTGCCCGATGTACGGGTGCCGGCATCGCCCGGGCTGCAGGCGGCCCTGCTGCCGACCGCCGAGACCATCGCGGCGGCCGCGCGGAACCTCGCCGAACACTGACTCCTTACCCGGCTCCGGCGTCATCCCATGAGGCCGGAGCCGGTGGCGATGTGCTCGAAGATCAGGTTGGTCTCCGTGCTCGCCACGTCGCGGGAGGCGCTGAGGTTCTCGACGACGAAGTCACGGAGATCGTCCGGTGACGCGGCCGCCACGTGCAGCTGGAAGTCGTTGACGCCGGCGAGGAAGAAGACGTTCAGCACGCCCGGCAAGGCTGCGAACTGTCGGGCGAACGACCCGATACGGGCGCGGGCGTGCGCCTGCAGACGCACGGACACGACGGCCTGAAGCGGTTTACCCAACGCGGCGGGGACCAGCTCGGCGTGAAAGCCCCGGATGACGCCGGCGTCCTGCAGGCGGCGCACCCGCATCAGACAGGTCGACGGCGCCACCCCAACCTGAGCCGCCAGCGTGTTGTTGGGGATGCGGGCGTCCGCGGCGAGGATGCGGAGGATCTCCGCGTCGATCGCGTCGAGGGTGACCTCGCCTCGCACGGACTCGCGAATCTTCTTCGTCGCCGGGGTGCCGGGCACTGTCATGGCGGAATTATCGCACATGTTTCCATCGGCGCACCGAATTCCGTTCGCGTTTGGCCCGTATGACCAGAATAAAATGGCAGGCTGAGCCATATCAACCGAATGGAGGAACGTTGAACATCGGCATCCCCGCAGAGATCAAGAACCACGAATACCGGGTGGCCATCACACCCTCCGGCGTCCAGGAACTCGTGCTCAACGGGCACCAGGTGTTCATCGAAGCCGAGGCGGGCCTCGGCTCGGCCATCACCGACGCCGAGTATCGAGTCGCCGGCGCACAGGTCCTTCCTGCCGCGGACGACGTCTGGGACGCCGGCGATCTGATCCTCAAGGTCAAGGAGCCGATCGCCGAGGAGTACTCCCGGATGCGGGAAGGGCAGGTGCTGTTCACCTACCTCCACCTCGCCGCAGACAAGCGCCTGACCGATGAGCTGATCGCCCGGAAGGTCACCGCGATCGCGTACGAGACGGTTCAGGCTGCCAACGGCGCACTCCCCTTGCTGGCACCGATGTCCGAGGTTGCCGGCCGGCTAGCCCCGCAGGTCGGTGCAGCGACATTGATGAAGGCCAATGGCGGCCGCGGCGTACTCATGGGTGGCGTTCCCGGCGTGCACGGCGCCAAGGTCGTCGTGATCGGCGCCGGCGTCTCGGGCCTAAATGCCGCCAACATCGCGACCGGCATGCAGGCCGAGGTCCTTCTGCTCGACCTCGACGTCAACCGTCTCCGCCTGGTCGACCAGGTCTACCGGGGCCAGCTGCAGACCATCACCAGCAACACGTACGAGATCGAGCGCGCGGTCACCAACGCGGACCTCGTCATCGGCGCCGTCCTGGTCCCGGGCGCGAAGGCGCCCACCCTGGTGACGAATGAGCTCGTCTCCCGGATGAAGCCGGGCTCTGTGCTCGTGGACATCTCCATCGATCAGGGCGGGTGCTTCGAGGACTCGCGTCCGACGACGCACGCCGACCCGACGTACACGGTGCACAACTCGGTCTTCTACTGCGTGGCGAACATGCCGGGCGCGGTGCCGAACACCTCAACTCGCGCACTCACAAACGTGACGCTGCCCTACACGGTCGCACTGGCGAACAAGGGGTGGCGCTCGGCGTTCACCAGCGATGCCAGCCTCGCCCGAGGCGTGAACACCTACGCCGGCCAGTTGGTCAACGTCGCCGTCGGTGAGGCCACCGGGCACGCCGTGGTTTGCCTCGAGGACGTCCTGACCGGCCACTGATGGGCGACGCGACTCGAAGTCGCTTCGACAGGTGACAGCGGAAGGCACCTTCCACCCCACCCGCCGTCGGCTTCGGCACCCTTCATCCAATCGGTCAGACACGACTCGTTCCTCCGGGAATCGGCATCGATCTAATTCAAATGCTGACCCGCTCACGGTCTCGAGCGACGTTCACGACGTCGGCGCGAAACTCCTTGGGGCAGGGCTTGGTCACGAAGACCCGGCCTTCTAGCGGCAACTCTCGGTACCTCAGACCAGGTATCACGCACACGAGCGGCCTTCCCGAACGCCTATGCTTCAGAGCCGTAGCCAGGTGGACGTCAATGTCGCAGCGAGCGCTGCCGCGGGTCGCGACAGCTGGCCTGCCGTAGCTGTTGAGACAGCCCGACACTGCTCAGTGGGCTGCAGAAGCCCTCGACGAGGAGGTCCCCCCTGGGCTGGTCTCCGTGAAATACCATGGAGGAGACGGGATGCCAGTGGTACACCCACAGACTCTCCACTTAGCCCCGTGGCACCTGTCGCGACCGGCCGCCTCACCCCCGCAGGTGGACACTCCAGTGCTCTCTGGTTTACACCGCTTAGACCCGACACGCCGCGAGCTCGCGGCCACCCGCGCCCCGTACGCCATTCCGCATGAGTGACTTGACTGGACAGGTGGCAATGGTTGCTGGCGCCTCCAACGGCATTGGTCGAGCAGTTGCTCACGACCTCGCCGCGCAAGGCGCAACCGTGATCGGCCTGTCCCACAGGGTGGCGAGACTCCGGTCGGTGATGCGCGATATTGAACTTGAGACGGGACGTCCGACGTTCGCGGTCGCCGTAGACGCCACCGATCGCTCGGCCATCCACGAGGCGCTGATGAGCCTGAAGGGCGGCGGTGTCGATGCCGTCGATCTACTCATCAACATTGTCGAGCTCGAGGACCCGGAAGTCGAAGCGCTCGGAGCCGATCCCGATCAATGGTGGCACATTGTCAGTCGGTACATTCGAACAACTCAGCTGCTCATCTACGAATTAGTCCCCGGGATGGTCGACCGTGGCAATGGTCGGATAGTTTCGCTCTTAGGGAATCCCACCGGCCGAAGCCGACCGGCTCGCGACGCCCATGGGGTCGGCCGGGCGGGGCTCACGCGCCTGACAGACATTTTGGCAGGGCAACTGGCAGGGACCGGAGTTCGAGTCTTCCAAGTCGTCCCGCCCGATCCAAGAAGAGCGCCGACTTCTGGCCCACGTCTCAGTGCTCAATCGAGCTGGCCCGATCCAGGAGAAGTGGTCGCACTCGTCAGGGCAATCGCGCGGGGAGAGCTCGATCAGTGGTCGGGACTGTCGATACATGCTGCCAGGGGACAGACGCGCAGATTGGGCACGTCGAGGCCCCCGAACACGGTGTCCGAACTGCGTTCGCGTCACCCGGATTGAGAGTCGTTATGACTTCCGTCGCCGATCCCAGGACAGACTGCCAGCCCGGGGCAATGAGCCACGATCCGTCTCGGCGGACTCGACGTCGGTCAACAGTGTCCCGCCGTTGGTGGGCCGCTGCTTTCGATGTCGACCCGAGGCCGCCGGCCCGACTCCGCGGCACCCAGCCTGCCCCGTGGACGGTGAGTTCGCCGAGACACCGCACCCTCGACAGTCCCGAACGTCGGCAATCGAGGACCCACACTGCCAGTTGATCTTGATCGCATTCGCACATGTTCGCGGTAGTTCAGTAAGCCGTCCGACCTGCGAAGTGAACGACCGTGAACTTAAGCGCACGACCAGGAAATCCGATAACTGCAACCACAACCGCAACCACGGCGTGGCGACTCTTAGCAGTGCTCACTAGCCAAACTAACGGTTGGCGCCGAGAGGCGCCACGCTCGCCGCCGGCTTGTGGCCTGCGGTCATGCCGTCTGTCGACGTTGGCGGTTACGGGCTTCGAACGGCTCTCTTGCGAGACGCCCTGGGGACCGGATCGTCGACGGGGCCGCCCTCGTGCTGACTTCGCCAAAGAGCGTCTTGATGGTGGTCAAGCTGAAACTGTGGGACATCAAGCCGTGACGTAGTCGCCGTTGCGTCAGGCTCGCGGGCGACGCTCCAGGCGCCGGGCCACGGGGCTGACGCAGTCGGTCGCACGGGTCGGTCCAGTCTCGCTATGGTTTGCGTCCACCACCGCCGGAGGGGGACCTGGACATGGCTGCAAGTGTCAACCAAGGAATCAACAAGCTGTTGCAGCGCGTGGCCGTCCGCGCCGAGGTCAACACCGCCAGCGTCCTTGAGCGGACCTTCGTCGAAGTTGAGCAGATCGCAAATGGACTGCGGCGCTTGGACCATCAGGTTATTTATGGCAGACGCGGCACGGGCAAGACACACGCCTTCGCAAACCTCGCCGCGGAGGTCGATCGAGACAACGACCTCGCCATCTATGTCGACCTCCGCAAGATCGGGTCGAATGATGGACTCTACGCTGACTCGCCGGAAGGTGTAGCCCTGCGGGCCGCACAATTACTCATTGATGTCATCGAAAGCGTGCATAGCGACTTGCTTTTCAAGTCTGTCGAGGACCCGCGCTTTGAGGCCATGTTTCCACTCCTTGACGACTTAGCGAGCGCCGCGACCGAGGTCAAGGTCGCCGGGCCAGTTACGGTCGAGTCCCAGCTGGAGGAAGAGGAGTCAACCGACCATTCGGCAAGCTGGTCTCTTACAGGCAAGATCGGCGGGGCCCCCAGCCTCGTCGCGACTCAAGACTCGCGGAAGAAGTCCAGCGCAAAGGCTAAGAACTCCAACAAGCTTCAGCGCACTGGCGACGAGGTGCCACGGCTCCTATTTGGGCGCTTAGGCCGGACTCTCGAGGCGGCAGTCGCCACGATCGCTCCGCATCGCGTGTGGATTCTCCTCGACGAGTGGAGCAACGTCCCCATAGAGCTACAGCCAGTCTTGGCGGACATGCTGAGGCGAACCTTCTTCCCGTGTCAGGGGCTGACGGTAAAAATAGGCGCTGTAGAGCGGAGGTCCCGATTCATTGTTCGGTCGACCGCAGCGACCTATACAGGACTCGAGCTAGGCGCCGATACCGCCGCTGCGCTGAATTTGGACGAATATCTGCTGGCATCGGAGAGCACGGCTCAAGCGGAAGCATTCTTTGCTCAGCTCTTCTCTCGCCATATTTGTGTACTGGCCGAGGATCTGGGAGCGTCGTTGGCCATACCGGACCCTGGCGTATTCGTCCGGACCGCCTTCGATGAAGGCGGCTTTAAGGAATTGGTGCGAGCTTCCGAAGGGGTGCCGCGTGACGCCATAAATATCGCTAGCCTCGCCGCAGCCGCCGCCGGCAGTCGCGCCATCCGAGTCCGAGATGTTCAGCACGCAGCGCGCAAGTATTACCTGCAAGACAAAGAAGCCGGGATCGCAACCAATCCGGCAGCCCAGAACACTTGGTCCCGTATTCTGCGCGAGGTGGTTGCCGACCGAAGGTCGCGTACATTCCTAGTTCGACGGAACAGAGACAACACCGACCCAACCATCCTGGATCTCTATGACGCCCGGCTGATACACCTTCTCAAGGCCGGGTTGTCCACTCCGGGGCGACCCGGCGTTGGTTACGATGGCTACGCGGTGGATTACGGATCGTATGTCCACGCCCAACAAGAGGACGAGGCTGGCGCGGCCTGGGGAGATAAGGGTCGCCCCGTCCGGTTCGAACGCGAGTACCCATGGATCTTCAGGGATGGTGAACCCTTCCTTCCGGACCGCTTCGACGAGGGTGTCATCTTCACCCCCGGAAAGACGAACGCGATTCGCGAGCGAAATAGAAGGGGTGGATTCTAGGCATTCACTCACCCGGCGCGTCACGCAGCTGCGGTGCCGACGTGCCCTCACGCAACGGGACGGTAACCGGCCCGCGAGCGGCTCCTCGTCACGACAACCCATTGGCGAGCCGGCTCCCAGCTGGGCCTGGGGCGCGAAATGCCCCGTTAGCTTTACTGTTCGTTCGCCGAGCTTATCTCCCCGGATCTGAAGTGACCCCCGTCAGGCGGACACCTCCCGACGGGGGTCACTTCAGTGGGCCCGGATTTGGTTGTCGGGCGACAACGGTGTTGTCCGCATGAATGACTCGCGGCTGTCGAGACGGCCGCCAGCGCATCACCCGGGTTGCCCCACCTCTAGCCTGTCATCAACAACGGCTCACGCGGCCCCTCCAGATCCCACTGACGGGCCAGCGTATGGAGCCCAGCCCCGGAGAATCATGGTGCGTACTGGCAACCTTTGGGTGAGAGTCCGACGAGCTTTCCTGCTGGGCGAACGCAGTGCTGCTATGCGTTTGCTGGCCGGCCGTCTCGCCGTTCGAAACCTCGCTCAGAACTTGCTTCACCCGGGCCGACGGTCAACGCCACCTGGCGGCGAGCCACGACAAGGGGAGGCGGGCCTTCTAGAGGCGGGGTACCTGGACCGCGTCGCCGACGGCGTCCGCCGCAGGTTGGAAGCCGAGCCTGAGGAGGCACCGCAGGCCGCGCTCCGCGCTGTCCTCGCCGATCAGGACGAATGGTTTCAGACCATAACGAGATCCCTCGCGGATACTCTGGCCGCACAAGAGACGGGTCTCGCGCATTCACTGGCTCGTGATCGCCGGATTCTGGCGTTGACGCTGGAGGACGTTTGGGGTCCAGCGTTCCGGGCTTACGACGCTTTCGGTTACGCGTCCTATGAACTCGGCGCCGGCTGGGCGACCGAGCAACCATCGACGAGGGCGTTGGTCTGGGGAACCCTGCTGGACCTACATGCTCGCGCTTGCCGAGTGGCGGCCGAGATCGGGGAGCTGCAGCGGGCCGGTTTTCCCACCGGGGCCGAGGCTCGCGCTAGGTCACTTCACGAGCTGACGGTTACTGCACTTCTTCTCGGAAGTGCAGACGAGGAGATTGCCGCCCGGTATATCGACTACGCGGCCGTCGAGCAGTATGACGACGCCTCGCACTACCAGCAGCACTCGGCCGCACTCGGCCAGGACCCCCTGTCGCCTGAAGAGCTACAGATGCTGAAGGACCGACGGGACGAGGTAGTGCAACGCTGGGGTGCAGCGATCAAGAAGCCAGACGGCTGGGCGGCTCCGCTCCTACCCAAGGGTAAGGGAGGGTTCGCTGCGCTCGAGGGGCTGGCTAGGGTGGGCCATCTCCGGCCGTATTACCGCCTTGGCAGCCACTCGGTACATGCGGGACCACGCGCCTCAACACTGCAGCGGAGTGCGATTGGCGGGATTGAACATCGGACGCCCGGCGCCACCGTTTACGGAGACTTTGCCGAGACCGCTCAAGCGGCGCTGATTAGTCTGCATCAGATCAATTCGTGCCTGCTCGTTGAACGCATCAAATCCGCCAGTGAGGTCGATTTACTGGCGGCGGTCATGTCTCTAGAACAGCTTCTCGGCAGAGCAGCAGACCTGTTTGTCGACTCGGCTGCCACGGCGAGGGAACGGGGTTGGATTCCGTACAACCTCGACGGCAGTGACCGTACGACAAGTGAGTCCCCTGGAGTGGTCTAGACCGAGCTCTAGGCTTCGGTGATCCTGTCGGTCACCGACAGCGAGGGCAGCGTTTCGCAGCGCGCGCATGCCCGCGACCGGTCTCGAAGGAGGGTCGTTCTAGTCGAACCAACGGTTCTCCTCCGCGACGGTTACTAGTGGCGCGAGTCTCTTGTTCATTCGATCCTCAACCCTTTCGGCGGCGCGCTGCACAATGTCACTCGGCCAATGGTCTGGTTCACCAAGAACCGCGTCCGTAGCGGCATTACTCCAAGGCCCCAATTTTAGGCTGCTTGCCCAGCCGCCAATCGGGAGAGTCGAACGAGCATCATGGAACTCGCCGAGGTCCAGCTTCCTCGGACTGACAATGCGCACTAAATCGCGCATGTCGCCAGAGCCGGGGCGCAAGAGCGGCGCGATCTCGGTGGAAGTCTTTTTGTCGATCTGTTCAACCGACCCCTCAGAGGCGATCACTCGAATGAGCCACAGCACGCGGTTGGACAGCACCACCTTTTTGAGACGAAGCGCGTCGGCGATGCTGAGCAGCCGTCCACTTGGACGTGTGCGCTGCGCCTGCACCCCGGCTCGCAGGACCGCATAGTGCTTGGGACTGAGTGCGTCGACCAATGTGTTTAGCTCGGTCTGAAGCTCGACCAGGACGGACGTGTGCGCAGCGGTTACGAGCGAGAACGTCCAGTGACGCTGCGCCAGGTTATTTGGTGCGGCGCGGAGCGCGTTTCGCCACCACTCCGTGTCTCCGCGATGCTCGCGTACCCCAGCTTCCGAGCTGACTGCCAGCTTGAGCGTGGCGTTGGTAAGCGTGCTTGCCATGCCGGCGAGGTCTATGCCGAGGGGCACCCCCGCGACTGCCTGTCGCAGCACCCAGCCCTCCCCCCAGGTGGCCTCGATCAGCGTGAGCCGGTCCTTCCAGTCCCTTGCGCTGGCCTCGTGCGTCGAGTGCGTCCGGAGCTGTTGCTCTGCTTCTGCCATCCGGGACAGGACGCCTCTGCCAGCCTTGTTCCGAACGCGGGTTCGCGACCGGTCATCGGAATGGCTACTGCGGTTCGGCCGTGGGCGCTGCTGTGCGTGTGAGGCGGCAGACAGCAGGTGACCGATCGCGGAGCCGGGTGTTGCGCTCGAGATGACATCGGCAGCGCCGTCGTTGATCTCGGCCGCCACAACCTCAAGGACCCAGTCCGAGGCGCCAAGGTAACCACCGGATGACAAGATCTCCGTCGCCCACTCGCTGTCGGAATGCTCGCTACCAATCACAGCGAGGACTTGGGAGTGCTGGCGCTCCGTAAGGTTCCTGAGGACGCCGAGCTGTGCCGCAGTCCTGAGCCATGCCCACGTCGCTCGATGCTGCTTCCACCACCAGTCAGCGAGCTTGTCGTCCTCGGTTGCGTGTCTACGGAGACTGGCGGCAACTGCGTCGCGAAGCTCAGTGGACGTCTCATGTTCGAGACGCTTCTTGAGGTGGACGACTGCTTGGGCTCGGCCGGCCCGATCGGAGAGCTGGAAGTTCGATCCGGCCACGTCCAAGAGGCCGTCATGGGCGAGGACCACACCAGGGCCGTCGAGGATGAAGTCGACAACGTGCTGGATAGGGGTGTCGTTCAGACCGTGGTAGGTCCGGTCGTTGAGGAACAGCGCCGCGGTCGATCGCAGCAGCGGGTGGTACCTGAAGTTCGGTTCGTGGCTGAGTTGATCGAAGACGTCTTGCATGCCGCGGACCTCGCCGTCGGAGTACTTGCCGACGTAGAAGCGCACGACATTGGACCAGTACGGTCGACGCAGTAGCTCCGCTAGGCAGTCGTCGCGGAGTTTGGGGTTGGCCTTGCCGAAGATGTGGACTGCGGCGAAGTACTCGCGCAGCGACTGAACCTCGAACTCGAACTTGCCGGTCTCTCGCTCGATGAGACATAGCACGCGAGAGGTCAGCGCGTTAAACAGCGCCGCAGCGAGCTTTGGCCCGTCCTCGCGATCGGCGAGATATAGGCGGAGTAATTTCTTGAGCTCGTCCCGCTTAATCGAGCCGCTGCTTCGGCCGCGCTCAACTTCGGTCTGAATGTGCCAGCCAAGGTAGGCATGGATGTCCTCAATTACCTTGCGCTCATCAGCGAGGAGCGGCTCCTTCTCGTGGGTCTGCTCCCGGTCCAAGAACGTCTGGAGGTAGTCGTCGTACAACTCGGTGCGCTGCTGTG
Source organism: Frankiales bacterium (assembly GCA_025465155.1). GTDB lineage: Bacteria > Actinomycetota > Actinomycetes > Mycobacteriales > Geodermatophilaceae > Geodermatophilus. The sequence continues at coordinate 27,363 of JAODNJ010000339.1, forward strand.
GAAGCAGTCGGCGTCGATGAAGTAGATGCAGAAGGATCGCGAGCTGCATCGGATAAGCTGCAAGCTCCTGGATATGCGCAATGTGTTGGTTATCCATGAAGGTGCGCTGGAGGTTGTGGGCTGACTCCTCAGAAAGACCGGCCACATCCGCCCACTGTTGGAGGTACTGCAAGCGGAGGCCTTGAGACAATCGCCGCAGCCGGAGTTGCGGGAAGGACGTGGACGACCACAGGTTGGTCGTAGCCGCACCCGGACGGGTGGCAACCAGCACGACCAGGTCTCTGGCGCCTACTCGGAGATGCGCGTTGGCCCGCACGATCGCATCGCTGACTGCTTCCCGCTGCTCAAGGTTGGCTACCTCGTCGAGGCCATCGAGGGCTAGGAGTACTGGACGGGCCGCAAGCATTGCCACGAGGTCATCGCGGGTAAAGTTCCCGCCGCCGTGTTCCCGGAACTGCACAAGCATGTATTGATCGATGCTCGGCCATGGCAGAGCTTGAGGGAGTTGCTGGGGCTGACGCCTCCGACCGCGCTGCGAGCCGGTCTGTTGCTGGCGCCGCTGTTCACGAGGTCGTTCATGCTGTTTCTTGGCTGCCCAGCTTGCGTACCGGCGCAGGTCGATGCGGATTGGGACCCGCACGACATCAGTCAGCTGCTGAAGCCTAAGAGCCTCCCCCGAGTAATTGTCCTTACCGAGGAGACGTGCTCGGTGAAACTGGCTGACGTACTGGAGCACCGTCGACTTGCCCTGTCCGGGCCCCCCAATGAGAAGCGCGTTGCTCGTCCAGCCTGGGTGGAGAAGTGTCTGAGCAGCGCCGGTGACGATCTGGCCGTCAGCGTCGTGACTGGCTTCGGCGTCGCCCGGGAAGTCCGACGCGATCTTTGTCATTAGTTCGGCAACCGGGCTATCGGTGCGACAGGCGAATGGGACGTCCACAAACATCGAGTCGACACTGGGACCGTTGAGATCCACCTGCTCGAACAGCACCTTGTCATCGAACTCGTATTGCTCAGATACGTACGCCGTCACGATCTTCTCGACGTATTCCAGGCGCTCCTGATGCCGCTCGTGATCGCGGCGCATCTTCTCAAGAGCCTCTACGGTGTAACCGGACCCATTCTCATCGTCGATCATCTTGTGGTGCGTCGGGCACAGCAGAATCAGGTTCTCGTAGGCGTCTAGCTTGTCCTTGGGATACGCCGAATCGTGCCGCGGACCATTCGGCTTGGACGATCGGATGTGGGCCTGCTCACCGACTACGGTAACGAAGACGTCACCAGTCGTCGCATCAACGGCGTCCTCGGTCAACGCCTGGAAGCAGCTTGGAAACGCGCACTGATTGTGCGCGCGGGTCCAGAGCGCCCGAACGACGCGGTAACCGATTGTCAACGTCGCTCCCCTCAGGCTTCCAGTGAGTGCGTCTGCACCCAGATTTCACTGCGCTCCCACCAGCTCGGCAGGGTAGCGCGGGTGTCGCCTCTGATCTCCGATGAACCTTGATCGGGTATTTTCGACCGGTTGCCCACGAGGCGCTCAGGTAGGCACTTCTGGGATTCGCCTGTTGCTGGTGCGAGAGGCCCAGTACGAACGGACGATAGGGGTTACCTCGGCAGCAACAAGCTGGCTGATGCCCTCGGTCAGGTGCCGGTCGCCCAGGCGCCAGGCGCCGAGGTCCTCGCCGCTGCCCATGAGTGGGCGGCCGCAGACCTTGACCGTGAACGTGTCAGTGACGCCCCGATCGAAGATGTCGGTACAGGTGACCGTCACCTCGCGGCCGGCCATCACGCCGTCCGGTGTTGCCAACGCGTGCTCGCGCCATTCTCCCGACGACCGCTCGTCAATGAACACCGCCCACGCCGACTCGCCGGGATTGAGCCTGCGCCGCTGCCTGCGGGACATGTCAGTGCCCAACTCCGGCGCGACGAGAGCATCCTCATCGTCCGGATGCCCTAGCAAGAACCGGCCCCCGTCGCCGATGATCACCTCGGCGGGACTGGCACCGATGTTCCGCAACTCACCCTTGGCCACCAGCATGATCCGGCGCTGCACCCCGTGGGCGGGTATCTTGTAAAGGCCCGAACTACCGACCAGCGGCTGCGGAGCGTGCCCGTACGCCTGCGATGGCTCATAGGGCGGCCAATCAGGCTCCCGCAGGGCTAGCACGACCGTCGGCGCCCGCGAGTCCATCCGTTCGGCCTCGAGTTGGGCTCTCCCAGATCGGGCCAGCCGCACTGTCACGCCCGCCAGGACGACCGCCGCCAGCGCAGCGACCCCAGAGCCGCTGGCTGTCACCACATCCGTCACGCTCACAGACCTGTCATACCGATCAGCACCGGCGATTCGGCGAAAGAGGAGCCCAGCGAGTCCGGCGCGCCGGAAGGGCCACCCGCCGAAGTCGGACCCTAGAGGCAGGACCACATGCCCACCGCCTGAAACAAGATCTGCGACGGCTGCGGCAGACGCTCACCCGCTCCCAGCCCACAGCGAGCAATCTTGTCCTTCGAATCCACTGGAGGCCTACAAGATCAAGTGGCACACACCTGGTGCATCCAGGGCTGTCGTTCCGTTGTGATGCATCGGGGTGACACCACTTGAGGCAACCGTCCAGCCCCTCGGCGACAGTGCAGACGGCGCCGACGCGAGAGCACCTCCAGCGCCGCGTCGACTCGGGTCGGCTGCGTTAGCGCGCGCCCCTCGCCGGCCCCGTCTCAGGGCAAGGGGTCGGCTATCGGCGGCGTCCATCGGCGACGTGTGCGCCGCACGGCACGCTCGTTCCATGCCCCGGCAGCAATGCTGCCGGGGCCATGGTGGGCTAGCGCTGCAGCTAGAACGTCGGGTTTGCCGGGTTGCCACAGTTGCTGACGAGGTTTCCGTCCGGCATGACTGGCCAGTTGGTCAACTGGTCCGCGGTGACCTGGTCCCACACGTCGAACTCCATGTTCGCGGCATACCGCGGATCCACCCAGCACTGGAACTCGGCGCCAGTCGGGATCCGCTCCCGCTGGCCGTTCCACACCACCCAGGACGTGCCGTCGGCCTGCCGCAGCACCACCGCCCCGCCGGTGTCACCGTGGTTGATGGGACGGTCGTCGGAGATGTTGTTGTCGCACGTCGCCGAGTTCACCAGCAGCGTCAGGTCCCGGTACCGCGTGAGGTCAGCCGCCCAGTCGACCGCATAGTGCTTGGCCAGGCACAGATACGTGCCGCCGTCAGCAATCGGCTGCAGCGTGTGCGCGTCGATGTTGTCCAACCACGCATGCCCCTGACTGTCCCGCACGAGCTTGCCGTTCGGCAGGCCGTTCTGGCCGCCCGAGCCGGTCGGAACCTGCGTCGCGGTGGCGTACTCGGCGGCCTGACAATTAGCGTCGACGACCCATCCGTACCCCTTCGCCGTCAGGCACTTGTCGAACACCGGCCGGCCCTGGGCATCGGTCGCGGGCTTCGGCGCGTAGTTCGACATCGAGATGACGCCGGCACCGTGGCCGTACCAGGAGTCGAACGTGCTGGCGCCGAGCCGGCCGACCTTCAACCACAGCAGGAACCGGCTGACCCGGTCCAGCTGCTTGCTCAGCTTTCCGTCAGTGTCCTGGATCGCTCCGCTGTCGAGGTCCGCCTGCGCCGCCTTGAGAATGTCGTCGTAAGCGATGCAGTCGCCAATCAGGCCCTGCAGGTTCTGCAGCACGTCGGTGCCCGACCCGTCGAGCGACTGCAGGGTATTCAGCCCGCTAAACACGCAGCTGAGGCTGTGCGTGAACAGCTGGGACATGTGCGGCGCCCGGCCATACTGGTTGATCGGGTCGGCGAGCGGCGTCTCGTTGATGACCGCCCACACCGCGGTGATGAGCGCGTTCGGCTCCATATCAGCCGCGCCCGCGTGACCGCTCGGCACGGTGACCGTCATCTCGTCACCGGGTGCTGCGACCGGATGCCGCAGAATGATGGAAGTCACGTCACGGATCAGCGTCTGCAGCGGGTCGTTCGCGATCGGCGACGTCGGGCCGTCGACCTGTGCAGTGTCATCGCCATACTGCGTCAGCGACTCGAACGCGCGCGTGTTGTTGCGCACATGCAGCGTCGCGTCATATGGGTTGGCCGTATCCGACCGCACGCAGTGCTTCTGCGGCCAGCCCAGTGGCGGCACCGTGTTGCCGGGCAGGTTCATTAGCGCGCCGAGCAGGTCGACGTGCGCACTGTCCCGCCACCACGATCCGGTGTCGCCGTTCAGCGTCCAGCTGCCGTCACAGGTCGGCGCCGGAAATCGGGAGTCCGAAAGCAGCACGCCCATCGCCGGCTCGGCTACCCAGCTGACGCCCTGGCTGATCGCGTCGAGGATCGAGAGGTGCGTGACCTGTGCGGTGATCGTCGTGCCGTCTGCGCTGGCCTGTGACGTGGCGAGGTCGCCACCCGTGCGGTTGGTGCCGTCCGACCAGTGCGCAACCACCGGGTGCGCTGTCCCGGCGTCGAACTCGCTCAGCGCCGGGTCGGTCGGCAGCGTCACGTACACATGCTTGCTGCCGTCGCTCCACGGCGCGCCGAGCACGCTGAACTCCGCCGACGGCCACGTCGGTCCGGCGTCAGCCGGCGTCTGTTCCGGCGTGATCCGCAGCCACTGCCCGACCGGGTCGGTCAGCGTGCCGGCGGGCAGGACAAGCGCGAACTTGCCAAGGTCGGCGCGGCCGCCCTTTGCCGAGTAGACGTACGAGAAGTTGACACCGCCGGTCTTCTTGGGCTCAGGGGTGGCGCACAGCCTCGCGGCGTACTTGGTCACCTTGCCGGGGCCCGCGCCGGCAGCGAGGGTCACCTTCGCATGCGCCAGGTCCGGAAACGGCTGCGCGGCGACGATGCGCTGCGCCGTCGGAGTACCAAACAGCGCGGCCAGTCCGCTCTGGCTCGCCGGATCGTTTACGTCGAGCTGTCCGGCTGCTGTGCACACGTCCGCCGCCGGCGGAGGCAGGGTCAGCGGCGTTGAGCACGCCCGACCGGTCGCCTCGATCGCGGCCAGCTTGTCCGGCCCGACGCCGGGCACGACGAGCAAGTCCCGCGTGCGGTCGTGCGGGCGCATGTTGACGATTCGCTGCGCGATCGGTGCGGACACGTCGGGCAGCATCTGTAGGTCCGTCAGCGAGGCATGATTGAGGTCGATCTGGCCGGGCGCGCAGTCCATCGCCAGGGTCGGCTGCTGCGCCGGCACCGCCGGCACGGTCCACCCAGGACCGCTGTCGGCGTGCGCCACCGCGGTGCTGCTGGAGGCGATCACCAGCCCGACCGACCCGTTGATCACGAGCGCTGTCGCGACCAGCGCGGCACGCCCCCGGCGCGGTCGTGTACCCCTGCCGAGGTACGTCGCAGCCGCTGTGCGGACAGCTTGGAATAGGCCTCGCCGCATGAGTTTCCCCCGTAGTTCGTAACCGCAGCCGGTACCGTCGGTTCCCGGAACGTAGCGGAAAGTGAGCCGGCCGGGAATGCCATTCGACGCCGGACAATCGACAGGCCCCACGCGCCCCGAGGGGGTCTGTCGGATCCGGGCTGGCGCCCATCAACCGCGGCTTGCGCCAGAGGCGCAGCGGACCCATGGGACCCGTCCCAGGGCGCTATTCGGTACGTCCCCGCCACCGTCCGCCCCAAGGGGTGGCACGGACCCGCCGGCGCCCGGACGGAGCACTCCCCCACCGGCCGAGACCCCCGGGCGCCCTCGCCAAACTGATGAAGCCCCTCGACGTAGAGAGCATCACCCCTCGCTCCTCCGCCGGCCGCGGGCCAAAGGCACAGAAGCAGCAAGATCATGAGCCCACACACCTCATGCATTGATGGAATGGTGCTGCCGCAGTCGGTGTCAGCAAGGTCCGGCTGCGGGTTCCGGGCACCGGGGTCCGGGGCGGTCTGACTCCCACATTTGCTGACGCCCTGCGGGGTTGTCTTGAAGGTG
>JAODNJ010000366.1 GCA_025465155.1 Frankiales bacterium
TGTCGAGCAGGGTGAGCAGGACGGCGTCCTTCGAGGGGAAGTAGAAGTAGAACGTGGGCCGGGAGATCCCCGCCCCGCGGGCGAGGTCGTCGACGGAGACGGCGCTCAGCGGCCGTTCGGCGAGCAGCCGTTCGAAGGTTGCGAGGATCGCGGCCTCGCGGTCCTCGCCGGAGGGCCGCGCGCGGCGACGCCCCCGGAACCCCACCCTGCGGGGGGCGCTTTCCAGGGTCACGTGCGAACAGTACAAGTTGTGTGACCGACGCCTCAACGCCGCGTTGACCCGGCCAACGCCCTGTCGATAGCTTCCGACGATGACCACGGCGTCGATCACTCCCTCGCAGGACTCCGCCGACGGCTCGCCCGACGCGCCGATCGAGCACGTCGACGTCCTCATCGTGGGCGCCGGGCTGTCGGGCATCGGGGCCGCCTGCCGGGTCCGGACCGACGCCCCGCGCACGTCCTTCCTCGTCCTCGAGGCCCGCGACGCGATCGGCGGCACGTGGGACCTCTTCCGCTACCCCGGCGTGCGCTCCGACTCCGACATGTTCACCCTCAGCTATCGGTTCCGGCCCTGGGACGGGGAGGCCTCCATCGCCGACGGGTGGTCCATCCGCCGCTACATCGAGGAGACGGCCCGCGAGTACCGGGTGACCGAGCGGATCCGTTTCCATCACCGGGTCGTGTCCGCGGAGTGGTCCAGCGAAGACGCCCGGTGGACCGTGACGGCAGAGAGCACGGACACGGGCCAGACGGTCCGCCTCACTTGCTCGTGGATGTCGGTCGCCGCCGGCTACTACCGCTACGACCAGGGCTTCCGGCCCCGTTTCGAGGGTGAGGAGCGCTTCGCCGGCCCGATCGTGCACCCCCAGCAATGGCCGGAGGACCTCGACTACGAGGGCAAGCGGATCGTCGTGATCGGCAGCGGTGCCACCGCGATCACCCTCGTCCCCAGCCTGACCGACAAGGCCGAGCACGTGACCATGCTGCAACGGACGCCCAGCTACGTCGTGTCCCTGCCCGGCACCGATCCTGTCGCCCGCACCCTGCGGAAGAGGTTGCCGGCCGCCACCGCGTACCGCATCGTCCGGGCGAAGAACGTCCTGCTCACGACGCTGATGTACCAGTTCAGCCGGCGCCGCCCCGCAGCGATGAAGGCGCTGGTGCGGAAGGGTCTGATCAAGCAGTTGCCCGCGGGCTACGACGTCGACACCCACTTCAGCCCGCCCTACGACCCGTGGGACCAGCGGCTGTGCGTCGTCCCGGACGGCGACCTGTTCCGCGCCCTCGGCTCCGACAAGGCGTCGATCGTCACCGACCGGATCGCCGGGTTCACCGAGACAGGCGTCCGGCTCGAGTCCGGGCAGGAGATCCCCGCCGACATCGTGGTGACGGCCACCGGACTCCGGGTGCTGCCGCTCGGCGGCATGACGCTGAGCGTCGACGGCGAGAAGATCGACCTGTCCAGCCGCTTCTCCTACAAGGGGATGATGTTCACCGGCGTCCCGAACCTGGCGATGATCTTCGGCTACACGAACGCGTCGTGGACGCTGCGCGCCGACCTGATCAACCGTTACGTCTGCCGCCTGCTCACCTTCATGGACGGAGCCGGCTACGTCTCGGCGACGCCGGTCCCGCCACCGGACGGCCGCAGCGCCCCGTTCGTGGACCTGTCGTCCGGTTACATCCGGCGGAGCCTGGACGAGCTGCCCCGGCAGGGATCCCGTTCGCCGTGGCGGGTCCACCAGAACTACCTGCGCGACAGGAGACTGATGGGCCGCGGCCGCCTCGAGGACGACGGCATGACCTTCCAGCGCGCTCCGGGCGGCGGCCGGCAGTAGCAGCGGGCAGCACGGGGCGCCGTTCCACGGAGGGGGACTCCGTCGCCCCGCGGCGGCGGCCCATGTCTTCTCCGGCGGCGTCTTCTCCGGCGGCACCGCCGCCGCAAAACATCGCCGAGGCACATCGGGAGGCGGCGCCTCCTGAGTGGCTCTGACTCCGGGGGCGAACGTGCTCCGGGGGCGAACGCGCTCCGGGCCGGTGAGCGGCTGCTCACCGGCCCGGGCCGTCACTCGGTCAGCCCGTTCCCGGGCCGTCCGTCAGGCGCGGTTCTGCAGACCGGCGAGCTCCTGCTGGACGCGTGCCTCGTGCTGGCGCTCGTCCTCCCGAGCCTTGCGCGGGCTCCACCGGCCGGCCATCACGAAGACGAACGGCAGGAAGACGATCTGCCCGGCGATGCAGACCCACCACCACGTCAGCCACTGGTGCGGGCTGTCGTGCTGGGCCTTCAGCACCTTGTCCCCGTTGGCGGTGAGGTAGGCGAGGTCGTTCGCCGGGATCGCCGCCTGGGCCGACGTCAGGACGGTGGCGTACTTCTCCACCGTCAGGATGTCCTTCTGCACGGCAGGCGAGGCCAGGCTCTGCAGCAGCTGGAGCGCCTGCGCCGGCTGGATGCCCAGCTTCTGCACGATGGCACCCACGGCGGCCTGGCCGGCGGCCGCGTCGGCCGGGTTGGCCTGCAGCGCCCCGAGGGTCGCCGGCGGGATCGCCTGGACCGCCGCCAGCTGCGGTGCCCGGGTGGTCACCGCCGTGGAGACCGCCTGCGCCTCCGAGGCACTGGCGCCCTGCTGACGGGCGACCTCTCCGAGCGCCTTGGACAGCGCGGCGACGTCGCTCTTGTTGGCCGACAGCGCCTTCGCCGTCGCCGGGTCGATGGACTGCAGAACGCCCAGCGGCTGGGCGTACTTGGTGGCCAGCGCCTGCACCTTCGTGCCCTGGTCGACGAGGGTCGAGGTGGCCGGCACCACGAGGGTGAGGACGGCCAGCGACACGGTGACGACGATCCGCAGGATCCAGCCCCAGATGGCCAGGCCCGTGGCGCTGGCCGCCGGGTTGTGCCTCTCCACGGTCTCCGTGAAGCTGGCCATCCACGCGACGTAGGCCATGCCGCCGCCCGCGGCGCCGAGGATGAAGTACACCGCGATCGTGTGGTAGCTCTGGTGGTGTGTGGCCGAGAGCCCGAACAGGATCGAGCCGACGAGGCCGATGGCGGTGCCGAGGATCATGAACGGCTTGCGCACCCGCAGCCGGTCGGACACCACTCCGACCACGACCAGCGTGATGGCGTTGGTGATCCAGTACCAGTTGGCCAGCGAGTTGGCCTTCGCCTCCGGGTAGCCGTAGACGGTCGCGAAATACACCACCGTGAAGCCGACCAGGATGTAGTACAGCAGCAGGAAGACGCTGATCGCGAAGGCGGAGCCGACGACGTCGAAGCGCAGCATCTGCCGCCAGTGGCCCTTCAGCGCCTTCTCCGGGTCGACGCCCGCGGCACGGGCCTCGACCAGCGCGCGGTCCCGCATGGTGACCATCAGCTGATCGCGGATCGCGGGGGAGAGCTCGCGCAGACCGAAGAAGGCGATCAGCCAGACGACCCCGCCGATGATGCCGCAGAGGTAGAACTGGAACTGCCAGTCCGGGTGGCTGGTGAGGGTGTGGCTGGAGACCTCGGTGACGACGAGGCTGCCGAGGACCGGGCCCAGCGTCCAGAAGCCCATCGCCGACCCGCGGCCCACCTGCGGCGAGAAGTCGCGGATGAGCGCCGGGGTGGCGACGAGCACGATGCCCTCGACCAGGCTGAGCACCGCGAACAGGACCGTGTAGGTCGTCTTGTTGGGCGCCTGGGGGAGCCCGACGCCGATGATGAGCGCCGTGACCAGCAGGCCGCCGACCACCAGGGTGGCCCGGCCCCAGCGGTCGGCCAGGCCCGCGAAGAGCGAGGCGAAGGCGCCGACCAGGTTGCCGATGACCGAGACGAACACGAAGAACGTGAACGACATGTGGAAGTCGCGGATGATCTGCGTCGCGACCGCGCCGGCGATGTAGAGCTCGTAGTAGAGCACGATCGTCGCCAGAACGGTGATGCCGAGGTAGAAGGTGCGCGGGCCGGTCTCGGGATAGTGCGGCAGCTGCCGGTCCCAGAGCCGGCGCACGCCGTCGCCCCGCGTGGGCGCGGGCTCTCCGGCGTTGCGGGGCACAGTTGCTGTGGTCACGTTCATTCCCTTCCCGGCGCCGTCGCCGAGCGGTGAGGTTCCGCCGGTCGCGGGCCGATGAGATCGCCGGCCAGCCGTGTGGTGCAGGCCACACCGGCGAAGGCTATCGACACGGCGTCAGGCTGGTCAACGCCCTGTTGAGTGACGCGCTGACTCTGCCAGGCGACGGAGCGTGTGCGACGACACCGCAGAGGTCACTCGTCGTCGGGCGCGAACGCCGCCAGCGCCTCGACGGCGGGCACCGTGTAGTACGCGCCCGAGAGCGGAACGACGTACCTGGTGAGCTCGTCCCGGACGCCGTCGGGAACGCCGGCCATGCGCCGCAGCATCTCGGTCAGCGGCCACTGCTCCGCGGCGAAGCCGACGAACGCCGTCCCGTGCTCCGCCACTCCGCCGTAGGCGACGTTCCGGCGGAAGATCTGCTGCTCCGCCCCGTCGCGGTCGACGGTCGTCCGCGCGACGTGCGCGCTCGCCGGCATCCGGTCCTCCGGCAGCTCGATGCTGTCGGGCTTGGTGCGCCCCATGGCCAGCTCCTGGGCCGGTTGGCCGGCGCGTTCCCAGGCGTCGGTGTCGTGCCGCCACAGCTGGAAGAGCACGACGCTGGAGCCGGCGCCGGGGCGCCCCTCGGGCACCGCGGCCACCGCCGGGGCGGAGAGCAGCGAGGGGTTCTCGGTGCCGTCGATGAAGCCGGTCAGGTCGCGGTCGTGCCGGTACAGCCAGCCGGTCACCTCGCGGACGGGGGAGGCGACGGGCGCGAGGCCTGCCAGGACCGCGCGGGAGTTGTCGAAGACGGCGGTGCGGTCGCCCCCGGCGACCCAGATCCACATGTCGTGCTGGGTGGCCGGCATCGTGAAGCCGTCCGGACCGCGCAGGTCCTCGGCCCAGCCGGAGACGCCGACGGGCGCGGCAGCCGGCGCGACCGCGGCCCAGAGTTCGGGCCGGAACCCGACGACCACGTTCACGCCGCCGGTCGTGGACAGCGGCTCGGTCAGCCCCGCGGCGTCCCTGACCAGGTCCACCGGGGCCGCGCCGTCGGCGAGGTCGAGCTCGAGGTAGCAGTGCTCGGGGGTGCCGAGGGCGAAGATTCCCGGTTGCGGCGTCACGGCGTCCACCCTGGCAGCCCGGCCGTGCGAAGGGCGAGTGGCCGCGATGGACTGGCCCCGTGACGGCCCCGATCCCGGTCCCCGAGAGCTTCATCCGCGCCCACACCCGGCCGGAGCGGCCGACCCTGGTGCCCGAACTGGAGCTCCGGGTCGCCGCCGACGTGGTGGCTCTCTGGGAGGCGATGGAGGAGGCGCGCGGAGAGCCGGCCGGGGAGCCGCCGTTCTGGGCCGCTGCATGGCCCGGTGGCCAGGCGCTCGCCCGCTACGTCCTGGACGAGCCGGACGTGGTCGCGGGCCGGCCGGTGCTGGACCTCGGTTCGGGCAGCGGGCTGGTGGCGGTCGCCGCGGGGAGGGCCGGGGCCGCCGCGGTCACCGCCAGCGAGATCGACCCTTTCGGCGTCGCCGCGATCGTTCTGAACGCGCAGCTCAACGGGGTGTCCGGGGTGCGCGTGGTCGGTGACGTCCTGGGCGGCCGGCCGCCGTGCGACGCCGTCGTCCTGGCCGGCGACGTCTGTTACGACCGGGCCATGACCGAGCGGGTCCTCCCCTTCCTCGACTCCGCCCGTGAGCGGGGCTGCCACGTGCTGATCGGCGACCCGGGGCGTCCCTACCTGCCGCGGCAGCGGCTGGTTCCGGTGGTGGCCTACGACGTGCCGGACGCGGGCGGCGGGGAGACCCGGAGATCCACGGTCTGGCGACTGCCCTGAGGTTCGGGCACGGATTCGGTTCGGAATCGTCGTGGAAGCCGGTGAGGACCACCGAGGACGTATGCCGCGATCCTTGTCACCCTGGGAATCGTCGGCTCCGGGTTGTCACAGCCCGATAACGACAGTTACCTTGGGCCCCGTCCGGTACGGCCGATCGCTCCCGTTCGGGGGCCCGCGCCGGGCGCCGCCGAGTCGGCCCTCCGGGGCCGAGCCGGGGACCCACCGCAGTACTGGGGTGAATCCCGCCGCCGATGTCCGATCTCGGCGCGGGTAGGGCTTCTTCCTGCCCGAACCCGTCAGCTAACTCGGTAGGCGGCTGACGGAAGAAACGGAGAGCCGCCGCATGGCGCCCCTCGCACGACGGAGCACGACCGACGGACGACGTAGGCCTCGCCTGCGCACCTGACCGACCCGGCGGATTTCCGCGGACGCCGATCCGAACCGTCCACCCGGCCCTTCCCCGCGCCGCCCGCGCGAGCGCCGTAGCCGTCCCGGGACCGCTGCTCGTCGCTGCCCCCCCGCACATCCGCCGCAGCACCCTGCCGCCCAGCCACGGCGGCCGTGCCGCCGCGCCTGCCTTCGGAGCCCTACCCCCGATGAATCTGCGCACAACCATGACCAATGCACGCACCCGTGACGGTGGGAGCCACCGTTCCCGCAGTGCACGTGTTTCACCGTCCGGTGTCCGGCGTTCCGCGCTCCTCCTCGCCGCCGCGGCCTGCGGCGCGGTCACGGTCCCCCTTCTGACCGCAGGCGAACCGGCGGCGCACGCGGGGACCGGTGCCGCATCCGCGGTGGCCGTCTCGGCCCGGCTCGGCCTCACCGGGTCCACATCGACCCCGTCGTCCGCGACCCTGCGGCCGCTGCAGCAGCTGACCGCCAGCCGGGCCGAGCGCGGGGACGGCCAGAGCGCCGCATCGAGCGTCCAGGTCGCCGCCGACCAGAAGGCGCTCCAGGCTCTCGCCGACTCCGCCAAGGCGCAGCAGGAGGCCGCGGACAGGGCGGCCGCGAAGGCGGCCGCCGACGCGGCCGCGAAGGCAGCCGCTGAGGCGCAGGCCCAGGCCGCCGCCGCGGCCCGCAACGCCACGCCCGCGTCCTTCCGGGACTACGCCCAGTCCAAGCTCGGCGGTGACGTGTCGCAGTTCTCCTGCCTCCAGAGCCTCTGGGGCAAGGAGAGCGGCTGGAACCCGAACGCGCAGAATCCGGGGAGCACCGCGTACGGGATCCCGCAGTTCCTCGACTCGACCTGGGCCGGGACAGGGATCGCCAAGACTTCCGACGGCTATCGCCAGATCGACGCCGGCCTGATCTACATCGACTCGCGGTACGGCTCGCCGTGCGCCGCGTGGGCCCACTCGCAGAGCTACAACTGGTACTGAGCCGACCGTGACCTTCACTGTGCCGGTCCGCGCCGGGGCCTCTCCGTGCGTGGACCGGCACACCGGCGTCCCTGAGCGTGTCCACCGGGACGTCGGGGTGGAGCCGAGCCATTGGGACGGCATCCCGTACCCGCCGGGTCCTCTCCCGACGCGGACCTGGAGCAGTGGGCGGGCCGGGTGGGGGAGTGGGCCGTGGCGGGCCAGGATGTCTACGTCTGCTTCAACAACGACGGCTTCGGGCACGCGGTCCGCAACGCCGAACGCCTGCGCGCGCTGACCGGGAGCTGGTCGTCCCGGTGGCCCGACGGCCGCCGTCCAGTGAGAGGGCGCCCATGACCGAGCACCACGAGGACGGGCCGGAGCCCACGACTGCGACCGGGATGGTCGGGCGCTCCATCGAGGACTTCGTCCGCCAGTTGCGGACCTTCACCGACCGCGCGCGCGCCCTGGCACAGGGCGCGGTCCCCTCGCGGCTCAGCCTGCCGGCGCTGC
>JAODNJ010000594.1 GCA_025465155.1 Frankiales bacterium
GGACCTGCTGGTGCGGGTGCTGCGGCACCCGGCGTTCCTGGCCGGCGACACCGACACGGCGTTCTTCGACCGCCACGGCCTCGACACACTCGCGGCGCCGTTGGCCGACGAGCCGGCCGTTCGGCTCTCGGCTCTGGCGGCAACACTCGCCGGCGCCGCGGCGAACCGGGCGGCGGCCCGGGTACAGGGCGGGTTGCCCAGCGGCTGGCGCAACGTCGTGTCCGCGCCGCACCGGCGCGAGTTCGAGGGCAACCTGACCGTCTCCTACCGGCTCACCCGCACGGGCGCGCTCGTCACCGACGATTACGACGACGTCCGGCTGTTGTCCAGCAGCCCGCACGAGGTCGTGCTGGAGTCGGCCGGGATCCGGCGGGCGTTCGCCGTGGCGACCTACGAGTCGCCGCTCGGCTCCGTGGTGCACGTCGACTCCCCGCTGGGGCCCGTGACGCTGCGCCCGGTCCCGCGCTTCCCCGACGCCGAGTCCCAGACCGCGCCGGGATCGCTGATCGCGCCGATGCCCGGCACGGTCCTGCGGGTGGCGGTTGCCGTCGGCGACACGGTGGAGGCGGGCCAGCCGCTGCTGTGGCTGGAGGCCATGAAGATGGAACACAAGATCACTGCGCCGGCCGCGGGTGTGGTCAGCGACCTGCGGGTGGAGCCGGGCCGCCAGGTCGACGTCGGCGCGGTACTCGCCATCGTCGAGGCGCAGGAGGAATCGTGACGACGCGCTGGCCTCCGGACGTGGAGGGACACGACCGGTGACATCGACCCGAGATTCCCACTCCCGGGAACCACAGCAGGACCGCAGCCGGGCCACCCGGCAGCGCCTGCTCGACACGGCCGTCGAGTGTCTGGCCGAGCTCGGCTTCGCGGCCACCACGTTGACGGTGGTGGCCGAGCGCGCCGGGGTGTCACGCGGGGCGGCCCAGCACCACTTCCGCACGCACGAAGAACTCATCACCGTCGCCCTCACCCACATCATCGAGGCGCAGGTGGCGGACCTGCGAGCCGTGGCGACGACGCTCCCGCCCACGCCGCGAAGCACCGAGGCGGTGCTGGGCCTGCTCACGAACCTCTACACCGGCGTCCTGTTCCGCGCCTCGCTGCACCTGTGGGTGGCGGCCTCCGCCGACGACAAGCTGCACGCTGTGATCGTTCCCCTGGAACGGCGGGTGGGCCGGGTCGCCCACGACGTGGCAGTCGAGCTGCTCGGGGTGGACGAGAACGTGCCTGGCGTGCGCGAGACGGTGCAGGCCACCCTCGACCTCGCCCGCGGACTGGGGCTCGCCGCCCTGCTCACCGACGACAGTGCCCGCCGAGGGCGGGTGCTCCACCGCTGGGCACAGACCCTGGACGCGATCCTCCCGACCACGTCCTCGGCAGAGGGTGCCGCGGCGAGAGGTGAGTCACCGGCCGGGACGAACGCTGGTGGTGAGGTACTCGGCGCCACCCGAACAGCTGATCGACACGACTGAGATCATTTCGATCTGTCGTGGTGTCGGCGTGGCATTCCTGTGGCGCGCCGCCGCGTTTATAGCGTGCCGTCGCATCGCGCGAGTCCCGCGCGAGCTTCGACGGGAGGACCCTGATGATCGTTCTCGGCGTGATATTGCTGCTGATCGGCTGGTTGACCGGCATTTCGATCCTGTACACGGTGGGCAGCATTTTGCTCGTCGTGGGTCTGGTACTGCTGCTGTTGGGAGCGGTCGGACGCGGTGTCGGCGGCCGCAAGTGGTACTTCTAGTCCGGTGATCGTTGCCGGTACTCCGACGACTGACGACGGTGTGTGTTTCTGAGATGTCGGGCCGCGATGGCCGATGCGGAGCACACTGATCCTTGACGGCTTCGCTCCCGGGCCGCGGCGCGTCCGCCCTTCAAACCGCGATGGGGTTGGCGTGCCGCCCGGCGGCTGGTCGTCGACAGGTCCTGGCGGTGCCGACACCGCCGGATGAAGGTCTCACTGGTTGAGCGCACAGCTGGTGGGGCCGTTCTCCTCGACCCCCGCACCCGGCATCGGTGTGGTGTGGGTCGTGGTGGACGAGCCCCGCACGGCACAGCGCCGTGGGGTGGACTGGGAACGGGCCACACAGTTGAGCAGAGACACCTCTGACGCGCCGGCGCGTCAGGACATCATCACCGACGCGGTAGCCAGCCTGCGCGACATCGTCGCGGGAAGGCCTGAGCGGTGGAACCGCAACTGAGCACGACCCTGATCGGAGAAGGCCGCTCCATTCGTCTGCTGGTGGCCGGTGAGATCGACCTCGCCACCTACAAGCAGTTCGATCAGGCGATCGTCGAGGCCACTCGGCTGCATCGGCGGGTGATACTGGACCTGAGCAAGGTCGAGTTCGTGGCCAGTGTCGGCATCCGCGTGATCTACACCCATCTCGACCAGATCGTCGCGGTGCTGGTCAGCCCCGGAAGCATCATCAGCCGGGCACTGACGATCGCCGGTCTCAATGTGGTGATCCCAGTCAACCCGGACACCACCTGAGCGGCTCGACGTTCCGGCGAGGCGCGGCCGGCGGCGTTAGGTTGGGTCGAGGTCGGGCGGAGGGGGCTCACGGATGAACGGTGCGCGCAGTCTGTTGGACGCGCTGATGGTCAACGGGGTGGACGTCTGCTTCGCCAACCCCGGCACATCGGAGATGCATTTCGTGGCCGCCCTGGACCAGGTCGACGGCATGCGCTGCGTGCTGGGCCTCTTCGAAGGCGTGGTCACCGGCGCCGCCGACGGCTACGCACGGATGGCGGACCGGCCGGCGGCGACGCTGCTGCATCTGGGCCCCGGCCTGGCCAACGGCCTGTCCAACCTGCACAACGCGATGCGTGCGCACTCGCCGATCGTGAACGTGATCGGCGACCACGCCACCTACCACCGGCACTACGACGCGCCCCTCACCTCCGACATCGAGGGCACCGCGCGACCGTTCAGCGACTGGGTACGCACCTCGCCGACGGCCGACACCGTCGCCGAGGACGCGGCCGC
>JAODNJ010000390.1 GCA_025465155.1 Frankiales bacterium
CCCCTGAACGAGGAGGATCCCGCCATGACGACCACCCACCCCGACCTCGCCGCGATCGAGGCCGAGCGTGCCCGCATCCGCGAGACCCACCTCCGCCCGGCCGGCGAGCGGCCCGCGTCGACCGCCCGGGGGCTGCACCACACGGCGCTGATCAGCAGCGACGTCGAACGGACGGTCCGCTTCTACCAGGACGTGCTGGGCTTCCCCTTGACCGAGTTGATCGAGAACCGCGACTACCCGGGCTCCTCGCACTTCTTCTTCGACATCGGCAACGGGAACCTGCTCGCCTTCTTCGACTTCCCGGGGCTCGATGTCGGGCCCTACGGGGAGGTGCTCGGCGGCCTGCACCACATGGCGATCAGCGTCGACCCGCAGCGCTGGGAGCGGCTGGTGGCCAGGCTGGACGACGCCGGTGTCCCGCACGAGGTGCACAGCGGGGTGTCGGTCTACTTCCGCGACCCCGACGGCGCCCGGATCGAGCTCATCGCCGACCCGCTGGGCGAGATGTACGGCAGCAAGGTGCTGTAGCGGAGTCGCCGACGCGCGGCCTCCGCCCTCGAGCCGTCCCCGCTCAGCCTCCGCTGTCGGAGACCAGGTCGGCGTACTCGGGGTGCCGCTCGATCCACCCGTGGACGAACGGGCACAGCGGCACGACCTTCTGCCCGTGCGCCCGGACGTCGTCCAGCGCCGCCTTGACGAGGGTGCCGCCCAGGCCCGAGTGCCCGGCGGACGAGTCGACCTCGGTGTGCGTCATCACGAGGGTGTCGCCGCGCCGTTGATAGGCGGCGATGCCGAGCAGCGTGTCGCCGTCCCGGATCTCGTAGCGCTCGGCCTCAGGGTTGTTCGCGACGGTGGGCTCCATGCGGCTGCCCTACCCGGGTCTCGGTCCGTCCACCAGGGTGAGCGCGAGAGTGGGGCAGGTCCGCACGGCCTCGCGGACGTCGGGAAGGTCGCCCTCGTCCGGCTCCGGCCGGTGGACGACGAGCTCGCCGTCGTCGGCGATCTCGAAGACGTCGGGAGCCACCGCCTCACACCCGCCCGTGCTCGCACACCGCTGGCGGTCCACCACGATGCGGCTCACCGCTCCCCCAACCGGGCCGGCAGCCGCTTGAGGCCGTTGACGAACGACGAGCGCAGCCGGCTGGGCTCGCCGCTGACGGTGAGGTCCGGCAGCCTGTCGAAGATCGTCCGGAAGGTCACCGCGATCTCCCGGCGGGCGAGGTGGGCGCCGAGGCAGAAGTGGGGGCCGTGGGCACCGAAGCCGATCTGCGGGTTGGGGTCGCGCGCCAGGTCGAGCACCTGGGGCTCGCGGAAGACCTCGGGGTCACGGTTGGCCGCGCCGTAGAACAGCAGGAACTTGTCGCCCGCGGCGAACCGATGGCCGTTGACCTCGCCGTCCTGCGTGGCGGTCCGGCGCATCCAGCCGATCGGACTGGTCCACCGGACGATCTCCTCCACGGCGGTCCGGGTCAGCTCCGGGTCAGCGGCCCACCGGTCGCGCTGCTCCGGGTGCTCGGAGAGAGCCAGCACGCCCTGGCTGATGGCGTTGCGGGTGGTCTCGTTGCCGGCCACGAGCAGGAGGATGAAGAAGGAGGCGATCTCCTGGTGGGTGAGCTGCTCTCCGCCGACCTCGCTCCGGACGAGCGCGGTCGTCAGGTCGTCGCGGGGGTCGGCCAGCCGCTCGGCGGCCAGCCGGTTCATCAGGTCGGAGAGGGCGCCGCCGGCCTCGAGCATCGCCGCGGCGAAGTCCTCGAGGCTCTCGACCAGCTCCGGATCGCCGCCGGACAGGATGATGGTGGACTTCTGCAGGACCATCGCACGGTCCTCGTCGGGGATGCCCATCATGTCGCAGACCACACGCAGCGGGATGGGCGCGGCCAGGTCGGCCACGACGTCGATGGTCCCGTCGCCCGCCTCCGCCTTCCGGCGCGCGCCGTCGGCGACGTCGTCGGCGATCTGCTGCACGGAGTCCACCAACCGCTCGAGCATCCGCGGCGTGAAGGTCTTCGCCACGATCCGGCGGATCTTGGCGTGCCGAGGGTCGTCCATGCTGATCATCGAGCCGAAGAACTCGTTGATGTCCGGCGGCATGTCGATGATCGAGACCGCGCCCGAGCCCGAGCAGAAGACGGCCGGCCGGCTGCTGATGGCGTCGACGTCGGCGTAGCGCGTGACGGCGTAGTAGCCGCGGCCGGCCTCGAGCCAGGGCAGCTCGGGCTCCGCGTAGAACGCGAACGGGCGCTCGCGGCGGAGCGCGTCGAACACCGCGTGCCGGACGGCGGGCGGCTGGAGCCAGAACTCCCGGTCGGACAGGTCGATCCCGTCCAGGTCGATCCCGGCACCGTCCGGCGCCGCGAGGCCCACCGTCACGCGTCCTCCTCTGCGGCCGATCGTTGCACCGCACGCTAGAGAAGAACCGCCGTGGCGCACAACACGCGGCTCAGAGGGGGCCGACGACGCAGAAGGGCCCGGTCACCGTGGTGACCGGGCCCTTCTCCGACAGTAGCGGGGACAGGATTCGAACCTGTGACCTCTGGGTTATGAGCCCAGCGAGCTACCGAGCTGCTCCACCCCGCGTCGTGCTTCCACAGTACACGGAGACCGGCAGGAGGCGGCGGCGCGGGGCTGGACGCCTGCCCTGTGCAGCCCCGTCACAGCAGTCCCAGGGCCTCGCGCGCCTGCCGACCCGTGCCGGCGCCGCGACCTACAGTTCCGGCCATGGCGGGGGTCGAGGCAACGAGCGCCTTCGCCGGGGACCCCCAGCCGGTCGAGGTCTTCCACCGCGGCGTCTGGTACCCCGGTGAGCTGCTGGGTTGGCGGCATGACGAGGCAGGCCGATGCGTCGCCCGCGTCCGTTGCGTCGTCGGCCGCCTGCGCCACTCGGCCTGGATGGACCTCGCGGACCTGCGCCTTCCGCGGCCCGACGTGGCCGCGGGGAACGACACACCCGTCGCGATCGCGGCGCACTCGCGCCCCCCGGTACCCCCGCGCGCTCCGGGGCAGCACCGCGCCGTCGACGACGAGACCCGGCCCCACGTGCTGCTGGCGTCCTGGCCGGCCCGCCCGCGACCGCCCCGCGTGACGCTTCCCCCGCCGCGTTACCCGCGTCCTTCCGAGCAGACCCGGAATCGGCTCAGCGCCGTCTGATCCCCTCAGTAGCGGTACATCCGCCCGGTCCGCGTGTCCAGGAGGAGATAGCCCCGCTGGAAGTTCTGGCGGATGTAGACCCCCACCCGGTACTCGTTGCTGGTCGGGTAACCGAGGCTGGAGTTCTGCCAGCCGGCCGCCGACCAGTAGGCGCGCATCGAGCCCCACACCTCGTGGGCCCCTGTCGCCGGGGTGTAGTAGATCGAGCCGCCCTGGAAGTGCTCGGCGCAGCCGCCCTCCTTCAGCCCGCAGACCTCGTCGACGGTCGGGTAGCCCAGCTGACCGGTCTCCCAGCCCAGTGCCGCGTACTGGCCGCGGATCATCCCGCGCACGAGACGGCCGCCGCTGGCCGGGCTCCAGTAGATGGAGGCCGAGTTGCTGAAGTGCTGGCCGCAGCCCCCGTTGCGCAGCCCGCAGAACTCGTCCGTGGTCGGGTAGCCCAGGTTGCCCTCCCAGCCCGTGGCGGCCCATTCGGCGCGGATTCCGCCCCACACCTCGTGCGCCCCGGTGGCACCTGTGTAGTAGATCGACCCGCCCTGGAAGTGCTGGGCGAAGCCGCCTCCGGTCGGCAGGGGGCCGGCCGCGTCGACGGTCGGATAGGCCAGCGTCCCGTTCTGCCAACCGAGCGAGGCGTACTTGTCCCGGATCGCACCGGTGAGCGCGTGGGCGCCGCTGACGGCGCTGTAGTACACCGAGGACGAGTTGCTGAAATGCTGGGCGCAGCCGCCGTCGCGCAGGCCGCAGACCTCGTCGGTCACCGGATAGCCGAGGCCGCGCTCGGAGCCCCGCGCGACCCACTCGGCCTTGATGGCGCCCCAGACGTAGTGGGCACCGCTCGTCGGGCTCCAGTAGATCGACGGGGCGGCCGCACCGTTGAACGTGTTGTAGCGGCCCACGCCGTCAGCGGTGGCGAGCTCGTCCGTCGTGGGATAGCCCAGCTGTCCCCGCGCCCCACCCATGGACAGCCACGTGGCCTTGATCCCGCCGAGGATCACGTGGGCGCCGCTCGGCGGGCTCCAGTAGATCGACGGGCTGTTCGCGCCACTGAAGTCGTTGTAGGACCCGACGGAGTCACCGACCCCTACCTCGTCGGTCAGCGGCAGCCCCATCGAGCCCGTCGGTCCGCCCCCGGCCCGGTAAGCGGCCGCGATGGCGCCCCGCACCTCGTGCAGGCCCGCAGTCGGGCTCGAGCAGATGTAACCGTTGGTGAAGTTCTGGCACCGCCCGTCGCCGGCCGCGTACTCACCGGAGGAGACCACCCCCAGCGGCTTGCTGTACGAACCGCCGTCCCGTGCCCCCAGCGCGGCGATCGGGTCGTCCACCCCGTTGCCGGTCAGCATCACCTGGTGGGGGCCCGTGCCGTCGTCGGTGGTGATCAGGTAGAAGAGGTCGGCGCTGCCTGCCGGCCCCGCGGCGGTGGGCGCGAAGGTGACTGTCTGGTAGGCGCTGGCACCGGCCGGGATGACCAGCCCCTCGGAGATCGGCGTCGCGGTGGTGAACACACCCTGGGGCGCCTTGGCCTTGGTGATCGTCATCGCGATGTTGCCGCTGTTGCTGATCGGGAAGGTCAGGGTGCTGGTGAGCCCGACGGGCACGTCGCCGAAGGCCAGCGACGACGGGGTGGTCAGGTGCGCGGCGCCGCTGACCGCCGAGGCGTTGATCGGGACGGTCACGGCCCCGAGGGTGCTCGTCACGGTGATGCTGTCCACGGCGCCCGCGACGGAGGTGGCGGCGTAGGTCACGGCGACCGCCACCGACTGCTGAGGCTGCAACTGCTGGCCCGCCGCCGGGAGTGAGGAGGCGTCCAGCGTGAGCTCCGGCGACGTGGGCCCGGTCACCCCGGTGAGCGTGACGACGGACGTGCCGGTGTTGACGATGGTGACCGTCTGGACGCTCTTGCTGCCGGTGGGGACGTCGGTGAACTGCAGCGCGGCGGGAGCGGCGCCCAGCCCGTCCCGGGTGCCCAGGCCGTGGACGTCCAGCCTGACCTGCTCGCCGTCGGAGGTGCCGACCGTCAGCGTCCCGCTCACCTGACCCGGCGCGCTGGGAACGAAGGAGAGCGGCAGCCTGGCGCTCGCTCCTTTCGCGAGGGACAGCGGGAGCGCCGTGCTCCCCACCACGAACGGGGCGGTTGCCGAGACCGAGGCGAGCGTGACCGGGCGCGTGGCGGTCACCGTGACCGCGCCGGAGCCCGCGACGCCCACCGGTGTGGCGCCCAGGTCGGTGCTCGCCGTCCCCAGCGCCGCCGTCGTCGGGGCACCGAACCCGTACACGCGGCCGTCCCGCGTACCGACGTACACCCGGCCGCCGGAGGTGGCGAGCGAGCTGAACTTCGCCGCGGTGCCGATCGGGGCGGAGAAGACCTGCTGCAGCAGACCTGCGCTGTCGGGGAGCGCCCGGTAGGCGCGCAGCTCGGCGTTCGCACCGTTGCCGCCGGTGCTGTAGACGAGCCAGATGAGCGCGCTCGAGCCGTCACGGCCGTTGGAGGTCACCACCGGCGAGCCGGACGAGTAGGGAAAGGTGCCGGCGGACGTGCCGGCCGAGGCCACCGTGACACCGCCGGTGGCCGTGGGCACGATACGAAACGCCCGCAGCGGGCCACCGCTGCCCGCGTAGTAGAGATAGCCCCCGTTGTCCGTGCCGAGGAAGGCAGGGTGACCCCACAGGCCGTTGTAAGGACCGGACGTCGAGAGGATCGCGTCCCCGCCGCCGGGCCCCTGCGCCATCCCACCGAGACTGTCGCGGTCGAGGACGTACACCTTCCCGTCCTTGCCGATGTGGACGAGGAGGTGAGGATGTGCCGTCGTGCCGTATCCGTCGGGGAGGGCGAGGGGCCCACCCGAGCCGAGGTCGGCGTCGTCCTGGTCCAGCTTGGCGTTGTTGGAAGGGGAGAAGAAGTCGGTCGGCCGGAGGCTTCCGTCGGGTTGCACGGTGAGGCGGACGATCGACTCGCCCAGCGTGGCCGGTGGAGTGCCACCCGGCGCGGGCTGCGGCGAAATGCCGTTGCCGGTGGCGAAGAGGATCTGGCCCGGCCCGTCGGACACCAGTCCCGCCCCGGATTGCCAGATGCCGGCCTCGCCGGATGAGTTGCCGCTCTCCGCGCTCCACATCGCCGTCTGCTTGCCGGAGGTGCTCGTGCCGATCACGTAGCCGACGAAGGGGCCGTGGTCGCAGTACGAGGCGAAACCGGCGTAGACGACCCCGTTCAGGAGCAGCAGCCCGGGTCGCTGGGCAGCCGTCATGGCGTTGAACGGGTGAGCCGGGTCGTTGGACGGGGCACCGCCGATGCGCACGGGAAAGCCCGGCCGCTCCGCGCCGGTGGTCACGTCCAGTCCGTGGACGTACCAGTTCGGTGTGGTGGGGCTGCCGCCGTCGTCGGTCTTCGCGGTGAGGTAGACCGCGCCGGTGGCCGGGTCGTACACCGGCGTGGAGGTGATCCCGACGCGCGGGGCGAGGTCGCCGCAGCTGATGACCGACGGATCCCAGGCGGCCCCGACGTTACGGCTCCACTTCAGGGCACCGCTGTTGCCGTCCAGCGCGTAGACGTTGTTGGTCTCGGTGGCGGCGATGACGAGACCGTTCGTCACCAGCGGCTGGGCATACACCTGGCCGTCCACCGAGGCGGAGAACAACTGTCCGAACGAGGAGGACGCCACCTGCGACTGGGTCAGGGCAGGCTCGGCGTTGTCCCAGCCGGTGCGGAGCGAGTCCTGGGCCACCGTGACGGTGTCGGCTGACGCGGTCGCCGTCGTGCCCACGATGTGGATGGTGGCCAGCACCAGGACGAGGACCACGGCCCCCGCCACGGAACCGCCGATGCGCCGCGTCCCCGTGATGTCGGACATGTCCCCCCGGACCCGTCGTCGTACCGAGCCCCCGCGCACGCGGCAGGGGGTGGCGCCCGCAGCAGGGCTGACCCGGATGGGGCGACCCGCTGGTGTGGCGAGCAGCGTACGTACAGGAACGCCGACCTGGGGCGCGCCGGCGCGCCGTGTACTCGTCGAACCCGGTCGCGACGCTCGCCGTCCGACCGCTGGTCATCCAGACCTTCACCTGCGAGGGCTTGCCGGCAGGCGTCGCGGTGGAGAAACTCACCCCACCGACCCGGGAACGGCTGCGCCCGGTCGCGACCTCGCTCGTCGACTCCTTCGAGGCTCGCGGCGCCTTTCGTGGCCAGTGGCATGGAGAGCGGCCTCCCCGAGGGCTACGAGGGCCTGGCCGAGATGGCCGCCGCGAGCTGAACGCACCGCCTCAGCCGGAAGGAGGTTCCGGTTCAGCAGGGCGGGGGCCCGCCGAAGGTGCGTCCCACCCCTCCCTGCTCGCTGCACCATGCACCCACGAGACCATGCACTCACGAGCACCGGAGGCCCTACCGAAGGGGCCACGTCCGACCGGCCCGAACGTCCTGGGTCAGTGGCCCGTCCGTGAGGCTGCGCGTCGCCGCGGCGACGCCGACAACGCCTCCGTCAGCAACGCGACGAGCGCCTCGTGCTGCACGTCGGCCGATGACGACACCTCCTCCTCGGATCCGTCGAGCGCCCTGCCGGCGAGCCCGGCCTTGCTGTC
>JAODNJ010000405.1 GCA_025465155.1 Frankiales bacterium
CGGACCCCGCCGCCGTCCGCCACCCCGCCAGATGAAGACCATGCTCCGATCCTGCGGGCCGACCGCGACGCCCGCACGACGGAGAATGGGCGCGTGGAGTCCCGCCCGACGCTCGCGGCCGCGCTCGCGGCCGGGTCGGTGCTGCTCGACGGCGGCCTGTCCACGGAGCTCGAGGCGCGAGGGCACGACGTCGGTTCGGCGCTGTGGTCCGCTCGGCTCCTGCGCGACGACCCGGCAGCCGTCACCGCGGCGCACGCCGCCTTCGCCGCGGCAGGCGCCCGGGTCGCGACGACGGCGAGCTACCAGGCAACGGTGGAGGGGTTCGCCGCGGCTGGGCTCGAGCGGGCCGAGGCGCTCACGTTGATCGCCCGGTCGGTCGAACTGGCCCGTCGCGGGGCGCCGGATTCCTGGGTTGCCGGGTCGGTCGGTCCGTACGGCGCCTACCTCGCCGACGGGTCCGAGTACACCGGCGCGTACACCGACCCGGCGTGGCGCGGCCGGGACGGCGGCGGGCTCGGCGTCGCCGAGCTGCGGGCCTTCCACCGGCCACGGATGGCCGCGCTCGCCGAGGCGGGAGCCGATGTGCTGGCCTGCGAGACCGTGCCCGCCGCCGCCGAGGCCGAGGCACTGCTGGCGGAGGCGGCCGGCCTGGGCGTGCCGGTGTGGCTGTCGCTCACCACTGTGCTGGACGGCGACGGCGTCCCCCGCACCCGCCGGGGCGAGCCGGCCGCCGACGTCTTCGCGATGGCCGCGGGTGTCGCCGAGGTGATCGCGGTGGGCACCAACTGCACCGGCCCGGCCGTCGTCCTTCCCACGGTCAGGGCAGCCGCCGACAGTGGGAAGCCCGTCGTCGTCTATCCGAACAGCGGTGAGCGCTGGGACTCCGCCGCACGCCGCTGGACCGGGCCCCGGACGTTCGAGGCCGCCGACGTCACAGCGTGGGTCGACTCCGGCGCCCGGCTGCTCGGCGGCTGCTGCCGGGTCGGCCCGGACCGGATCGCCGCCCTCGCTGCCGCTCTCTGAGGTGCCGAAATGGCCATTCCGGCACCTCAGTCGTGGTGCCGGAATGGCCATTCCGGCACTGTCGCGGTCAGAGGATCGGGTTGCCTCCGGTGACCGCGATCCGCGCGCCGGAGACGTAGCTGGCCTCGTCGCTGGCCAGCATCACGTAGACCGGCGCGACCTCCGCGGGTTGCCCCGCCCGCTCGAGCGGGACCTGCTTGCCGAAGCTCTCGACCTTCTCCTCGGGCATGGTCGACGGGATCAACGGCGTCCAGATGGGACCCGGAGCGACGCTGTTCGCGCGGATGCCCCGCTCCGCGTACATCTGCGCGAGGCTGGCGGTGAAGTTCGCGATCCCCGCCTTGGTCATGGCATAGGGCGCCAGCTGCGGGCTGGGCATGTCGGAGTTGACCGACGACGAGTTGATGATCGACCCGCCGGGGGGCATGTGGGGGACTGCGTCCCTGGTCAGGACGAACATCGCGGTCAGGTTGGTCGCGAGGGTGTGGTCCCACTCCTCGTCGGAGATCTCCTCGAGGAACTCGTGGGTCATCTGGAACGCGGCGTTGTTGACCAGGACGTCGACCTTGCCGAACTCCTCGACCGCCTTCGGGATGACGGTCTTCGCATGCGCCCGGTCGGAGAGATCACCCGCCACCAGCACGCATCTGCGCCCGGCCTCCTCGACGTAGCGCGCGGTGTCCTTGGCGTCGTCGTGCTCGTCCAGGTAGGCGATGAGGACGTCGGCGCCCTCGCGGGCGAAGGCGATCGCGACCGCGCGGCCGATGCCGCTGTCGCCACCGGTGACGACGGCGGACTTGCCGGTCAGCCGGCCCGATCCGCGGTAGCTCTTCTCCCCGTGGTCGGGCTTCGGGTTCATCTCGCCCAGCGTGCCGGGCGGGGTCTGCTGTTGCGCGGGCTGGGACTCGGGGCGGGGTGACGACACGAACGTCCTCCGGGGTGGGTCGCGGGGCGACGGTGCGGGCCACTGCTGACCCGCCCGTCCTGCCCCGCCCGCCTACCCCGGCCGCACGGCCGGGAACCCGATCGGCCCGGGCGTCAGGCGGCCCTGGCCACCGACGCCGACGCCGGCGCCGGAGCGGCCGGCGGCAACTGCCAGCGCATCTCGAGACGACGCCGGCCCGACGCGTCGACGACGGGGACCCACCGGCATCGCGGGCAATCCCGTTGACCCATCCCGTCACCTCCTGTTCATCGTGCGTTCACCTTCTCTCCGCTTTCGGCACATGTCATGCCGAGCCTGAGTGCTCGTTACCGGATCGTGATCGGGCGGATCCGGTGGATGGCGACGAGGGAAGTCCTGAGGCGTCCGGCACGCTGTTCCTCCTGATGACCACGACCGTTGCTCCCCCGCTGCTCGACGACCCCGCCGACCTGACGTCCCTGCGGGCGCTCGGCGGCGACCCTGATGCCCTCTTCGCCCGCTTCTCGGAGTGGGCCGACGCCGGCGGGACCACGCTCTACCCGGCGCAGGAGGAGGCGCTGATCGAGCTGGTCAGCGGCGCCAACGTCGTCCTCGCCACTCCGACCGGATCCGGCAAGTCGCTGGTGGCCACCGGCGCGCAGTACGCGGCCCTGGCGGCCGGACGGC
>JAODNJ010000411.1 GCA_025465155.1 Frankiales bacterium
GCATCCAGCCCCAGCCGCAGGTTCGCGTCCACGGTGTCGGCGCCGGCGTCCTGCTCCACATAGGCCCGCAGCTTGTCCACCAGCCCGATACCGCGGCCCTCGTGGCCGTTGAGGTACAGCACGACGCCGCGCCCCTCCGCGGCGACGGTCCGGAGCGCCGACCGCAGCTGGACGCCGCAGTCGCAGCGAAGCGACCCGAGGGCGTCGCCGGTCAGGCATTCCGAGTGCAGCCGGGTCAGCACCGACCCGCCGTCACCGATCGTGCCGACCACCAGCGCGAGGTGTACGTGTCCCGATGAGGTCTCGAACGCGCGGGCAGCGAACTGGCCGTAGGCCGTAGGGATCGGTGCGGACGCCACTTCCCGGACGGACGACCGGCCCCGTTGCGGTGACCTAGCAACCATCGGCCGGACTCCTCGCTGAAGCGCTCACGGGGCCACGCACGCTACCGTCGCGCGGCCGGATCAGACGCGGTCGAACGCACCGGGAGGCGAACTGGCGTGCTGGCTCGCCGACTGATGTTCGCCGCCCCGCGTCGCGTGGAGCTGGCGCCTGTCGATGTCCCGGAGCCCACACCCGGCCAGTTGCTCGTGCGGACGCTGCATTCGGGCATCAGCACCGGCACAGAACTGCTCTGCTACCGCGGCCTGGTGGACCCGGACCTTGCCCTGGACGAGCGCATCGGGTCGCTCGGGGGCAGCTTCCGCTACCCGTTCCCGTACGGCTACAGCTGCGTCGGGAGGGTCGAGCGCTCCACAGCGGCGGTCCCCGCCGGGACGCTGGTCTTCGCGTTCCACCCGCACCAGGACCTGTTCGTCGTCTCCCACTCCGACGTCGTGGTGCTCCCTGCCGGAACCGATCCACGGTCGGGAACCCTCTTCCCGCTCGTCGAGACCGGGCTGCAGCTCAGCCTCGATGCGGGCCACGTGGCGCACGAGACGGTCGTGGTGCTGGGGCTCGGCGCGGTCGGCGTCATCACGGCCCTGCTGCTGCAGAGATCCGGCGCCGTCGTGCTGGCCGCCGACCCGCTGGCCGAGCGTCGGGAGCTGGCGCTGTCGCTGGGCATTCCCGCGGCCGCCCCGGAGGATCTTCCGTCGCGTCTCCCGGCCCGCGGCGTGCCTCTGCTCGTCGAGCTCTCCGGCGCCGCCACCGCTCTGGCCGACGCCCTCCCCCTGCTCGCTCACGAGGGCACCGCCCTGGTGGGCTCCTGGTACGGCGAGCAGGAGGTCCGGCTGCCGCTCGGCCGGGCGTTCCACCGGCGGCGGCTGACGATCCGCAGTAGCCAGGTGTCGACCATCCCCGCCACCCTCGCCGGCCGGTGGGACGTCGAGCGCCGGCGTCGTGTCGCCACCGAACTCCTCGACGTGCTGCCGCTGTCGGCACTCGCGACCACCGAGATGCCCTTCGACGAGGCGGCACGGGCCTACGAGGCGCTGGACCGCCGGGCTCCGGGTGTGCTCCACGTCGCGCTGCGCTATCCATAGCCGCATGTACGAGACCGGGACAGGCCTGCACGTCCGCGCCTTCCATGTCATGCCGGGCATGCCGCCCCCGGAGGGCGAGCGGCATTCGCACGACTACCGGCTCGACGTCGTCGTCCGCCGCGACGATCTCGACGAGCGCGGCATGGTCGTCGACCTCGACCTGCTGGAACAGGCGCTGCGGAGCGCGGCGGCGCAGGTCCGGGATGCCGACCTGGAACGGATCAAGCCCGCCGACGCGGACGCCGTCACCGTCGAGGTGTTCGCCCGCTGGCTGCACGGTGAGCTCGCGGACGCGCTGGGCCGGCTACCGGGGGGAACGCTGGCCGTGCGCGTCTGGGAGTCCCCGACCGAGTTCGGGGGTTACACCGGGCCCGCGTGACGCGGGGGTGTGAGCAGCTCCTCGTACGCGCCCAGGCACCGCTGCGCGCATGCCTCCCAGGTGAACTGCTCGAGCACCAGGTCGCGGCCGCGTGTCCCCATCCGCGCGGCCAGCGCGCCGTCTCCGAGCAGCAACGCGACGCGGTCCCGCAGCTCATCGACGTCACCCGGCGTCACGAGAAACCCCGTCTCCCCGTCGCGAACCACCTCGGGCAGCCCGTCGAGACGGCTGGCGATCACCGGTGTCCCGCTCGCCATCGCCTCGAGCACGCTGAGCCCCAGCAGCTCCGAGATGGCGAAGGACCGGCCGTAGCAGTCCTGCTCGACCGTGGGCAGCACGAAGACAGCCGCGCCGCGATGGAGGGCGGGCAAGGCGATGTCCGACACCGCACCGGGAAAGGTGACGTCGCGGTCCCGGGCGAGTTCCCGCAGCAGGAGCGGGTAGTCCCGCTCGGGCAGCCGGGCGTCGTGCCCGCCGGTCCCGGCGACCGTGAGCCGGGCGCCGTCGGGCAACGCACGGATCAGCCGGTCGATCCCCTTGTGCGGGGTGAGCCGGCCGACGTAGAGCACACCGTCGCGGCGGACGGCCGGGTCGGCGGAGAACCGCTGCGGATCCGCCCCGCCATAGACCACCCTGGTCCTGTGAGCCGGAACGCCGAGCACCGACGCGGAGAACCGGGACACGGTCAGGAACCGGTCGAACATGGCCGGCAGCAGCCCGAGCCAGCCGCCGCCGCCGAGCCCGTGGTCGGTCGTCACCAGCCGCTGCCCCCGCAGCCACGCCGCCACGGCCGCCACCCGGCTCGGGGCGCTTCGGGTGTGGTGGGTGTGCACGAGGTCCGCACCGTCGAGCGCCCACGGCAGCTGCGGCGCGAACGGGTGCACGGGATGCCCGTGCCCGTGACCCACCGGGCGCAGCGTGCGGACGAGCAGCCCGGAGGGGTCCCGGACGGCGCGCGGCCGGGACCCGAACGTCACCAGTTCGACGTCCGCGTGCCGAGCGAGGGCACGGGCGAGCTCGACCGGGTAGCGTTCACCGCCGCCCAGCAGGCCGTCTGCGCCGAACGGGGTGGGCGCGACATGGACGATCCGCACGGCCTGATGGTCTCGCTGATCACGCTCGGCGACCCCCGCACGCTCACCGGTGGATACCTCTATCACCAGCGAATGGCCGCGCTCGCCCCCCGGTTCGAGGCGACGGTGCGGTTCGTCTCCGTGCCGGTCGCGCCGTTCCCGCTGCCGGTCGCCGCCGGCCCGTGGGTGCTGTGGCAGGTGGCGCGGCAGCGCCCCGACGTCGTGCTGCTCGACAGCATCGCCGCCGGCTACGTGGGCCCGTGGCTGCCTGCCCGGCGGTTCCGCACACCGGTCGCCGCGATCCTGCACCAGCCACCCGGGGGAATCGACCACCGTCGGATCCGTACGGCGACGCAGGCGGTCCTCGACCGGTGGGCCTACCGCTCGGCGTCGCGGCTGCTGGCGGCCAGCGCGGCGCTCGCCGAGGACCTGCGGGCCGCGGGGCTGCCTCCGGAGCGGCTCCGGGTCGTGCCGCCCGGCCGCGATGTGGCGGCGGCACCCACCAGGCCGCCCGGAGACCTACGGCTCGGGCGGCGCACGGCGTTGCTGTCGGTCGGCAACTGGGTGGCGCGGAAGGGGTTGCTCGACCTGCTGGAGGCGGTGAGCCGGCTGCCGGACGGCGCGGTGACGCTCCACCTGGTCGGCGATCCTGATGCCGACCCCGGTTATGCCGCCCACGTGCGTGCCCGGCTTGCCGGGCCCGACCTGGCTGGGCGGGTGGTCGTTCACGGATCAGTGTCGGTGGCCCAGGTGGCGGCGCTGTACGCGGCCGCGGACGCCTTCGCACTCGCCAGTTCACGGGAGCCGTACGGCACGGTGTACGGAGAGGCCATGGCGACCGGGTTGCCGGTCGTGGGCTACGCCGCAGGCAACCTGCCGCACCTGGCCCGGGACGGCGTCGAGGGGCTCGTTGTGCCGCTCGGCGACGTCGCCGCGCTCACCGGCGCCCTGCGACGCATCGTCGAGGACGAGGCACTGCGGGACCGGCTGGGAGGGGCGGCCGCACGGCGGGCCACCACGGTCCCGACGTGGGAGGAGACCGCCGCCCTGTTGTTCGGTGAACTCCGTGCCGTCGCCGCCACGGCACCGGACCCGAGCGGTGGTCGAGAGCGATGACCCTGCGCGCCGTGCTCTTCGATGCCGGCGACACCCTCATCCGGCTGCGTGCGGAGGCGGGCGCGCTGCTGGTCGCCGCGGCCGG
>JAODNJ010000480.1 GCA_025465155.1 Frankiales bacterium
CCGGCGGCCTGGGTGCTGTCGAAGGCGCATTGGTGGCCGGGCTGACCGCGATCGGGATCCCCACGCCCACCGCGATCGCCGCGACCCTCGTCGCCCGCGTGCTGACGTTCTGGCTGCCGGTCGTGCCGGGGATCGTGGCCTTCCGGCTGCTGCAGCACCACGGCGTGATCTGACCCGCGGCCGGACACCGGGCCCGCTCGTCAGCCAGGACGGCTGACGGCGGCGTGGCTCGTCTCGAGCAGCAATTTGACTGATGCGCTGCTCCTCCCGATGCGACGAACCTTCCGCCGACGGGTCCCAGGCCGAGGGGCACGCGAAGGACGGGGCGGGCGAGCATCGGGAGAAGCCATGGGGATGTACACCACCAAGGACGGCGTCGGCATCTTCTTCAAGGACTGGGGGAGCGGACAGCCGGTCGTCTTCAGCCATGGTTGGCCTCTGACGTCGGATGCCTGGGATCCGCAGTCGAACCTCGTCGCGTCGGCGGGCTACCGGGCCATCGCGCACGACCGGCGTGGGGGCGGTCGGTCCTCCCAGCCGTGGGAGGGCAATGACCTCACCACGTACGCCGACGACCTGGCCGGCTTGATCGAGCACCTCGACCTGCACGACGTCGTCCTCGTCGGGCACTCCACCGGCGGGGGAGAGGTGACCCGCTACATGGGCCACCACGGCACCGCCCGCGTGGCCAAGGCCGTGCTGCTGAGCGCGATCCCGCCACTGATGCTCCGGACCGAGGCCAACCCGGAGGGGCTGCCGAAGTCCGCCTTCGACGAGATCCGGGCAGGCGTCGCCGGCGACCGGTCGCAGTTCTACAAGGACCTGTCCGCCGCCTTCTACGGCGCCAACCGGCCCGGTTCCACCGTCTCCCAGGGCAAGCGGGACGAGTTCTGGCTGCAGTCCATGTCCGTGGGCATCAAGTCGGCGCTGGACTGCATCGCGGCGTTCTCGGAGACCGACCTGACCGAGGACCTCGAGGCCGTCGACGTCCCGACCCTGATCCTGCACGGGGACGACGACCAGATCGTGCCCATCGCCGCGGCCGCGCTGAAGTCGGTCGAGCTGGTCAAGGACGCGACGCTGAAGGTGTACCCCGGGGCCCCTCACGGGCTCACCGGCGCCCACGAGCAGGAGTTCAACGCCGACCTGCTCGCCTTCCTCGCCCGCTGAACCGGCCCGCCGCACCCCTTCCCGAGGAGAACACGCCATGGCCGACGCCACCCCCGTCCCCACCGTCGCTCTCGTGCACGGCGCCTTCGCCGACAGCTCTGGGTGGGCGGGGGTGATCGACCGCCTTCGGGCCGCCGGAATCTCGGCGCAGGCGGTCTCCAATCCGCTGCGCGGGATCACCGCCGACACCGCCTACGTCGCCACTGCGCTCGCGCAGATTCCCGGTCCGGTGCTCGCCGTCGGTCACTCCTACGGCGGGGCGATCCTCAGCAACGCGGCAGCCAAGGCCGGCAACGTGGTCGGGCTGGTCTACGTCGCCGCGTTCGCCCCGGACGAGGGGGAGAAGCTGCTGGAGATCGAGAACGGTTCCACCGACAGCGTCCTGAACACGGCGCTGGTGGAGCGCCAGTACCCGACCGGGCAGGGCGCGGAGACCGTCGGGGAGTTCTCGATCGACCCGGCGAAGTTCCACAGGGTGTTCGCCGCCGACCTGCCCGAGGAGCAGGCCGCCGACATGGCGGCGACCCAGCGCCCTGTCTCCGTCCTTGGCTTCGTCGAGCCGAACGGGCCGCCGGCGTGGAAGTCGCTGCCGTCCTGGGCGGTGGTCGCGACGGGCGACACAGCCGCAGGCGCCGACGTCGTCCGCTCGATGGCCGGGCGGGCCGGGGCCACCATCACCGAGGCCGAGGGCTCGCACGTCATCTTCATCTCGCGGCCGCAGATCGTCGCCGACGTGATCGTGCAGGCGCTCGGCACCCTGACCGGTGCCGCGGCCCGCACCGTTGCCGCCGCGGCCGTCCTCTGACCTCGGAGACCCGGCCGTGGTGTCCGAAGCGACAATCGGCGGTGCGCGGCCGGCTCCCGACGAGCTGGCCGGGAAGCTGAAGCGCACCGAGGTGCAGCGCGGGCCGTCGTCGATCCCGGGACGGGAGATCGTCCAGGTGCTCACCGAGATCCCGGTCGGCGTCGAGTCGGGCTGGCACACCCATCCCGGTGAGGAAGTGGGCTACATCGTCGAGGGGACGGTCGACATGATGATCCGGAACGGGCCGACCAGGACGTTGCGCGCCGGCGAGGGCTTCCTGATCCCGCCCGGGACGCCGCACAACGCCCGCGACCTGGGCCCGGGGACGGGCCGGATGCTCTCCACCTACATCGTCGAGATCGGCCAGCCGCTGGCGACCCTCACGTCCTGACGGGCCGGCACAGGCGGGAGACCCAGGACATGATCACGACGCCGGCGCGGGCCTTCGAGCGCTTCACCCTGTCGCGGCCGACGGTGGGGAATGTGTCGCTGCGGGTGCGGCAGGGCGGTTCCGGGCCGCCGCTCCTCCTGTTGCACGGCTATCCCGAGACGCACCTGATGTGGGGCGCGGTCGCGGACGCACTGGCGGAACGCTTCACGGTCGTGGCCCCCGACCTGCGCGGCTACGGCGAGAGCTCGGCCCCCGAGCCGGACGCCGAGCACGCGAATCACAGCAAGCGCGCGATGGCTGCCGACGGCGTCGGGCTGATGCGACACCTGGGGTTCGACCGCTTCGACGTCGCCGGCCACGACCGCGGCGGCCGGGTCGCCTACCGGATGGCGCTCGACGCGCCGGACGTCGTCCGCCGACTCACCGTGCTCGA
>JAODNJ010000559.1 GCA_025465155.1 Frankiales bacterium
TGGTGCTGTGTGACATCGAGGGGCTGACCTACGAGGAGATCGCGGCGACCCTGGGGATCAAGCTCGGCACGGTGCGCAGCCGCATCCACCGCGGCCGCGTCCAGCTGCGTGAAGCCCTGGCCCACCTGGCCCCGCGCCGACCGGCATCCGCCAACGAGGAGGCATCGTGACCATTCCCGAGAGCCATCTCGCGCAGGAGGCGATCGCCGCCCTGGTCGACGGCGAGCTGTCCTCGGGGCCCGCCGGCCGCGCCGCCAAGCATCTGTTCGGGTGCGCCCAGTGCCGCCTGGCGGTGCAGGCGCAGCGCGAGGCCAAGGAGGCGCTGCACCGCTCCGCCGACGTCGCCGTCCCCGGGGATCTGCTCTCCCGGCTGCAGGCGATCCCGTTCACGGCCGACGTGCCCGGAAGTGGCGGCGGAACCCTCAGCGCCGGTCCCGGCGAGCTCACCGTGACCGGTTCCACCGGTGCGTGGTCCGTGCCGCTCCAGCCCGCGCATGCCGTCCTGCGGCCCGACCAGGCGCGCTGGCTGCGCCGCGGCATCGTCGGCACGGTCGCCGTGCTCGGCGTCGGTGTGGTGGCGCTCAGCCTGACCCTGCCGTCCGGCGACGCCTCGCCCTCGCCGTCCGGGCCGGTTGCCCGTTCCTCCGTACCGCAGCCGCACACCTCCATCGTGCCGCCGGTCGTCCGCACCGTCTCCGTGGGCGACCAGGCCGCTCGGCCCGGGCCGGCGACGGGCGGCGGACACTGAGCACCCCGGCCGACCGCAGTCCTCGCCGGGAGCAGCCTCCGTCGTCCGCGCAGGGCTCCGGCCCGGTGCCGGGGCAGGACGCGAGCTACGCGCGTCCGGACGGGCAGCAGGGTTCCTTCGAGGCGGTACCGGGCCAGGCGCCTGCCCGCGCTCCGCGCACGCCTTTGCCGACCCCGGGGCAGCAGGCTGCCTTCGGCCGGCCCGACACCGTGCAGGGAAGCTTCGCCGGCGACCGGCCGGCGCCTCCGCAGCGGCGGCTGCCGCCCCCACCGCCGGAGACGGTGCTCCGGGCCTTCGCGCCGGCGCCCGGTGCCAGTGGGCTGCAGGACCCTCCCGGCGGCCGCCCCGGCCGTCGGCGGACGGCCAGCGGGCCGTGGTGGAAGGCCGACGCCCCCTCCGATCCCTGGCGTGACCCCGCCTCGGCTGCGTCGCTGGGGCCTCCGGCGGTCTATGACGAGGAGGCGCAGGACGGGCCCATCGTCGTCGACGGCGCCGGTCGCCGGCGGGTGCGCGTCCGCGACCTTTCCGTTCGGCTCTCGGTGCTGGTGCTGCTCGCCGTGGTCCTCGTGGGGGCAATCGGTGGCGGCGTGGGCTGGTTTCTCACCCGGACGGCGGGCGAGAGCCCCCTTCACCGGTCCACCCAGCTCTCCGCGGTGAGTCCCGGCGTCACCCGCCGGCCGGGGTCGGTCGCGGACATCGCCGCACGCGTCATGCCCGCGGTCGTCTCCATCGAGGTGCGCGTCGGCAATTCGGGTGACACCGGGTCCGGCGTCGTCGTCGACGGGAAGAACGGCTACATCGTCACGAACAACCATGTCATCTCGGCCGCGGCAGGGGTCGACGGCGCCGAGATCCGGGCGATCTTCTCCGACGGGAGCGGCTCGCCCGCCCGGATCGTGGGACGCGACCCCGCCAGCGACGTCGCCGTCATCAAGGTCGAGAAGCCGGGGCTGGTCACCGCCTCGCTCGGCGAGTCCAAGAAGCTGGTCGTCGGTGACCCGGTGGTGGCCATCGGCTCGCCGCTGGGCCTGGCCGGCACGGTCACCAGCGGCATCGTGAGCGCACTGAACCGGCCGGTGCGGCTGTCCGGGGAGGGCAGCGACACCAATGCGGTGATCAGCGCCGTGCAGACCGATGCACCGATCAATCCTGGTAATTCCGGTGGCGCGCTGGTCGACGCCACCGGCGCAGTCATCGGCATCAACACCGCGATGCTGGCCGCGGGCGGGTCCGGGAACAGCGGTGGCGCAACCGGCCTCGGGTTCGCGATCCCGATCGACACTGTGCGCGCCGTCGCCGAGGAGCTGATCTCCACCGGCAAGGCGGTGCACGCGACGCTCGGCGTCAACACTCGCTCGGTCACCGACGGCAGCCGCGACGGCGCTCTCGTGCTCAACGTCGAACCGAACGGGCCGGGGGCGAAGGCCGGGATCCGTGAGCAGGACGTCGTCATCGCGGTGAACGACAAGGCCGTGGGCAGCTCGGAGGAGCTGCAGGTCGCCGTCGACGCGCACAAGCCGGGGGACACCGTCACGCTCGAGGTCGTCCGTAACGGATCGTCCACCAGGATCCAGGCGACGCTCGCGACCGCCTGACCGCTCGGCGCCCGGCGGCCCTACCCTGGGAGACGGGCCGCGGTGGCGGCCGGACCTGACGGGAGCGCGGCGTGTTCAACTCCATCGGCTGGGGCGAGATCCTCGTCGTGGCCCTCGCCGCGCTGTTCATCTTCGGCCCGGAACGTCTGCCCACCCTGGCCAAGGACGCCGCGGCCGGCCTCAAGAAGCTGCGCACCGCGATCAGCGACGTGCGCGGTCAGATGGACGAGACCCTGGGTGACGACTTCGCCGAGCTGCGCGACCTCGACCTGCGCCGCTACCACCCGAGGACCTTCATCCGCGACCAGCTCTTCGGCGACGAGGACGACCTGCCGTCCCTGGTGCGCGGCAGCGCGACGGGCTCGGCCGG
>JAODNJ010000562.1 GCA_025465155.1 Frankiales bacterium
CCGATGGTCTTGTGGTCGGTCGTCCGCAGCAGGTTGCTCAGCCGCGAGCCCTTCTCGACCGTCCGAGCCGGGCTGGGCCGGCTCACGATGGGCGCTGGTGCGATCGTCACGCTTCGGAGCTTAGACGGTGCCCTCAGGCACCTCGTCACGGAGCGGCCAGGCACGCCGAGCAGCCGCCGGACGCCACGGCGTCACGCCACGAGGTAGGTGGTGCGGTGGCCGACGGCGGGAACCGTGCCGCGTTTCGACCATGATCACCGGGGGAATCCACGACTCGGCTCTGGAGATCCCAGCGTCGTGGCGGCCGGTCCGCCAGCCCTGTGGCCGGTCAACCTAGGAGGTCCCCGTGCATCTGCTCTGGAACATCATCGTGCTGCTCGTCGTCGGGCTCATCGCCGGCTTCGTCGCGCGCGCCGTCATCCCGGGCAAGCAGTCGATGAGCGTCGGCATGACGATCGTGCTCGGGATCGTCGGCTCGTTGGTCGGCAACCTGCTGGGAAGCCTGCTGTTCTCCCCGCACCGGTTCGAGATCGGCACGTCCGGGATCATCGGCTCGATCATCGGGGCGATCATCGTGCTCGGCATCTACGTCGCGGCGACGGGGCGCCGTGGCCGTACAGCGGTCCGCTGACGCCCGCGCCCGCAGACCGAGGGAGGGCCCGGCCGGATGGCCGGGCCCTCCCTCGCGTCAGGTCCGGGCCGGCGCGTAGGTGGCGACCTCGACGGAGACGGTGACGGGTACGGGCGCGGGGAGCGCCGCCACCGCCGTCTCCACCTCCCCCCGCGCCAGATGCCAGGCGTGCGGCCCCATGCCCACGAGGGTCAGGACGGCCGCCCGGTCCAGTGCGAGCACCTCCCGGTGCCGCCCGGACGCCACCCGGTCGAGGTAGGGCTCCAGGGAGGCCGCCAGCCGGGCCGGCTTGTCGGGGTCCACGCGCAGGAGCCCCAGCGGCCCGACCAGCTCGTACAGGTGGTCAGGAGCAGGGGTGACGACGACGAGGCGCCCGTCCGGCCGCAGCACGCGGGCGATCTCGGGCCCGTTGCGCGGGGCGAAGGCGACCAGCACCCGGTCCAGCACGGCGTCCCGGACGGGCAGCCGCCGCCAGGTGTCCGCGACCACGGCCAGGGCCCGCGGGTGCGCCCGGGCGGCCCGCCGCGCGGCATAGCGCGAGGAGTCGAGGACCACACCCACCGCGTCCGGCAGGCCATCCAGGACGGCGGCGAGGTGATGCCCCGTTCCGCCGCCGAGGTCGAGAACGGTCCGGGGAGGGGCGCCGTCGCAGAGCACGGCGGCTGCCAGCGCCGCCGTCACCCCCGCGAAGTGCCCCCCGTCGAGGAAGGTGCCCCGGTCCGCGACCATCTCCGCCGAGTCGCCGGACGGCGGGCGCGAGCCCGGCGCCAGGAGGGTCACGTGCCCCTGTCGCGCGCGGTCGAACGAGTGGCCACCGGCGCAGCGCAGGCCGGCGTCGCCGGGAAGGGCCGCGAGCGCCGCCCCGCAGACCGGGCAGGCGAGCACCTCCACGGCACGGGGCGGCAGGGCCTGCAGCGGGCTCATCGCCGCCGTGGAACGGGATGGAAGGTGACGTCGCGCAGCTGCCCGTCGTCAGCCACCGCCGTCACGAACGTGCCGTGCGGCTGTTGCCGTCGGTCGGTCGGCGAGCCGGGGTTGATCAGCCGCAGGCCGGTGGCACCGGTCGTGTCCCAGGGGATGTGGCTGTGCCCGAACACCAGGACGTCGACATCCGGGAAGCGGGCCGCACAGCGCTCCTCGCGTCCCTTCTTGTCACCCGTCTCGTGTACGACGGCCATGCGGACGCCCTCGATCTCTGCCCGGGCCACCTCGGGCAGCCGCTCGCGCAGCGCGCCGTGGTCGTTGTTGCCGTACACGGCGACGAGCGTGTCGGCCCGGCGCTCGTATTCGTCGAGCAGCGCGACGTCGACCCAGTCCCCGGCGTGCACCACCACATCGGCCGCATCGATCGCCGACCACAGGGAATGAGGTAGGTCACGTGACCGCTGAGGAACGTGCGTGTCCGAGGTCAACACCAGCGAAACGGGCACGACGCCATGATCGCAGCCCGCTACGTTGCTCACTCGGCCCGGCGACGGGCCCATCCGCACGACTCTCGAGGACGCCCCGTGACTGACTCCACAGCCGCCGCACCGCGCGCGGCTCTCTCCGACGACGAGCCCTACCCCCGCCGGTGGCTGGCGCTGGCGGTCATCGCCGTCACCGTCCTGATGATCATCCTCGACGCGACGATCGTGAACATCGCGCTGCCCTCGGTGTCCAAGGACCTGAAGATCAGCGCGGCGACCCAGCAGTGGATCGTCACCGCCTACACCCTGACCTTCGGCGGCTTCCTGCTGCTCGGCGGCCGCATCGCCGACTTCTGGGGCCGCAAGCGGACCTACCTCGTCGGCGCGGCCGGGTTCGCGCTCGCCTCCGCCGTCGGCGGGCTGGCGGTCAACGAGCAGATGCTGTTCATCGCCCGGGCGGCGCAGGGCGCGTTCGGCGCCCTCCTCGGCCCGGCGTCGCTGGCGCTGCTCACCGTGCTGTTCACCGACGCGAAGGAGCGGGCCAAGGCCTTCGCCGTGTACGGGGCGATCGCCGGCGGCGGCTCGGCCGTCGGCCTGCTCCTCGGCGGGGTGCTCACCGAGTACGCCGACTGGCGCTGGTGCTTCTGGGTCAACATCCCGGTCGCGATCGTCGCCATCGCGGCCGCGATCCCGTTCGTGCCGGAGAGCAAGGCCCCCGGTGACTCCACCTACGACGTGCCCGGGGCAGTGCTGGTGACCCTCGGGCTGACCTCGTTCGTCTACGGCTTCACGAGGGTCGCTCAGGCTTCGCAGCAGAACGCCGCCACGGGCAGCACCGCCACGGGCTGGACCGAACCGTGGGCTCTGTTCTTCATCGGCGCGGGCGCCCTGCTGGTCGCCCTGTTCGTCGTCGTCGAGTTGCGGGTCGAGAACCCGCTGCTGCCCATGCGGCTGGTGCTCGACCGCAACCGCGGCGGCGCGTACCTGACGTCCACCCTGGTCGGAGCCGGGCTGATCGGGGCCTTCTTCTTCCTGAGCCTGTACTTCCAGCAGGTGCTCGGGTACAAGCCCGTGGAGGCCGGCCTCGCCTCGCTCCCGACGACCCTGGGTGTTCTGGTGTCCGCCGGGGCGGCCAGTGGGCTCGTGCCCAGGATCGGCCCGAAACCGCTCATGGTCGTCGGTGGCCTGCTGGCCGCGGGCGGGCTGTACCTGATGTCCTTCCTGGGCGTGCACAGTTCGTTCTGGTCCCTGGCCTTCCCGGGCCAGCTGCTGCTCGGCCTCGGGCTCGGCTTCACCTTCGTGCCGCTGTCCAACCTGGCCCTGGTCGGGGCGGGCACGCACGACGCCGGTGCGGCCAGCGCAGTCCTGCAGGCGGTCCAGCAGATCGGGGCCTCCATCGGTACGGCCCTGCTGGCCACCATCTCGGTCGCGGCGATCACCACCGCCTTCACCGACTCGGTGAAGGCCGGTAAGAATCCGAAGGACCCGGCCCTGGGGCTCGCCGCCCAGGTGCACGGCTACACCACCGCGTTCACCTGGGCGGCCGCGCTGCTGGTGCTGGGCGCGATCGTCGCCGCAGTCCTGGTCAAGGCGACCAAGGAGGACCTGCCGACCGACGCGGACGCGCTGGTGCACGCCGGCTGATCCGTCGACCCAGCCGGCAGCGCCCGCGT
Organism: Frankiales bacterium; assembly: GCA_025465155.1. GTDB lineage: Bacteria > Actinomycetota > Actinomycetes > Mycobacteriales > Geodermatophilaceae > Geodermatophilus. The sequence goes on from JAODNJ010000562.1 coordinate 3,714, forward strand.
CCCCCAGGGGGCGCGGGCGCTGCCGTTCCCGGGGCGGGACGGGGTCAGCTCTCGGAGCGGGCCGCCATCGCCCGCAGCCGGGCGTTGTACGCCTCGCGCTCGGCGTCCTGGGTGCGGTCGGCCATGCGGTCGATCTGCCGTCCGCGCCGGTCCTCCGAGCTCATCCAGGAACCGAGCACGATGACCAGGACCAGCACCGTCGGCAGTTCACCGAACGACCAGGCGATGCTGCCGGCCGTGGTCTGGTCGGCGAGCGGGTCGACGCCCCAGCCGGCCGGCGGATGCGCGAAGGTCCGCGTGATCAGCGAGCCGGCCTGCATGATCGCGATGCCGAAGAACGCGTGGAAGGGCATGGGGACCAGCAGCTCGAGCATCCGGCCGCCGTGGCCCATCCGCCGGGGCCACGGATCCTGGTCGAGGATCGGCCCGAAGAACAGCAGGCCGGTCACCATGAAGTGGGCGAGCATCAACTCGTGCCCGGCGGGATTGCTCATCAGGGCGTCGAACAGGGGCGTGAAGTAGACGCCGTAGAGGCTGGCCAGGAACAGCGGCAGGGTGAACAGCGGGTGGGACAGGAACCGCGCCGCCCGGCTGTGCAGGACGTCGAGCAGCAGCGCCCGCGGAACGCCCGCCGTCCCCTTGCCGCGCGGCAGGGCCCGCAGCGCCAGGGTGACCGGTGAACCGCAGAGCAGCAGCAGGGGCGACACCATCGACAGCACCATGTGCTGGGCCATGTGGGTGCTGAACAGGACCATGCTGTAGCCGTTGAGCCAGGTTCCTGTCACACCGAACAGCGAGACCGCCCCGGCGGCGAACGAGAGCGTGCGCCACCACGGCCATGTGACGCCCGACCGGCGCAGCCGCACCAGCCCGATCAGGTAGGCCAGCAGGGCCAGCACAGCGACGACGGCGAGGATCGAGCTGCCGTCGAGGTGGATCCGGAACAGCCGCCCCCACGTCGGCGGCGCGGGGGGAACCCACATGCCCATCTGGTGCGCGTGGTCCACCGCCACCTCCTCGTCCCCGAACTCCCTCGCACCACTCTCCCACTCGGACCCGGACGCCGGACCGGGGTGGGCGGCTCACTCGTGGACGGGCGCCTCGTGGTCGGCATGGGAGCCGGCCTCGAGCTGGAACGTGCAGTGCTCGACGTCGAAGTGGTCCCCGAGACAGGCACACAGCGCGTCGAGGACCCGGCCGCCGTGCCCGTCCTGCAGGACCTCGTCGGTGACGACGACGTGCGCGGAGAGCACCGGCAGCCCCGAGGTGATCGTCCAGGCGTGGAGGTCGTGCACACCCACGACGCCGTCCACCCCGACGATGTGCGTGCGCACGTTCTCCATGTCGACGCCGCGGGGAGCGGCCTCCAGGAGGACGTCGCCGGCCTCGCGCAGGAGGGAGACCGCCCGCGGCAGGACCAGGCAGGAGATGGCCACCGAGGCAACGGTGTCTGCGGGCGTCCACCCGGTGAGCGCGATGACCGCCGCCGCGACGATCACTGCCAGGGCCCCCAGCGCGTCGCCCAGGACCTCGAGATAGGCGCCGCGGGCGTTGAGCGAGCCCGCACGCCCGCGGTGCAGCAGGGCGAGGGCCACCAGGTTGGCCAGCAGGCCGCCGGTGGCGACGAGGAGCATCAGCCCGGAGCCGATCTCGGGCGGCTCCCCGATCCGGCGGATGGCCTGGACCGCGACATACGCCGCGACCGCGAAGAGCAGGAGACCGTTGACGACGGCGGCGAGCATCTCGGCCCGCTGCCAGCCGAAGGTGCGCCGCCCCTTCGGCGGCCGCTGGGCCAGGGTCACGGCACCGAGCGCGAGTCCGATCCCGACGACGTCGGTGGCGACGTGTCCGGCGTCGGCCAGCAGCGCCAGCGAGCCGGATGCCAGCGCGCCGACCAGCTCCGCGACCAGGACCAGTGCCGACAGGCAGAGAACGATCGCCAGCCGGCCGCGCTGGCTCGCGGCGGCGGTCGCGGTGATCGTCCCGTGGGTATGGCCGTGCCCGTGCCCCCTGGACCGGCTCATCGGCCGTCCTCCCGGCCCGCGCGCCTCCGCACAGCACGAAGTGTGCCCCACGCGCGACGACCCCCGCCCCAACGTGCGTCAGGGGACGTCGTCAGCGAGACGGCGTTCCGGCGGCGCTCCGTCAGCCGACCGGCGGGGTCCCGATCTGAACCCCGCGATCGCGCAGCCACGGGACCGGGTCGACCTTCTGGCCGTTGAGGCCACCGATGTGGACCTCGAGGTGCAGATGCGGCCCGGTCGACTGGCCGTTGTTTCCCAGCAGGGCGACGGTGTCGCCCGCGTGCACGACCTGGCCGGTGCGGACGAGGATCTGCTCCATGTGGCCGTAGACGGTCACGTCGCCGTTCGCGTGCTGGATGTACACGGCCAGGCCGAAGCCACTCGCCGGGCCGGCCTCGAGGACCACGCCGTCCATGACGGCGTACTCGGGCGTGCCGATCGGGGCGGCGAAGTCGATACCCGCGTGGAGGGTTCCCCAGCGCATCCCGAAGCCGCTGGTCAGCACCGCGCCGTTGACCGGGAGCACGGCCTTGGGCCGGGCGGCCTCGGCGGCGGCGGCGGCCGCCTGCGCGGCGGCCTGCGCGGCCACCTGGTCGGCCGCCTGCTGCGCATGGGCCGCGGCGGCCTCCTCGGCCTGCCGCTGCGCCCGGCTGACGGCCAGCAGCCTCAGGTCGGAGGCGGCCGCCAGCGTGGACGGAGCGGCGGAGCCCTTGGCGGTGAGCCCGAGGGCATGCGCCACGCTGAGCGTGTGGCCGGCGGGTTCGGCTGCCCGCGCCATGGCGCCCGTCTCGGCCGGGAACAGACCGACGCTCAGCGCCCCGACCAGCGCCGCGGCCAGGAGCACCGCCGGCCGCTGCCGCGTGCCGGGGACGAGCCGGTGCAGTCGGCTGCGCCGGGCACCCGGACGCTCGGGCGCGGGGACGGCGAGCGGCTCGAACCCCTCGGCCGGCTCGACGACCGGGACGACCTGGGTCACCGGCTCCTCGGCCACCGCGACGACGCGAGGAGCCGGGCTCGGCCGCTTCACCGGGGCGGGACCCTGGGCGGGAGTCGACGTGGCGGTCGCGGTCGAACGGGTCGGGGTCTCCGTCTTCCGCGACGCGGCGGTGCGGGTTCGCCTGACCGGAGCCTTCTCCTCGGTGGAGCGACGGGTACCCCGGGGTGCCGGGAGGACCGCCGGGGCCGCTGCGGGAGCGGCTGCGCGGCGGGCCGTCGACCCGTCGTCGAGGACGCGGTCGTGGTCGAGCGAGCTCATGCACCTGACTTCCGGTGGACGACACGGACAGGCCGCCCCGAGGGACGGCCGGGGCCCATGTAAACACGCCGTGACCG
>JAODNJ010000578.1 GCA_025465155.1 Frankiales bacterium
TCGAGCTGTTCCCGCACCTGTCGGTGACCGAGAACCTCACGATCGCGCAGATCAAGGTGCTGGGCCGCACGCCCGACGAAGCCAAGACACGCGGGCTGAAGATGCTCGACCGCGTGGGCCTGATGGCGCACAAGGACAAGTTCCCGGGCCAGCTCTCGGGCGGCCAGCAGCAGCGCGTGGCCATTGCGCGCGCGCTGTCGATGGACCCGATCGTGATGCTGTTCGACGAACCCACCTCGGCGCTCGACCCCGAGATGGTGGGCGAAGTGCTCGACGTGATGGTGGCGCTGGCCAAGGAAGGCATGACCATGATGGTGGTCACGCACGAAATGGCCTTCGCCCGCAAGGTCGCGAGCCGCGTGATCTTCATCGACGTGGGCGGCAAGATCCTGGAAGACTGCCCGAAGGACGAGTTCTTCAGCCACCCCGAGAACCGTCAGCCGCGCACCAAGGACTTCTTGAACAAGATCCTGCAGCACTGATCTGCTGCGGCACAAAGACAAAAGCCACGCTGCATCACAGCGTGGCTTTTTTCATGGGGCCGACCCAGGGCGACCCAGGCTCAGGGCAGGCGCGAGATGCGCTGCGTCAGCAGGTCGAAGAACCCCTGTGCATCTCCTTCGGAAATCCAGTTCACGTTGGCCGGCCGCTTCAGCCCGCCGTACCAGTCGGTCACCGTCTGGCCGAAGCCCACGCCTTCGCGGCTGTCGACTTCCACGTTCACCTGCCTGCCCCTGAACAGCGACGGCTGCAGCAGGTAGGCGATCACGGTCGCGTCGTGCACCGGGCCGCCGGTCAGGCCGTAGTACTGCATGTCGTGTTGCACGTAGGCGTCGAGGATGTCGGCCACCGTCTTGCCGGCCTGGTTGCCGATGTTGCGCAGCTTGGCGATGCGCTCGGGGCTGGTCAGGATCTTGTGCGTCACGTCCAGCGGCAGCATGGTGATCGGCACGCCGCTCTTGAGCACGATCTCGTCCGCGTGCGGATCGGCGAACACGTTGAACTCGGCCGTGGGCGTGATGTTGCCGCCGTTGAAATGCGCGCCGCCCATGAGCACGAGCTCGCGCAGGCCGCGGGTGATGTCGGGGGCCTGGGTCAGCGCGAGCGCGAGGTTGGTTTCGGGCCCGAGCATCGCGAGCGTCACGCTCCTGTCGGGCGCCGCGCGCAGCGTGCGGATCAGGTAGTCGACGGCGTTGCCTTCGGCCAGCGGCTGACTCGGCTCGTACACCTTGACGCCGGTGATGCCTTCGCTGCCGTGGATGTCGGCCGCGTAGATGGGCGTGCGCAGCAAGGGGCGCGGCGCACCGGCATACACCGGAATGTCGGGCCGCTTCGCCCATTCGCGTGCCAGGCGCGCATTGCGTGAGGTCTTGGCCAGCGGCACGTTGCCGGCCACGGTGGTCAGGGCCTGGATCTTCAACTCCTGGGGCGATGCCATGGCGAACAGCAGCGCGATCACGTCGTCGGCACCGGGGTCGGTGTCGATGATCAGCGTGCGCACCGCGCCGTTCGCGGGCGTTGCTTCGGCGGCATGGGCAGTCGGGGTGGCGAGGCTGGTGGTCAAGAGGGCGAGTCCCACAAGAAGAACCGGGAAGAGATCGACTTTCCAACGCGAAGAGACGGGCATGAGCGGGCTTCCTTGCAACCGCGACAAAGCGCGCGGTTTCGAGTCAGTCTGCCAGAGACTTCTGCGTTGCAGGCATGAAATCCGGGCTGCGTTTCGGGTCGCCGCAAGGGGCGAGCGGTGACGTGCATACCAAGGATTGCGGTCGTCATTTTCGCTGCGGTTGAAAGTGCGCAGTCTGTGAAAGAAAGCACTGCGAGCGGGGGCTTGGCAGGGGCTCTGGTGGCGCTGAGGTGTTGCAAAAATGCGGATCACGTCTTGGCGTTCGCGGGGCTTGCGTGCGCTCGCTCGCTAGTTTCGTTCGTTCGTTCGGGGCGTGTGCACAGGCCGCCGGGTACTCCCCTCCGCGAATGTCCCCCGCCCTTCGGGCTCCGCCTTTATTTCGCTGCGGGGAGCACCCGACGCCCTGCGCACGATGAGTGCGGCTGTGGGTTGGCGGTTCGACGGCTGCGGCGGATTGCAGATGGATGTGCGGGGGCGTACTACTGGGCTTTTGTGAGAGACGGGCGGTGGATAAGCAGAAGTCCGAAGTGCTGGTGTCGGCCGCAGTCGACTTTGGAATGACTGCGTTCAATGTTCGCTTCAGACTGGTTGCTGCCGTTGGGGACAGGCGGCGAACGGCGCTGATGGGCCCATAGCTGAAGTTAACCTGCAGCCAACAGAAGCGTCAAAGGCTGGTCGAGCCCTTCATAATCAAGACCTGCCTCCCGCTTGTTCAAGATGCCTACCTTTCGTCATGGATAAATTCTTGCTGCAACAGCAGGTGCTGGAACGGCTCGCCGAAGACCTGCTGCAAGCCGAACAGGCAGTGCGGGCGGCCCATGAAACGGCGACCCACGAAGAAAACATCGCCGAAAACAAATACGACACATTGGGACTCGAAGCCGCCTACCTGGCCACCGGCCAGGCTCGGCGCGCCGAAGCCATTCGCCAGGCGATGGCCCATTGGCGCCAATTCCATCCGCGTCCCTACGACGCCAGCAAAG
>JAODNJ010000022.1 GCA_025465155.1 Frankiales bacterium
GCGACGGCCGAGGTGGTCACCAGCGCCGACGTCCTCGCCCGCGAGGGGGACCGACCGTTGGTGGTGCCGCTGGTCCGCGGGGGGAAGGTCCTGCAGGAGATGTTCCCGCGGGAGGCGCTGGCCGAGGCCAGGGCCCACCACCGGCGGGCGCTGGCCGAGCTCCCGCCGGAGGCGTTCGCGCTCTCCCGCGGGGAGCCGGCGCTCGAGACCGTGACGGAGTGAGGAGCTGGGCATGACGCGCGCACTGCTGGTCGTGGACGTGCAGAACGACTTCTGCGAGGGCGGCAGCCTCGCCATCGCCGGGGGCGCCACCGTGGCCTCGGCCATCACCGAGCGGCTGCGGTCGGACCGCGGCGGCTACGACCACGTCGTCGCCACCCGTGACCACCACATCGACCCCGGGGGCCACTTCGCCCAGCAGCCGGACTTCCTGGAGACGTGGCCGGCCCACTGCGTCGTCGGCACCGGCGGGGTGGAGCTGCACCCGAACCTGGACCGGACCCCGCTCGAGGCCGTGTTCGACAAGGGCGAGTACGCCGCCGCCTACTCCGGCTTCGAGGGGAGAGCCGACGGCGTGCCGATGGCCGAGTGGCTGCGCGAGCGCGGAGTGGACGCCGTCGACGTCGTCGGTATCGCGACCGAGCACTGCGTGCGGGCCACCGCGCTCGACGCGGTCGGCAACGGCTTCAGGACCCGCGTGCTCCTCGACCTCACGGCCGGCGTGGCCGAGGCCTCGACCGAGGCCGCGCTCGAGCAGCTCCGCACCGCCGGCGTGCAGCTGGAAGGCTCCGTCCCCCGCCCCTGACTGCCGAAATGGCCATGTCGGCACCACCCGCCGGGTGCCGAAATGGCCATTTCGGCACCTCGTCAGCGGGCCACCAGGATGCCGCGGACCTTCTCGACGACCGCCTCGAGGTCGCGGAGGTCAGCGGCGCTGATGCGGATCACGATCCAGCCGGCGGCGCGCAGCCGGCACATTCGCTCCTCGTCCCGAACGATCTGCCCGTCCTCGAAGTGGTAGGCACCTTCGTACTCCAGCGCGACCCGGGCCTCCGGCCAGGCGAAGTCGACCCGAGCCAGGAATCGGCCACCGGATCGGACCTCGTACTGCGGCTCCGGCGCGAGCCCCGCGAGCACGAGAGCCACCCGCACCCGCGACTCGGGCGCGGACTCCGCCCGGGGGTCGACGAGGGGAACGGCACGGCGAACCCGGGCTGCGCCGAACCGGCCCATGCCCTGGGCGGCCATGACCCGGAGCTCGGGCAAGCCGATCGACTCGGCCCGGACCATCCCGTCGAGTGCAGCGACCGCAACGGGGAGGGGCTCCAGAGCCGCGACGTCCCAGGCCGTCCGCAGCGCCGAGCTCAGCGGGAGACCGTCGACCACGGTGCGCTCGTCCGGCCGGAGCGTCGTCTGGTGGACGCGGACGCCGCGCGGTCCCTTCCACGGCACGTCCTCGGCCCTGAGGACCGTGACCGGGTCGCCGGCCGCGGCGAACGGCGCGCCGAACCACGCGGCTGCGGAGTGGCCGCCGATCACCGCGCCGTCCGGCAGCAGCAACGTGACGCCCTGGCACTTCAGCCGGTGGTCGAACGCCAGCCCCGGATCGGCGTAGACGCCCTGGACTACCCGTCGGTAACCCCGCCTCCGGAGTTGGCCCCGCGTCAGCAAGCCCTCGGCGATCGCGTGGCTGCCGACGAAGACTCCGGGCAGCAATTGTTTGGTTCCGGACACAGCGGTCAGCCTCGCCGATCCGCGGACGGCGAAGCGCCGTTGTCCACAGGTGCCAGATTGGCCATTTCGTCACCACCGACCGGGTGCCGAAATGGCCAATCTGGCACTCAGAGGGCGTCGAGGACCTCGTCGCGGGTGAAGCCGAGGACCTGGAGGACGGCGTCCAGATAGGGCTGGTTCAGCGCGGCGTGCGCCTGCTCCCGCACCACGGGCTTGGCGTTGAATGCGATGCCGAGGCCGGCGGTGTTGAGCATGTCGAGGTCGTTGGCGCCGTCGCCGACCGCGACCGTCTGCTCCAGCGGAACGCCGTACTCGGCGGCGAAGCGGACGAGCGCCCGCGCCTTGCCCGCCCGGTCGACGATCTCCCCCACCAGACCCCCGGTCAGCCGGCCCCCGGCCACCTCGAGGGTGTTGGCCGCGGCGAAGTCGAGGCCGAGCGCCTCGGCCAGCGGGTCGGTGATCTGGCTGAAACCACCACTGACGACGCCGCAGCGGAAGCCGTGCCGCTGCAGGGTGCGGATCAGCGTCCGGGCCCCCGGGGTGAGCTCCAGGTGCTCGCGCACCTCGTCGAGGACGTCCACCGGCAGCCCGGCCAGCGCGGAGACCCGGGCCCGCAGCGACTCCGCGAAGTCCAGCTCGCCGTTCATCGCCGCGGCGGTGATCCGGGCGACCTCCGCGGCCCGCCCCGCCCGGGCCGCGAGCTCGTCGATCACCTCCCCCTGCACCAGCGTCGAGTCGACGTCCAGGACGATCAGCCGCTTGCCGCGCCGCGCCAGGCCCGCCTGCTCGACGGCGATGTCGGCTCCCGTGGCCGCCGAGACCTCGGCCAGCGCCGTGCGGAGAGCGGTGGACTCCGCACCGGAGACGGTCAGCTCGAAGCTGGTCACCGGGTAGTCCGAGAGCCGCCGGATGGCGTCGATGTTGCCCCCGATGCCGGCGATCGCCCGCGCGGCCCCGGCCACGGCGTCCGGCGGAACGGGACGGCCCAGCAGGATCACGTGGTGCGGCCGCCCGGTCCGTCCGGTGCCCGGTTCGGGGCCCGTGGCCGCCTCCACGCGGACCTGCACGCCGGTCGCCCCGGATACCTCGTCGGCGAGCCGGCCCAGCCGAGCCAGGAGCGCTCCCTCGTCCTCCGCCGGACGCTCCTCTGCCGGAAGGGTGGCGATCACCACCCCGAGCACGAGCTGGCCGTGGACGACGACCTGCTCGATGTCGACGACCTCCACGGCCGGGGCGCCGTCCGCGGCGGCGCTCAGGGCGGAGAACAGCCGCGCGGTGACGCCCGGACGGTCCACGCCGGTCACCGTGAGCAGCGCGCCGGGCGTCGGCGGTCGGCGGGCATCGAGAGGGCGGGGCGTGGGGTCGAGCGGCACCCGGCCATGGTGCCGCACCGCCTGTCGCCCGTCTGTCAGCGGCCCGGCGGACCCCGCCGGATGCCCGGAACGCGGACGCCCCGCCGGCTCGAGCCGACGGGGCGTTCACGGGCGATCGCCGGTGAGATCAGGTGGGGTCGGGGTCGTTCGGGCCCTGGCGCGCCCCGCTGCCCGGGACGACCTCGCTGATCTCGCCGTACGGCTTGTGCCGATTGCCGACGTGCGCCTCGTCCTGCAGCCGGTCGAGGAGGTGCGGATAGTGCGCCTCGAAGGCGGGGCGCTCGGAGCGGATCCGCGGGATCTCGACGAAGTTGTGCCGGGGCGGCGGCGAGGACGTCGCCCACTCCAGCGAGTTGCCGTGGCCCCACGGGTCGTCCCGCAGCGCCAGGCGGCCGTACTTCCAGGACTTCACCACGTTGTAGAGGAACGGCAGCGTGGAGGCGCCGAGGATGAACGACCCGATGGTCGAGACCGTGTTCAGCGTCGTGAAGCCGTCGCTCGGCAGGTAGTTGGCGTACCGCCGCGGCATGCCCTCCGCGCCCAGCCAGTGCTGCACCAGGAACGTGGTGTGGAACCCGATGAAGGTCAGCCAGAAGTGCAGCTTCCCCAGCCGCTCGTCCATCATCCGGCCGCTCATCTTCGGGAACCAGAAGTAGATGCCCGCGTAGGCGGCGAACACCACGGTGCCGAAGACGACGTAGTGGAAGTGCGCTACGACGAAGTAGGTGTCGGAGACGTGCCAGTCCAGCGGGGGGCTGGCCAGCAGGACGCCGGTGAGGCCACCGAGCAGGAAGGTGATCATGAACCCGATCGAGAACAGCATCGGCGTCTCGAACGTCATCTGGCCGCGCCACATCGTGCCGATCCAGTTGAAGAACTTGATCCCCGTCGGCACCGCGATCAGGTAGGTCAGGAACGAGAAGAACGGCAGCAGCACCGCGCCGGTGGCATACATGTGGTGCGCCCACACGGTCAGGGACAGGGCACCGATGAGCAGCGTCGCGCCGACCATGCCCTTGTAGCCGAACAACGGCTTGCGGCTGAACACCGGGATGACCTCGGTGACGATGCCGAAGAAGGGCAGCGCGATGATGTAGACCTCGGGGTGGCCGAAGAACCAGAACAAGTGCTGCCACAGCATCGCCCCCCCGTTCTGCCGGCTGTAGACCAGCGCGCCGAGGTTGCGATCGGCCAGCAGCGCCATCAGGGCCGCCGTCAGGATCGGGAAGGCCAGCAGGATCAGCACGCTGGTGACCAGCGCGTTCCAGGTGAAGATCGGCATCCGGAACAGGGTCATGCCCGGGGCCCGCAGGCACACGATCGTGGCGATGAAGTTGACGCCACCGAGGATCGTGCCGAGGCCGCTGACCGCCAGGCCCACGATCCAGAGGTTCGCGCCTGCCCCCGGCGAGTTCGTGACGTCGGACAGCGGCGTGTAGGCGAACCAGCCGAAGTCCGCGGCCCCGCCAGGGGTCAGGAACCCCGACATCGCCGTGAGGCTGCCGAAGAGGAACAACCAGTAGGAGAACGCGTTCAGCCGCGGGAACGCGACGTCCGGCGCCCCGATCTGCAAGGGCATGATCAGGTTCGCGAACGCGAAGAAGAGCGGCGTCGCGAAGAACAGCAACATGATCGTGCCGTGCATCGTGAACAGCTGGTTGTACTGCTCGGGCGACAGGAACTGCAGGCCCGGGACCGCCAGCTCGCCACGCATGAGCAGCGCCATCACGCCGCCGACCATGAACCAGGCGAACGACGTCACCAGGTACATCAGGCCGATGGTCTTGTGGTCGGTCGTCCGCAGCAGGTTGCTCAGCCGCGAGCCCTTCTCGACCGTCCGAGCCGGGCTGGGCCGGCTCACGATGGGCGCTGGTGCGATCGTCACGCTTCGGAGCTTAGACG
>JAODNJ010000024.1 GCA_025465155.1 Frankiales bacterium
GGCATTACCGTGGGACACGAGAACCTCCGAGCAGGTGTTGGGCCTTCGACAAGCCACACCCCACTCGGAGGTTCTCCTTCGTTCAAGCCCGACGCCCGTCACCAACGTCCTGGCTCGGTACACCTAGGACGTGGAACCTCAGCTGGGGAGCGGCGTTGCCAAGCGCGGCCAGTGCGCCCACGGTTGCCAGTTGCCGCTCGGGCAGGCCGAGGCCGCGGCGGGCGTAGATGTCGCCGTAACCGAATTCGACGGTGTAGCGGGCGAGATCGGGGGCGACGTCCTGCAGGCTGTCGAGCACAGTCGGCTGCCTCTCACCCGCGACTTGGGCCAGCAGCTGCCAGCCCCGCTCGTAGCGGTCGTGACCCTGCGACGGTGTGGGCGGCATCAGTAATTCTCCCGGACGTCGATCGGGTAGGTCCTGCCGTGCACGAGTCTTCTCCTGTTTGGCCGCTGCGGCGGCCCGAGCCCCTGGTCGCGGTGACCGGCCCACTCCATGGGTCTTGTCAGGTGCGGGACTGGGTGGGGCCGGCGGCGCGGCTCCGGTGGGCGAAGTCGGGTTCCGAGCCGAGGACACCGCCCTCCGCCCAGCGGTTCCTCGGTACCTCTTGGATGTAGACGGTGATGCGGTCCAGCGGGGCCCCTGTGACCTCGTGGTAGGCGCGGGTCAGCTCCGCGGCCAGCTCGCGGCATTTCTCGTCGCTCTGGTTCGGCCAGGTCGTCACGTTTATGATGGGCACGACAGTTCTCCTGATTATGGTCTGCGGATGGACGGGTTGGCTGCTCAGGCCCGGGTGACGAGCTCGAAGAAGCCGGGGTCTTTCAGCTTGAGCTGGGCGTGCACGTCGCCGCCGAGCCCGAACTGGCCGATTGCCCCTGCGTAGTTCTGCCGGTAGCTCATCCACAGCAGGATCACGTTCACCACCCTGTTGGCCCCGGGGGTTTCTGGAGCCGGGAATGGGTTGACCAGGACTGTGCGGAAGCTGCCGTTGCCCTGTTCGTCGGTCACCAGCACGTTGGGAACGCCTAGCGGCAGGGGGCGGGTGGGGCCGTCCGGGTCCAGATCGTGAGCCCGGAGAGACATGAAGGTATAGAGGCTGTTGGGGATCAGGCCGGTGAGCAAGCAGGTGAACCGTGCGTTGCTGCCACCAGGCAGGATCTCGACGCTCAGTTCCCCGGTGGCCTGCAACCAGTGGCCCAGGGTCACCGGCTGGACCTCGGGACGGCGCAGAGCCTCGTGGAAGTCCGGAATCGGCACTTCGTGGAATGCGTAGCTGGGCCTAATGAGCTGGTGAGCCTGGGGGCACTGTTCAGGAGCGAACAGCATCGGGTAGTTGGTGGCCGGTAGCGGTAGCGGCAGGGTGTGTAACACCGTCGAGGCGTCCGGACCAGTCGGGCTGGTGTCGAGGTCGCGCAGGATGCGGTAGGGCAGCAGTTCCCCGAAGGGGGGGACCTGGGTGTCCGCTGCGACGACCGCGGAGCCCCAGTGGCTAGTAATCGTCCCGTCGTTGGCCCGGGTGAGGATCTTGCCGATGACGAGGAAGTTGCCGTCGGGATCCAGGACCTCACTGGGCGGGTAGAGCGGTCCTTGCGTGGTGAGGCTCAGTTCGTACTCCTGCGGCTTCATGACTCGCGCTCCCTACTCGTGTTCACCCTCGTTTCCTCGTGCCCGGTGGTGCCTCAGTCGGCAGTGGTGGGCTCACAGCGATGGCGGTATCTCGGCGACTGGCCAACCGAACCAGGAGCGCCGCGATCAGGACGCAGCTGGCGCCCACCGCGGCCACGCTCGTCCAACCGCCGAAGCGCCACACCGGGCCCAGTGCGGCGCTGGCGGCGCCGCCGGCGAGCAGGCAAACGAGCAAGTAGCTGGAGGCGGCCATCCCTCGCCGGTCGGCCGGCACCACACCCGCGAGCAGGGCAAGCACCGCCGGCTGGCAGGAGAACACCCCGAGGAACATCAGCAGCAGACCGATGAGGACCAGAACGGTCTCGCCGGCCGCGGTCAGGGTCACCAGCCCGAGCAGCACGAGCAGCAGGCTTCCCGTCGCGACGCGGCTCGGGCCGACGCGGCGGATGGTCGCCCCCGCGACCGGCGCCCCGAGCACTCCCACAAGCCCGATCAGGCTGACCAGGCCGATTTGGGTGGAGGTGTAGCCGAAGGGGGCCTGTGTGAGGCGCAGGGTGAGGAAGGTGGTCGTGCCCAGGTACCCGAAGAACAGGAACAGGCCGATACCCAGGAGCCGGGCTACCCGCGCGGTCAGGCAGATCCGCAGCGACTGCGCATACACCTTGGCCAGGCCGTCCCGGCTCGCGACGCGCTCTCCGGTCCCGGGCAGGGTGAGCAGGAGTAAGACAGAGCCGACCAGCAGCGCGGCGAGCAATGTGAAGGCGGACTGCCATCCGTCCACCAGTCCCGGCAACGACCGGCCAAGGGTGACCCCGGCCACCGTGGCGGCGATGATCATCCCGAAGAAGGTTCCTAGCCATCCGGGTGGGGCCATGCGGGGTAGCAGGGTGAACATAGCCGCCGGAACGGCGGCCGCCGCCACACCGGCGAGGCCGACGACGATCAGGAACGCGGTAAAATCGCGGATAGCGCTGCCCGCAACGAGAAGCCCCACCAGAGCCAGGCATCCGCCGCCGGCCATGACGCGCGGCTGGAAGCGATCCGAGATCGGGCCGAAGATGAAAAAGGCCAGCGCGTAGCAGATGTTGGCGACGGTAAATGCATACCGGGCCTCAACGTTGCTGACCTGCATCGTGGCGGAAATCTGCGGAAAGGCGACCTGCGTCAGGTAGACCGAAGACACCGCGAAGCAAGTGGTCAACGTGGCGACGACCGCGCTCCATCCGACGTGGGCGCGGGCGCGGGAACCGGCAGCATGCTTCGCCGAGATGACCGGGGAACCACCCCACCGGAGTGATGCAATGGATGGGGTGAGGGCGTGCCTCGGGGGACTCATGACTGACCTCCTTGAGGAACTGGCGTTGATGTTGGCCGGACTGGCTACAACGACCTGGAGGCGCCGCCGTCAACGGTGATGACCGCGCCGTTGATCAGGCGGGCTGCGGGGCCGGCGAGGAAGGCGACCGCCTCGGCGATGTCCCTCGGCTCGGGGATGACCCCGAGCGGAATGGTGTCCAGTACCGCCTTGGTGATGGTGTCTCCGCTGGTGCCGGTGCGTGCCTCGAGCTCCTCGACGGTCTGCCACCACAAGGCGGTGTTGGTCACTCCGGGGTCGACCAGGTTGACCCGCACTCCCGAGCGTCCGAGGTCCTGCGAGGTGGCCTTTGCTAGGGCGCCCAGGGCCGCGTTGACCGCGCTATTGATCGGGAACATGGGGTCGGGCTGCACCCGGAATGCGCCGTTGACCAGGATGACGCTGCCAGACTTGGCTTGCGTCATGGCGGGGCCAACGGCTTGCAGCAGCCGAACGGCTCCCAGCAGCTTTACCTCGATCGTCGTGCGCCAGGCCTCGAGGGACGTCTCGAGCACCGGCGCGGGCGGTCCGTCGCCAGCGGCATGCACCAGGATCTGGACCGGACCAAGGCTGCGGATGACCTCGGCGATGACCGGGTTCACCGACGCGGTGTCGTTGATGTCCACCTCGCGGATGTGTAGCGAGGCGTCCGGTGGCAGTTGGCGGTAGAGGTCGTCCCGGGTGGTGCGCAACCGCTCGATGTCGCGGCCGAGCATCACCACCTTGATTCCCCGGTGGGCGAGGGCGGCGACCACCGCGCGCCCGATGCCACCGGTGGCGCCGCTGACCACAGCCAGCTGATCGGTGAGCTCGACGCGTCTGGTGTCCCACCTGTTCATGCCGCCACCACGTGGGAGTACATCTTGGTGTAGAGGCCCCGCTCCCCGGTGATATAGCGCGGGCCGGCCTGGCGGATGATGTCGCGGTACTCCTCGGAGTCGAACACCGCCATGTACTTATCGACGTCACAGGAGAAGCCGGAGACGAACATCACGCCTGGCTCCGTGCTGATCAGCGTGTGGTAAGCGCCGAACTCCTCGACCTGAGGGGAGCGCCGGACGACGTCGAAGATGGTGCGGTCGCGCCAGTCGCGGTACTCCCCAAGCCGCTCGAGCGGTACCTCAATGTGACGTAGTTGGAGGTACGGGGTCTGCGGCGTCGGAGTGGCGGCCTCCTTGGGGGCCTCGACAAAGCGCAGCAGCTGCCGCCGGAAGTCACCGGTCAGATAGGGCGCTAGCTGTGCGGCAAGCCGTTGCCGGTCCGGCTTGAGCTGGTTCACCAGAGTATTCGGAGCGACGGTCATCAGCTCGAGCACCGAATTGTCGTCTAGGGCGCGGTAATACGACCGGTCAGTGGTGGTCGGGCTTGCCGCAGCCCAGGCCGAGGCGCAGCGAAGCTGCTCGCCGTCCTTGCAGATGACCTCAGTCAGCATTAGCAAAGATGTACCCATGGAAAGGCCTCCTTGAGGCGGTTGGTGAGTGGAACTGCCTACCGGCCGTGACTCGCTCAGACGGGCGCGAGTCCGACTTGGCGGCTCGATTGGAAGGTCAGCGCTGCGGGCGCCCATGAGATTTAGGTCCTCGGCGCGGTCAGTCGACTGCATTCGGACAGTCCCGGCAGGCGTCTCCAGCCGTGTTGACTGGCGGCTGCCATCAGCCGCGGATTGTCGCCGACGACCACCGCGAAGCCAGCGGCTTCCAGCATGAAAAGGTCGCTCGGGTCGTCGCCGTAAGCAATGACACCAGCTCTGGGTACCCGCGCGGCGGTGCGCACGGCGGTGAGTTTATGTGCCTTTTCCTCACCGATCATAGGGATGTTGACCTCACCAGTGAGGTGACCGCGGTGAATCATCACCGGTGTGCCGTGGCTGGCCGTCGCGTCGACCAGCTCGGCCAACGGATCCAGGCAGGCGAAGAACGATCCGGACACCAAGTGAGTTTCGGTGCCGCGGGCTCGGTGAGCCGCGTGCTCAGCAGCCGCGGGCAATAGGAACTGCGGGTCCTCCAGTTGTGTCCGGAGCCAGTCGCGTCCGGTCCTCGCCAACCGAGTCACCGCTTCCCCTCGGTACAGCCGGTAGTACGCGCGGTTCACGTCGCTGCGCGACCGAATTGGCGCCATCACCCGCAGCGGCTTGACCAGACGGTAGTAGGTACTGGCCGGTTCTCCGCCCGCTTGCAGGTAGAAGTAGAGAAAGCTGAACATGCTCTTGCAAGAGATGAGCGTCTCGTCGACGTCGAAAAATGCCATGACAGGGGCGCTGAAAACGCCGAGCAAGGGCTGTCCGGCCCTGGACGCCTTCGCACTCATCATGCCACGTGAGAAAGCGGCGAAGCCGTTCCCGCGGTGACTGTGTCGAGGGCTCGCCTGGCCATGGAGTCCTCCTTGCTCTTGATGAGAGCGGGGTCGAGTGCGGTGAAGGACACGTGGGTCGACGCGGCCACTGTTCCTGCTTGCAGCAGATCCATGTCGCACTTGAAGCCCAGTCGCCTTGGGTTGTTCAGCTTCGCCTCGGCCACCCGGTACTCAATCGCCGTGGGCAGCGGGAACAAAAAGCTTCGGTAGTTGGTGTTCATCGAGTGGATGACGTAGTAGAAGTCCCGCTTGGGCCACAGCGACACGTAGTAGCGCTCGCTGACAGCGAGGAACATCTGCCGCGCCGCCTCCATGACCACGATGCCCTGCACGTGTTGTCCGGTCTGGTGATCCAGCAGCAGCTCGTTGTCATTGTGCAGCCGGAGACTGGCCCTGAACGTGGTGTCGTCCACTCGGTGCAGCCCGGCGATCAGCACATTAGGCTCACGGTACTTGTGCACCTCGGCGTGTACGCACAGCTCCTCGGCGCCGTTCTCAAGCGTGACCGGCACGGGCAACGTCCGACGCTGCAACTCATGCCCTACTCGGGACCGCTCGTAGTCGGTCACCCCCTGACCGCAGACAAGGACGAGTGGCAGAGTGCACTGGTCGTAAGCGCCCGACCGTAGACCGGCCACAAACTGCGATACGGTCAACGCCTGGTTCCGGGCTTCCGCAAAGCCGGCGAAGCGGTCGCCGATCAGGCATAGCACATTAATGGCAACGTTTGCGCACATGCTTGGTTCCATCACCTCACGGGGAGTGGCGGTGAAGCTCGGCTCGGTCATGTGTACCTCCATGGGTGGCACGTTCACCAGCAGATGGTGAGGCCTCTGGTTGTCCCCAGAGGGCCGGTCTGGGGGCGGCGGCATTCGAACCTCTACTGCCCGTCCACGTGTATAGAGCGGACACTGCGGGTCAGTGATACAGGCGCTTGCGCCCTGAGATCACCGACGAGTCGACGAAATGCGGCTACCGCCACGGAGCGGGTCCTAGTGCAGTCTCGTGAGATCCCGAACGAGGAAGCAGCAGGGGGGTCTGGGATGGCCAACAACGTCTCGTCGATGTTGAAGAAGTTCACGAGCGCAGCCGGCCGATCACGTCACCCTGTTATTGACTGCGCTGGTATCCCGGCCTGCTCGACCGCGTACGCCTCGACGCGGCTGAAGTCCGGCCACGTCAGCGCGCTCGAACCCCAGGTCAGCCCACCGCCGAAGGCGGTGAGCACCACACGGTCACCCCGAGACAGCCCGTCCGTGGTGGCCGCGCGGGTTAGGGCCAAGGGGATGGAGGCCGCAGAGGTATTGCCGACATGTTCGATGGCGATGACGGCCCGCTCCCGGGGGACCCCGACGGCGTCGGCGACAGCGGTCAGGATTCGTGCGTTGGCCTGGTGGCCTACCAGCGCATCGACATCGGTGACGTCCCACCCGACTCGCTCTAGCACCGCACGCGTCGACTCGCTCATCCGCGCGATGGCGTGACGGTATACGGCGCGGCCCTGCATCGAGAAGTGCATTTCAGCCGGGTCCACCCGCCGCCCGCCGGAACGCTCACGCGAGCCACCCCCCGGCACTTGAATGAGGCCGGCGTTGGTCCCGTCGCTGCCCAGTTGGAAGCCGAGAAGCGCGCCGTCCTCGGCTGGGTCTCCCGCACGCAACACGACCGCTCCCGCACCGTCGCCGAAGATCGGAGCGGTTTCCCGGTCATCCGGGTCGACGATCGTCGAAAACACATCGGCCCCCAAGACGAGGACGCGGTCGGCCAGCTGGGCGGAGATCGCGCCCGCGCCCGCAGCGAGCGCGTAGATGAACCCAGAGCAGACGGCTGCCACGTCGAACGCGGGAACGCCCGTCAGGCCGAGTCGGCTCGCAACGGCCGGTGCCGTGCCGGGGAGCGGGTGGTCCGGCGTCGCTGTGGCCAGCACTACCATGTCCACGCTGTTCACGTCCCCCTGGGCGGAGGCCAAGGCCCTTCTGCCGGCCTCGGTGGCGAGGTCGCTGGTCGCTGCCCCGAGGCCGACGACATGTCGGGAACTGATCCCGGTGCGGCTGTGGATCCATTCGTGCGTGGTGTCCAGTCGCGCCGCCAGCTCTTCGTTGGTGACCCGCCTCGGCGGCAGCACGGCGCCCAGCCCGCAGAGGACGGCTGCGCGGCTCATTGTCCGGCCCCGGTGCGAGCGTGCATCGTATCCAGCCGGACGTGGAGGCAGGGGGATCCCCGGCGGGTCAGCACAATGACCTCGTCGCTGTCGAGGACCTCTGGCAGGTCATAGATTGCGCTGATCGTCCGCAGCCGATCAGCGCTGTTCCTGCCGGGATCTTCGAACCTGCGTTGTGTGATCGCGTGCATGGATTTCCTCCTCAAAGCGGACGTTCCTGTCACCAATCAGAGAGCAGCCGCGGACCCGTGATACGTCTCTCTCGAAGCTTGCCTTGCTCAAGATCGCGGGATAATGGAAGTGCCGAGGATGTGTAAGCGACCTGTGCGCGACCTCCGCATACGGCTCTCGCGGCTCGTGGGTCACAGATCCAGTGGGCTCGAGGGATGCCGAACTAACGGAAGCGCAGATGTGGAAGTGCGGTCAGCGCGAAGATCGCCGTGCGGATACTCACGCGGTCTCTGCCCCGCCGGGGGCGACAACGGCGGCGTCGACAATGCCCATGGACCCTGCAGCAGGGTCGCGGGGACCCTTGTCGAAGAGGTCTCTAACAACAGAGTGGAGCAACCTGTCGGTCGACACCGCACACGTCCCGGTCCGCACCGCGAATCGCACGGGCGAGCCAGGGGGCGCCATATCCACCAGCAACGGCGGGAGGGCATACAGGGGAGTCGCACGCTCGGCCAACGCCGCTTGCCGTGCGAGGGCGGCACCTCGGCTCCGCAGCGGCCCCGGCAGCCAGTCGAGCATCGGCACTTCCAGGTCGATCAATCCGTTGTCGCAGCCCCGGACGATTATTCCGTCTGGGACCTCCGGCACCTCCTCGACGAATGCGATTACGACGGAGGGCTCACGGTCGAGCACAACGAGTATCGGACGCCCCGCGTCGACGTAGCGATCCACCAGGAGCCGATCGGGGGCCGTCGGCCACAGCCCGGTCAGGCGCCAAGCCGAGCCAACATGTTGCCACTGAAGCCGCCGTGGCCCCTCGAAAATGATCAGGGCGTCGTCTTTGATCTTGATGCACATATGCGCTCCCTTGGTGGCGTAGCGTTCGCAACGCTTGTGATGGAGAGTGCTAGGGCGGCTCGGTGATACATCCGCCTGGTCTCTCCGAAAGCGGCCGTGGGGGTACGAACGATCTTGGACACGTCCTCTGACCTGAGAGGATCTGTCCATGCCAGAGCAGCGGAGGAAGTTCAGTCGCAGTTCAAGGCCGAAGCCGTACAGATGTTGCTCGAGACCGGTAAGCCGATTGCAGAGGTCGCCTGCGATGCGGGGATCAATGAGGGAACGTTGGGCGACTGGGTGGATATCTGGCGTCGCGAGAACCCTGAACCGGAGCCGGACCTGGGCCCCCTGGAGCCCGCCCGCCTCGAGGGAATGGAAGACGAGATCCGCCGGCTGTGGATGGAGAATGAGTGCCTGAAAAACAGCCGCGGCCTTCTTTGCGCGGACGCAGCCGTAGCGAGCGCTGCGATGTGATCGATGCGGAGAAGGCCGCGGCGGAGTCAACCGGTCAGCGCAACAGTGTGGCGGCGAGCCTATCGGCCGGGGTGTCGAAGTCGAGGGTCTTGCGGGGGCGTGAGTTCAGCTTCGCCGCGATCGCGTCCAGGTCGTCCTGTGCCAGGTGTGCCATGCTCTGGCCCTTGGGCAGGTACTAACGAAGTAGGCGGTTGGTGTTCTCGTTCGTGCCGCGCTGCCAGGGGCTGCGGGGATCGGCGAAGTAGACGTCCAGGCCGGTGTTGGAGGTGAGGGTGGTGTGGTCGGCCAACTCCATGCCTCCGTCCCAGGGCAGCGACTTGCGCACCTGCTCGGGCAGCCTGCTCATCGTGCGGGAGAGTCCGGCGGTGACGGTGGCCATGTCGCGTCCGTCCAGGGCGACCAGCACGGTGAACCGGGTGGACCGTTCGACCACGGTTGCGATCTGGGTCCAGTGCCGGCCCAGCAGCAGGTCCCCTTCCCAGTGCCCGGGGATGGCCCGGTCCTCGGCCTCGGCCGGTCGTTCGCGGATGGACACCGCGTCCTTGATCTGGGAGCGCCACTGGCCGGTCACGGTGTTGTGAATGTTCCGCCGGGTCGGGCGGCCGGAGCGCAGGTCTGCTGCAGCTGCTTGGCCAGCACGCCGCGGGATTGCACGAACAGCGACTTGTAGATCGTCTCGTGCGACACCCGCACTCCGGTCCCGATCGGGGCGTCCCTGGCGAGCACGCCGGCGATCTGCTCGGGTGACCAGTCGTCGGCCAATCTGGCAGCGACGTAGGCCCGCAGCGCCGGGTCGCGCGCCAGCAGGCACGCCTTCGGGCGGGCTCGCCGCCACGCCCGATCATCGGCGTCCACGGCCCGGTACTTGCGCCGCCCACGGTTGCGCGCGATCTCTCGGCTGACCGTCGACGGCGCCCGGCCCAGTGCGCGGGCGATCTGGCGCAGCGAGTCACCCCGGGCCAGGCCGCGGGAGATCTCCTCCCGCTCGGCCAGATCCAGTGCTTGAGGCCGGCGTCTTCGGGGCCGAGGCACGTAGCCGCCGGTCTGCTTGACCACCGTGAAGATCGAGCCCGGCGGATAACCGATCGCGCGGGAAATCTCGCTGAAGGACTGGTGACGTCCCGGTGAGTGGTGGATGTAGTTCTCACCGTGTTGGTCAGCGGTGGGTTGACTATGACGCGATCAGGGCCGGCTGCGCCACCTCCTTGGCCGGGGCGGGTCGGTCGAGCAGGGCCATGGATCCTTCGGAAAGGTAGCGGCGGTCGGAGACCTGCCATTCGTCGTGGGCCTCGATCAGGACCGCGCCGGCCAACCGCAGCAGTGCGGCGGGGTTGGGGAAGACGCCGACGACGTCGGTGCGGCGCTTGATCTCCTTGTTCAGCCGTTCCAGCGGATTGGTCGACCAGATCTTCTTCCAGTGCGCGACGGGAAAGCCGCTGAAGGCGAGCAGGTCGTCCTCGGCCTCGCGCAGCATGGCTTCGACCTGCGGGAACTGGCGGCCGAGCATGCCGGCGATGACGTTGAGCTGGGAGCGCACGTGTTCGGCGTCGGGCTGGGCGAAGATCGTGCGGATCGCGGCGGCGACCATCTCGCTGTTGCCTTTCGGGGCGCGGGCGAGCACGTTGCGCATGAAGTGCACCCGGCAGCGTTGCCAGGCCGCGCCCAGCAGGACCGCGCCGATCGCGGCCTTCAGCCCGGTGTGCGCGTCGGAGATGACCAGTTGGGTGCCGGCCAGCCCACGGGCCTTCAGCGTGCGTAGGAACGCCGTCCAGAAGGCGCCGTCCTCGGAATCGCCGACGGCGAAGCCGAGCACCTCCCGGTGCCCGTCGGCGGCCACACCGGTGGCGATGACGACGGCCTGGGAGACGACCCGCCGGTTGACCCGGGCCTTGCAGTAGGTCGCGTCCAGGAACACATAGGGGAACGCCTGCTCGGCCAGGGAGCGGTCGCGGAACGCCGCGACCTCCCCATCCAGGTCGGCGCAGATCCGGGAGACCTCGGATTTGGAGATCCCGGTATCGGCGCCCAGCGCCCGCACCAGGTCATCGACCTTCCGGGTCGAGACGCCGTGCAGATAGGCCTTCATCACCACGGCGAACAGCGCCTGGTCGATCCGCCGGCGCCGTTCCAGCAGCGACGGAAAGAACGACCCGGCCCGCAACTTCGGGATCCGCAGCTCCAGGTCCCCGGCCGTTGTGGCCAAGGTCCGTGGCCGGGAGCCGTTGCGCTGGGCGGTTCGGGCGTCGGTGCGCTCGTGCGGGGCGGCGCCGATCACCGCGGTGAGCTCGGCCTCGATCAACGCCGGATAGATCGTCGTGGCCGCCGACCGGATCCGGTCATCAACTTCGGCGGCCTTCAGTGCCTCCAGCACCTCGAGCAGGGCAGACTTGGTCCAGGGTCATCGTGTGCTGTGTCCTTCCGCGAGAACCATTGGCGTGGTCTCGCTGACCATCACACGATGGCCCCTCGCACGTGATCACCCACGCGGTCAGTGGCCTGGACTTACACCACCGGTCGGGACGTCACCGAAGGACTTGCCCGACCCCCACATCGACCACAGCTGCGCCCGCAGCTGATCCGACATTCCCGGCCGACCCAACTTCGCCACTGCCCCACTCCGGGCTGATCTTGAGGTGTTGCACTGACAGGTTGAGTTCACCTCGGCTTTCTTCGCGGCGGAGCTCGACCGCCCACAGCGGTGATCGTCCAGTTCATCGACGCCCACCGGGAAGAGCACGGGGTCGAGCCGATCTGTGAAGAGCTGCAGGTGGCCCCGAGCACCTACTACGCCCACCGCACTCGGCCGCCCTCGGCGCGGTCGGTCACCGACGCGGCCACCACCGCGGTGATCGAACAGGTGCACGCGGCCTTCGGCATCGGCCCGGACACCGCCTCCGAGCTGCTCATCGTCGCCGGTGACAACATCGACCGGGTCCGCTCCGAGCCGGCCTGGGCCAGGCTCTGCGGCGTCGCCCCAGTGCCGGCGTCCTCCGGTCTGACCACCCGGCACCGGCTCAACCGGGGCGGTCACCGCCAGGCCAACGCCGCCCTCTACCGCGCGGTGATCGTGCGGATGCAGCACCACGAACCCACCCGGGCCTACGTGGCTCGACGAACCCTCCAGGGCAAGACCAAGGCAGAGATCATCCGTTGCCTCAAGCGCCTGCTCGCCCGCGAGACCTGGGCCCTCCTCCGCCCTCTGCGGACCGCTCCGCGGAGGGCTTCTGCGGCGTCTTGACCGATATAGGAGCGTCTGTGAGAGGTCTCCAGAAGATCACGCGGTGGCCGCCTCGACGTTCAGTGCCCGCTACTCACGGGGCTGTCGAACACCACCTCGGTGGACGCCACTCCCGACCTTGGCGGCGGTTCTATGCGGCCGCCCAGATGCGGTCTGATCCCCGGCCGTGGCCTACTCGCGGCCACCCCGTCCTTGTTGCCGTCAAGCTCCAAGCGATAACCGGGCTACCCCGTGTAGATGGGCGCAGCGCCGGCCTCGCGGGCCGCGTCGCAGCTTGTAAGCCCGCCGCGGCCGGAGCGCAGAGAAGTCAACGACCGCCAAGCGACCCTCGCCGTCAAGGCCGGTGTCGTCAGACGCCCGCGGGAGGTATGTCACGTCAAACCCCTACTGGAGATGCACAAGATCAAGTGCCACACACCGTCTTCGTGCTGATGACGGTGATCACCACGACGATGACCGGGCCACTACTCGACGTGCTGGCGCGGTGGCGCGCCCGCGGCCGCGTCCGAGGCCGCCGGCTCGTGCCGGAGCAGGCCCCTCTTCCTTAAGTCCGGGCGGCGAGGTGCCCGGCGTAGGCGGGCAGGTCCAGTTGACCGGGGCCGGACAGGCCCGGCACCACGACGCCCACCTCGCATGTGTCCGCGCGCCCCTCGCCTGGCCTCGGACGACCGAGCACGGTCAGACACCGGCGAGCGGTTGCCGGACCTCAGGGGGTTCGGGCGCTCTCAGCACCGACCCTTCACTTGGAGGTTGCCCTGTTCGACCGGCTTGCTGCGCCGTCGACGAGGTTTGCTGCGCCGTCGACGAGGTGCAGGGGCACGACAGCCTGCGACAGCTCACACGAGTCCGCCAGGACGTTCCCGTTGCCCTCTCCTCGAACCGCCGTCAGGGCATGCTGCCGGTCTCGATGCGCGCGAGCTGCCGAGCGCTCGGTTGTCGGCCACGGGGGGAGTCGGACGGAAGGTCGCCGGCAGGGAGCGTCCCAGCGCCGCCTGGCGGCTGCCCAGGCCGCGGGGCTCTTCCAGGCCGGGCGCTGCTGCCAGGACGCGCGTCCACGGGTGCGGTATGCGTCGGCGGCAGCGGGGGTCTGGCCGGCCCGGGCCAGCAGGACGGCTACAAGGGCGGCCAACTCCTCAGGACTGGGATTCCCCTTGACTATGGAGATCAGAGGTGACTCCACCGGGCCCCCCTTGTCACAGCGGCACGTTTCCATGCTTCCGGTCGGGCAGTGCCCGCCGCTTCGTGCGGAGCATCTCCAAGGATCGGATGAGGACCGAGCGGGTCGATCGGGGGTCGATGACGTCGTCCACGAGCCCCCGCTCGGCCGCGACGTAGGGGGTCATCAAGCGGTCGGTGTACTCCCCCACTAGCTCGGCCCGTCTCGTCTTCGGGTTCGAGGCGGCGGCGATCTCCTTGCGGAAGATGATATTGGCCGCTGCGTCGGCCCCCATCACAGCGACCTCGTTGGACGGCCACGCGAAGGAAAGGTCGACCCCGATGGACTTGGAGTCCATGACGATGTAGGCCCCGCCGTACGCCTTCCGCAGGATGACCTGGATGCGCGGGACGCTCGCGTCGCAGTAGGCGTAAAGCAGCTTGGCCCCCCGCCGGATGATCCCCGCGTGTTCCTGTCCGGATCCCGGCAGGAAACCGGGGACGTCGACGAGCGTCACCAGCGGGATGTTGAACGCGTCACAGGTGCGGACGAAGCGGGCGGCCTTCTCGGCGGCGTCGATGTCCAGGACCCCGGCGAACACCGACGGCTGGTTTGCGACGATGCCCACGACCTGTCCGCCGAGGCGTGACAGGGCGCAGACGATGTTGCCGGCCCAGCGTGCGTGCACCTCCAGGTACTCGCCGTCGTCCACGATCTCCGCGATGACGTCGCGGACGTCGTAGGCCCGGTTGGGCTCGACCGGGACGAGGTCGAGCAGGGCGTCGCAGGACCGGTCAGCAGGGTCCGCGCAGGCGTTGGGGGGTGCTTCTTCCTGGTTGTTGGAGGGGAGGAAGGAGAGCAGGTAGCGGACGTCCTCGAGGCAGTCGGCCTCGTCCTCGGCGAGGAACGCCACTACGCCGGTGCGGGTCGCATGGATCTCGGCCCCACCCAGCTGGTCCGGGGTGATCTTCTCACCGGTCACCGCGGTGACGACATCGGGCCCCGTGATGAACATCTTCGCCGCACCGCGGACGGCGAAGACGAAATCGGTCAGGGCCGGCGAGTACACCGCTCCACCGGCGCACGCGCCGAGGACCACGGAGATCTGCGGGACGACGCCGGAGGCACGCACGTTGCGCATGAAGATCCCGCCGAAGCCTGCCAGCGCGTTCACGCCCTCCTGGATCCGCGCACCGCCGCCGTCGTTGAACCCGATGATCGGTACGCCCATGGACTCGGCCAGGTCCATGATCTTGTGGATCTTGGCGGCGAACACCTCACCGAGCGCGCCACCGAAGATGCGGGGGTCGTGCGCGTAGACGCAGACCCGGCGGCCGTCCACCGTTCCCCATCCGGTCACGACGCCGTCCGTGTCCGGCCGCCGGTGCTCCAACCCGAACCCGGTGGCGCGATGCCGGGCGAAGACGTCCAGCTCGACGAAGGAGTTCTCGTCGAGCAGCAGCGCGATCCGCTCCCGCGCCGTCAGCTTGCCGAGGGCACGCTGTCGGGCCGTGGCCACAGGATCCACGCCGTCCTCTGCCTGACGACGGCGATCGGCCACCTGCTCGGTTGCTTCCCGCAGGCATCTCGGCCGTGACGATCGGCCCGGCGGATGTGCACCGGCCGACCTGCGTGACCCGAACGGGACGCCCTCCGCATCCAGGCCCCCGCCGGCACGTCGCCGAGGAGATGGGGGCGGTATGGCGGTGCCCTCGTCGTCGTACTGACGTGCCGCTGCGTCGTTCTGGCTCACTGCCACTCTCCCCTTGTCCCATCGTCGGTGCCCGGCAGCTCACACACCGGACGTCACCTGGGTGTTGACCAGCGCGACGAGTTCCCCAGGAGTGCGGCACCGGAGCGCCTCCCGGAGGAGCGGGATGAGGCAACGCCGTTCCAACTCGGCGATGACGCCCTCGAACCGACCGGGCTCGAGGCCCAGGCAGTTGGCCCTCGAGGCTCGTCCCCCGACCGGAGGCCTTTCCCCGATTCCGCCGCCGCACAGGTCCGCGGCGTCCACCACGGCCGTCAGTTCCTGCAGCGTCAACACACCGGGGGGCGTGGACGGCCGCGGCCGATCGCGGACCTCCGGCGCGCCGCTGGGACCGTTCGGGTGCCGCCCGGTCGGGACCGGCTGCTGAACAGACAGGGCTGTCAGGAGCTGCCTCATCGCGGCGACCGACCCCACGGGCCCCGTGTACGCGACGCCGCTGGCGACCATCCCGAGGACCGGTTCCACGGTCTGCAGATCTTCGCGGTCGCAGCCGACGAACACGCTCGCCGATGTGCTGGCGACGTCGCCGTTGAACGATGCCTCGACGGTGGTGATGCCGAAAGTGCCGAAGCGGGCCGCCGCCGATCGGAGGAACGCAGCACGCGTCCGACAGGTGATGACGACGAAGCCCCCCTCACGCAGCGTCTCCCCCACGCCCCCGCAGTCGAAGAGCACCTCCTCGGCGGCGATCTCGTCGGTCACGTGGACGAACACGAGATCGGCCGGTTCCGCCGCGTCGGCCGGGATGCGCGCTGGTATCGCGCCCTCCGCCGCCATCACCGCCACCTTCCAGAGCTCCCGGTCGTGCACGGTGACCTCGACTCCCTGCTCGAGGAGTCGACGAGCCACCACGCTGCCCGTGGCGCCGAGGCCGATGACCCCCACGCTGGCGATCCCCATGGACGACCCCTTCCGGTTGGCTGCTGTTGCGGTACCTCCCGCGGTCGAGAGCCGCAAAGGCCCCGAGGAAACCCGCGTCGGCAGGGAGCAGAGACCGGCCGGGACGCGCTGATACCAGGTCGTCGCCGGCTCCGGTGGACGACGCGATTCCAGGAGCTGCTCCCCCGACAGCAGGTTGCGCGCATGGCCCAGCGCTCGCGGCCGCTCAGCCTGTCGGACTCCGCCCCTGGGCGCCGCGAGCGGACCGCCGCTGCGCCGACCTCGCGCTGGTGGCAGACGTCCAGCTCGGCCTGGATCCATGGACCCTGGCCGTCAGCTGCCGGCGAGAGGTCGGCAACCGGGCCGGCAGGCCCGCTGTCCTACGGCGTCGAGGGAGATGTCGCGGATCCGGCTCGGATCCGACTCCTAATAGCTGGCTCCGCCCGTGGCTTCGCTGATGGCGACCAGCGGTTGGGCGCCGCTGCTGTCGCCGTAGGCGATGGTGATCACCGGTACCGGCTCTCCGGACGCCTGCTCGCTGCGCAGGGTCGTGAGCAACGGGTCCAGGCCGATGCCGTCGGCGTCGGTGTCCTCCCCGTCGGTAAGCAGGACGACGACGTTCACCCGTGCCGGGTCCCAGCCGGCGCGGACCGCCCGTACCGCGGCGAGCGTCGTGTCGTACAGGCCCGTTCCGCCTTACGGCACAGGACGCATCCGGGCCATCGCCAGCGCGAGTGACCCACGTCCGCCGGGGGCGGAGTCGGTGAGCGGTGCGATGGGGACGAGCTCCTGGTGGTCGCTGGTTCCGCTGACACCCTCGGAAAAGGACCACAGGCTGGCCTTGGTGGTGTCGGGGTACAGCTCGAGACCGGCGGCAGCCGCCCGGAGCGCGAGGTCGAGCCGGGTGCTTCCGCCCGACTCGGCGACCGGAGCGGCCATCGACCCGGAGACGTCCACGACGGCGAGGAGGCGGGCGTCCCTGCGCACCGCGTCGAAGGTGTTCAGCAGGTCTTCGGCCGCCGCCACGTCCGGCATCGCAACAGTGCCCGGCTGGGTTCCGTCGACGCCATGATCGGCGGTCAGGCCGTGGCCGGTGCCGTCGACGCCGCGGAAGCCGTCCTCGCGGAGTGCCTGCTGCCCGTGCGTGCTGCGGAGTGCGGCGAGCAGGCTCCCGGCGATGGCGTCCTGATGGCCCCCGGCTCGCAGGCTGGTGTAGGGGTAGTCGAAGGGAGTGCCGGCCACGGAGGGGTAGACCGCAGCGACGTCCGTGGCATCCGGCGTCCCGGCGTGGCGGAATACCGCCTGCTCAGGGACGGGCACGGCGCCGTCCGCGGAGGACCCCGGGACCGAGAGGGTTGCGGTGCCGTCCGCGAGCCCGGCGTCCACGTGGACAGCGCGCAGCAGTCCGGTGAGCGCCGCTCGTGCGTCCGACTGCTGCTGCACGGCCGCCGTCAGCGCTCCGAGTATGCCGACCCTCGCCGGTGAAACCGCCTCGGCGGCCGCGTGCAGCACGACCTGCCCGGTACTGAGGCCGTTCACCGCGTCCTGCCACTGGAGGGGTGCCTCGCTGGGGGGCAGCTGTTCACAGAGCGCCGCCGGAACGGCCAACACGAGCGGGCTGGACGCGATGGATTCCTGACCGACCGGGACGACGAGCAGCTCGTGGACGGCGCGCTCCACCCACAGCGAGGAGTCGGGCACCCAGACGTCGGGCGGCCGGGCGGCCGGTTGCCGCAGCGCAGTCAGCACATCGGCCTCGGCCCCGGCGCGCACGTGGGTCTGGGGACATCCTGCGGCGTCGTGAAGGCCGTCGGCGATCCGGGAGACCGAGGCGGCGATGTCCGGAGAGGCCACGACCTGAAGGAGAGACAGGTGGGGGTCGCATGCGGTCGACGCATGGACGGCCTGGCCCGCAACGGTCACACCCGCCGCCGCCAAGGCCAGCACCGCGCCGATGACGACCGTCCCACGCAGGCCCGTGTGGCGGCGGTGGCGAGCGGACTGACGGGGTCCGGAGATCACGGCGAGCTCCTCGTGACGGATCTGCGTAGGAAGGCACGACAGGTGGGCAGTGGCAGCTGCCGGGCCGCTCCCGTCGTCCGGGTGCGGTTCGGTTCGCAGGTGACGCCTCGGCGCCGACCCGGACGCGCGCGGCCGAGGGCCAGGTCGCGAGGCTGTCCGCGGCCGGGATGTCGCTCAGCCGCGACGGGATGAGGGGACGGGTCGGGCTGATGCCAGCGATCGGCTCGCCGTCACGCCGTTAACTCGGCCCCGGTCGGATGCCGGCCACCGATCAGGCCGCCTCGTCGGCGTCCCGATCGAGCTCATGGACGCGGCCACAAGGCATGCCCGAGGGGTGGGTGTAGGTGACGCTGGCCTGTTCCGGGCGGACGCGGATGGCCAGGACCGTGGACGGGTCATAGCCAAGTTGGTCGCAGAGGAAAGCGAAGAGGTCGGTGTCCATGTCTCTCCGGCGGGAGTCGGGGCGGCGGCGCTGGTTCGGCCACCGCCGATGCCGATCTGAGGCGGAGGTCGTCGCACAGATACGGCGGGACGGCCGGCACACACGGGACCAGCCGGCGGAACGACGTCTCGGCGGCGCTCCCCGGTTCCTCGGCGTGACCGGGGGCCGAGATCTCCCGGCGCAGCAGCTGATGGGCCTCCTCGGCGTCCCGGACCGTGCCCAGGGGCCAGGTGTCATCGCCAGTGCGGATCCAGACGTGGATCTCATGGCGGCGCGGACGGGCGACGACGTACTCCCCATTGCTGGAGAGGGGGCGCGTGAGCACGAGATGACCTCCCGGGTGCGCCGCCGGCGAAGGAGTGCAGCTCGAACCGGACGATCCACCCCCAGCCGGCCAGCTCACGCGCCATGTCGTCCAGTTCCCGCGGGCTGGTGGCCCGGGAGAGGGGGGCGGGAGCGTCGGTCACCGCTGTTCCTCCACGTCCGAGAGGCCGGCGCAACCCACCGCTCTGCGGTGACTGCCGACAGCTACAGCACTGTCATGTGTGGTGGCCCGGTTCGTCAGCAGGAGCGCGGTCGGTGGGCCGCTGATACGTGCCCCGGGACGGGCGCCGTCTCCACGCGAGCCCCCGGCGGATGACCGGATCGCGGGCATCTGCGCAGCGGCAACCAGGCTCCGCCAGGAGACCGGGCACCGACGTCCGCCGCACCTCACACGACCGAGGACCGACCAGGTGGAATCAGCTGACCCGCACCACAGGTCGTTCCACCCGGGCCTGCGGGAGAAGCGCGAGTACCTGAACGTGCCGCGCTGATGAGCAGCCTGCCGGGCGCTGTGCAGAGCCGACGCCAGTGGACGCGCCCCTGCCGGTGGACGGCTACCAGCGGATCAGCCGGGTGACCGCCTTGTGAAGTCGGGGTCGTTCCGGACGCCTTCCAGTGCCTCGCGCGGGCTCTTGCCCCCGGCGATGAGCGCCGCGATCCTCCCGGTCATGTCGGCGGCCGCGAAGGAGGTGCCCGTCCACTGGGCCCAGCCGCCGAAGGTGACGTGCTGGGGTTTCCCTCCCTTTCGGGTCCGGCAGTTCCACCACCTCGTCCTTCCCGTCACCGAGGTAGGCGCTGGTGATGTCCGTGCCAGGGGGACGGCCCCCGTCCCGGTAGGCAACGAGACCGGCGATGCTCAGATCGTGCGGGTCACGGCGCAGCCCGGTGTGATCGCGCGTGCTCTCTCTGCGCATCGGGACCAGCCGCGGCTCCGTTGGAACAACGGCAGATTGCCGACCCCACCTTCGGGGGACGTCGGCCAACCGGGAACGTCTCTGCCGGCAGCGCGCCACGGGGCCGGACGCCGACCTCGTTGGACCGCGTCGTCAGCGCCGAGGCGCTCCTCCTCGGAGGAGTCCCGTCGGCGCCGGGGAAACGTCCCATGGGGTCGGCGAGGGCGTATCAGGCGCGACGGGCCGGGGCTCCGCTCTCACGTCGGGCATCCCCGACCAACCACTCCTCACGACCACGACCGAGGGTCTCCCATGAACGATCAGCTGGCGGTCTGCACCGCCTTCGTCGGGGACTTGAACCTGCGGGAGAAGCGGCAGCGACTGCACGTCCTCTCCGATGTCGTCTGGGACATCGAGACCGAACACGCCCAGGCCAAGGCCGAGCGGGCAGCGCTGATGGACAGCCTGCAGGACGATCT
>JAODNJ010000058.1 GCA_025465155.1 Frankiales bacterium
GGGGGCCGCTGACCCTCCGTCCCGGAGGGGGCTTTCGGTACCGAAAGCCCCCTCCGGGCTCGGTTGACGGCGGACCCTGCGGGCACCTCAGCGGCATGCAACTGCCCATCACCCTGTCCGAGATCGGCCCGCGGATCTCGGCCGGCGCGTTCATCCTCAACAGCGGGCTGGGCAAGCGGAACGCCGACCCGGCGACAGCCACCGGCGTCCACGGCTTCGCCTCGGGGACGTACCCCTTCCTCAAGTCGATGGAACCGCAGCAGTTCATCAAGGTGCTCTCGACGGCGGAGATCGCGGTCGGGGCGGCCCTGCTGGCCCCGTTCGTGCCCACCGCCGTCGCCGGGCTCGCGCTCACCGGCTTCTCCGGCGGGCTGCTCGGGCTCTACCTGCGCACCCCCGGCATGCGCAAACCGGGCAGCCTGGCACCCACTCAGGAGGGCCTGGCGATCGCCAAGGACAGCTGGCTGCTCGGGATCGGTCTCGGTCTGCTGGTCCGCGGCACGGTCGACCGGGAGCCGGCGCGGACCCGGAAGGCCGCGAAGGTCCTGGCCAGGGCCAACAAGGAGGCCGGCAAGGCAAGTCGGAAGGCCACGCGGAAGGCCGCCTGAGGCCGCTGGATCGGCCACATCCCGGCGGCCGGGCAGAGCCGGCCCCCGGCCCCGCGGACGACGGTCACCGGGACCTGGACCCGGCGCAGCCGGAGGTCGATGCGGTCGGGAGACGCCACCCGCCACAGCGCCGCCATGCGCCGTGGACCCGTGCGGGCCCTCTGGGCCACCGTGCGCGGGATCTGCCACGTCGGTCCGGCCAGTGCGGTCCGCAGCCATCGCAACCCGAGCACTTCGATCCCCCGCATCCGCGGGTCCGTCGTCGGCCCGAGTACCGCCCATCCAGGCCCAGCCCAGGAACGAGGACGACCCGAGCGGTTGTTGCCGCAGGTGACGGGGGCACAGGAGCGGTGTACCGCTCCGCGTGAGGCGCGCAACGGTGGGGACCACGGCACACTGTGACCCGGATCGCCCCCCGCCGGTGTGGGGCCCGCTCGGGCCCGGATGGGAGGATTGAGACATTATGACGACATCACGATCGCAGGCCAGCACAGCCACTGACGCCCGCGGCAGCGGCCGGCCGCGGGTCGTCATCGTCGGATCCGGCTTCGGCGGCCTGTTCGCCGCCAAGGCGCTGCGGCGCTCCGACGTCGACGTCACGGTGGTGGCGAAGACCAGCCACCACCTGTTCCAGCCACTGCTCTACCAGGTGGCGACCGGCATCCTCTCCGAGGGCGAGATCGCGCCGGCAACGCGCGAGGTGCTGCGCGGCCAGCGGAACACCCGGGTGATGATGGGCGAGGTCACCGACATCGACCTGGCCGCCCACACCGTCACCTCCACCGTGCTGGGCCGGACGACCGTCCACCCCTACGACGAGCTCATCGTGGCCGCCGGCGCCGGTCAGTCCTACTTCGGCAACGACCGCTTCGCCGAGTTCGCCCCCGGCATGAAGAGCATCGACGACGCCCTCGAGCTCCGCGGGCGGATCTTCGGGGCCTTCGAGCTGGCCGAGCTCGCCACCGACCCGGCCGAGATCGACCGCCTGCTGACCTTCGTGGTCGTCGGCGCCGGCCCCACGGGCGTCGAGATGGCCGGCCAGATCGCCGAGCTCGCGCACCGCACGCTGCGGCGGGACTTCCGCAACATCGACCCCACCGAGGCCCGCATCATCCTGCTGGACGCCGCTCCGAAGGTGCTGCCCTCGTTCGGCGAGAAGCTCGGCGACCGCGCCCGGCGTCAACTGGGCGAGATCGGCGTCGAGGTCCAGCTGGGCGCGATGGTGACCGACGTCGACGCCGACGGCATCGAGGTCAAGGACACCGACGGCCAGGTGCGCCGGATCAACGCGGCCACCAAGATCTGGGCCGCCGGCGTGCAGGCCAGCGAGCTGGGCCGGATCCTCGGCGAGCAGAGCGGCGCCGAGGTGGATCGCGCCGGCCGCATCTCCGTGCAGCCCGACCTGACCCTGCCGGGGCACCCGGAGGTGCACGTCGTAGGCGACATGATGTCGCTGAACCGGCTCCCCGGCGTCGCGCAGGTCGCCATCCAGGGCGGCCGCTACGCCGCGGACCAGATCAAGCGGCGCCTGGCCGGCCGGGAGGCACGTGGGCCCTTCGTCTACCACGACAAGGGGTCCATGGCGACGATCTCGCGGTTCCACGCGGTCGCCGACATCGGCAAGCTGCGCTTCGAGGGCTTCATCGCCTGGATGCTCTGGCTGGTCGTCCACCTCATGTACATCGTCGGCTTCAAGAGCCGCATCACCACTGTCCTGCACTGGCTGGTGAGCTTCCTCGGCCGGGGCCGGTCGCAGCGGGTCGCCACCCAGCAGCAGGTGTACGGCCGGCTGGCGCTGGAGCAGCTCGGACCGCAGTTCGAGGTGTCGAAGAGCGGCGGCCCGAAGGACGGCGTCGTCGCCGCCGAGGACGTCACCGGGCGACGCTCGGCCTGACGCCTGGCCGCCGGGGGCGAACGGTCCCCCGGCCGCTCGGACCGAGTCGGCGAAGGCGGGGACGTACTCGTCCCGAGTCGCTTCCGCACGAAGGGGACGGCGTCCATCCGGAAGACGTCGACGCCGCGGTCGGCCGCCAGGCGACCCCCCGATCATCCCCGGGGTTCGTGTGGTCGAGGCCCCACGACAGGGCCAGACCGTCGTCCAGACCCCGACGTCGCGGCTTCAGCAGGGGCATGAGACGCGCGCACGTGGTGCCGAGCCCGGCGAGGTGGTCCAGCCGCGCGGTCAACGGCCCGTCCCCGGCGCACACCGCGCCGGTACCGGGTCGCGGTTCGCCCACGGCCGAACGGAACGCCTGTCCACGGCTGCCCGGACGGCGTTCACTGGTCGTGTAACTGCGTAATCAGGAGGTGTGCCGTGAGCGTGCTCCCGGACCCCGACACCGAGCCGGCCCTCGACGCCTACTCCCGCATCGTCACGGCCGTCGCCGCGGACCTCACCCCGCACGTCGCCGCCCTGCAGGTCACCGGGCCCGGCGGCACTGGCGGCGCCGGCTCCGCCGTGGTGTTCACCGGCGACGGGCTGCTGCTGACCAACGCGCACGTCGTCGGGCGGTCGGCCGCGGGCCGGGCCGTGTTCGCCGACGGGACGGAGTCCGACGTGGACGTCGTCGGCGCCGACCCGCTGTCCGACCTCGCGGTCGTCCGGGCCCGCACCGACACCCCCTCCCCCGCCGTCCTCGGCGATGCCGGCAGCCTCGCGGTCGGCCAGCTGG
>JAODNJ010000090.1 GCA_025465155.1 Frankiales bacterium
GACTCGATCCCCACCGTCAGGCCCGGGTGCCGGACGATCTCCCGGACCGCGAGCAGCACACCCGGCATGAACGAGGCCCGGTCGTAGGAGTCGTGCCGGAGGGTCAACGTCTCCCCCGCCGAGCCCATCAGCACCTCCTGGTGTGCCACGAGCCCGGTGAGCCGTACGGCGTGCACGGCGATGCCCTCCACGTCGGCGCCACGGGCGCCCGGCAGCGCGTCCGTCGTGGCATCCGGGACCGGCGGAAGGCCCGCGGCCCGCCGGGCGGCGGCGATCAGCCGGGCGGTCCGGGTCGCGGTCCCCGACGGCGCGTCGACCTTGTGCGGGTGGTGCAGCTCGACGATCTCCGTCGACGGGAAGAAGCGGGCCGCCTCCTGGGCGAAGCGCATGAGCAGCACGGCGCCG
This sequence comes from Frankiales bacterium, assembly GCA_025465155.1. Classification (GTDB taxonomy): domain Bacteria; phylum Actinomycetota; class Actinomycetes; order Mycobacteriales; family Geodermatophilaceae; genus Geodermatophilus. The sequence goes on from JAODNJ010000090.1 coordinate 406, forward strand.
ATGCCGAAGTTCGGCGCGATGATGACGCCCACCTCGGGGTTGGGGCCGAGCCACTCGGCCACCGTCGCGAGCCTCTCGTCGTCGAAGCCCGTCGTCCCGACGACGCAGTGGATCTTCTGGTCGATGCAGAACCGGATGTTGTCCATGACGACGTCCGGGCGGGTGAAGTCGACGACGACCTCGGCCCCGGCGTCCGCGACGTTGAATAGCCAGTCGCCCTCGTCAACCATCGCCACCAACTCGAGGTCGTCGGCCGCGTTGACCGCCTTGACCACCTCCGTGCCCATCCGCCCGCGGGCGCCGAGCACACCGACGGTGAGGCACGGCGCCTCCTCTCCGGGGGAGGTGGAGCCCTGCTGGCCGGCGGCGGAAGTGCTGGTGGTCACCCGGTCAGATTTCCCGGACAGCGGCCGGGATGCAAGACAGCGCCACCGCTCACCGGGGCGGCCGCCGTTCCAGCAGCTCCCAGACCAGCAGGCCCACGAGCGCGCCGACGACGTCGGCGAGCCAGTCAGCGAGCGTGGCGTCCCGGTGCAGCGCGGGGATCGCCTGGATCAGCTCACTGGCTGCGGCGTAGAGCGGCAGAAGCACGGCGAGGACGCCCCGTCGCATCCCGGCCCAGCGCCCGGTCAGGGCCAGGCCCAGGAACAGTCCGCCGTGGACGAGCTTGTCGACCCCGGCGGGCGACGGCGGGACGTCGGACCCGGGTGCGAACAGGATGGCGAAGGACAGCAGGACGACGACGGCGAAGGCCCCCCGCGCGATCGCCGCGTGGGCCGCCAGCACCCGTGCCATCTAGAGCCGGTCGAGTTCGGACTCGCGGTAGGGCCCGACGACGGCGAGGCAGCCCTCGCGGGTGAACAGGTCGGCGGCCACCTCACGCACGTCGTCCTCCGTGACCGCGTCGAGCCGGTCCAGCACCTCGCGGACCGGCAGGTACTCGCCGAAGGAGAGCTCGCTCTTGCCCAGCCGGCTCATCCGGGAGCCGGTGTCCTCGAGGCCGAGCACCATGCCGCCTCTGAGCTGGCCGCGGCTCCGGGCGACCTCCTCGGCGGTCAGGCCTTGGGCCGCGACCCGAGCGAGTTCGGCCCGGACCAGCCGGAGCACCTCGGGGACCCGTTTGGGGGAACAGCCGGCGTAGACGGAGAACGTCCCTGTGCCCGCGTAGTGGGTGAGCGAGGAGCCGACGCTGTAGACCAGCCCGCGCTTCTCCCGGATCTCCTGGAACAGGCGGGAACTCATCCCGCCACCGACCGCCGTCTCCAGAACGGACGCGGCGTACCGGCGTTCGTCCAGGCGGGCGATGCCGGTCGAGCCGAGCAGCAGGTGCGTCTGCTCGGTGCGGCGATGCAGCAGGCCGGTGCGCCGGGCCGGGACGCTCGGTGCCGCCTCGTCGCCCAGCCGCAGCGGGGCCGGCCGGGCGTCGCCGGAGAGCCGGTCACCGAAGGAGGCGCCGACCAGCTCGAGCACCTGCTGGTGGTCCACCCGGCCGGCGGCCGTCACGACGATGGACGGCATCGTGTACCGCCGCCGGTACCAGCCGTCGACGTCGTCCCGGGTCAGTCCCTCGATCGACTCCACCGTGCCCAGGACCGAACGTCCCAGCGGGGTGGCGCCGAACAGCGTCTCGCTGAAGAGGTCGTGGACGGCGTCGGCGGGCTCGTCGTCGCGCATGGCGATCTCCTCCAGCACCACCGTGCGCTCGGACTCCAGGTCGGCCGCGGTGTTGCACGCCTCGGTCACCAGGTCCGACAGCAGGCTGACCGCCAGGGGAAGGTCGCTGGCGAGCACGTTCGCGTAGAAGCAGGTGTGCTCCTTGGCGGTGAAGGCGTTCATCTCACCGCCGACGGCGTCCATCGCCGTCGCGATCTCCAGGGCGCTGCGGCTGGTCGTCCCCTTGAACAGCAGGTGCTCGAGGAAGTGCGAGGAGCCGGCGATGTCGTCGGTCTCGTCCCGCGAGCCCACGGCCACCCAGATGCCGAGCGTCGCCGAGAGCACGCCGGGCATCGTCTCGGTCAGGACCCGAAGCCCTCCCGGGAGCTCGGTGCGCTCCACCCGGCCGCCGACCTCGTCGAGGTCGAGGACGACCGTCGTCCCGACGGGAACCGGGGCGGGTGCCGCAGCACCCGCCCCGGTCCCGAGGATGTCAGTCGTCACTCACCCGCGGGGGCGTCCGACTCGGCCTGGGCCGGTGCAGCCTCACCGTCGGCACCGCCGTCGGCCCCGCCCTCAGCCACCGGGACGAGGCTGATCTTGCCCCGGGCGTCGATGTCGGTGATCTCGACCTGCAGCTTGTCGCCGACGTTGACGACGTCCTCGACCTTGCCGATCCGCCTGCCGCCACCCAGCTTGCTGATGTGGACCAGACCGTCCTTGCCCGGGAGCAGAGAGACGAAGGCCCCGAACGGCGTGGTCTTCACGACCGTGCCGAGGAAGCGCTCGCCCACCTTCGGCATCTGCGGGTTGGCGATCGCGTTGATCCGGTCCACCGCGGCCTGGGCCGAGGGCCCGTTGGCCGCGCCGACGTAGATCGTGCCGTCGTCCTCGATGGTGATGTCGGCGCCGGTCTCGTCCTGGATCGCGTTGATCATCTGGCCCTTCGGGCCGATGACCGCGCCGATCTTGTCGACCGGGATGCGCACCGTGGTGACCCGGGGCGCGAACGGGCTCATCTCGTCCGGCCCGTCGATGGCCTCGCTCATGACGTCGAGGATGTGCAGCCGCGCCGCACGGGCCTGGGTCAGCGCCTGGGCCAGGACGTCGGACGGGATGCCGTCGAGCTTCGTGTCCAGCTGCAGCGCCGTCACGAAGTCCTTGGTACCGGCGACCTTGAAGTCCATGTCACCGAAGGCGTCCTCGGCGCCGAGGATATCGGTCAGCGCGACGTACTGCGTCTTGCCGTCGACCTCGTCGGACACCAGGCCCATCGCGATGCCCGCGACCGGGGCGCGCAGCGGCACCCCGGCGTTGAGCAGCGAGAGGGTGGAGGCGCACACCGAGCCCATGGACGTCGAGCCGTTGGACCCCAGCGCCTCGGAGACCTGCCGGATCGCGTAGGGGAACTCCTCGCGGTCGGGCAGCACGGGCAGGAGCGCCCGCTCGGCGAGCGCGCCGTGGCCGATCTCGCGGCGCTTGGGCGAGCCCACGCGGCCGGTCTCGCCGGTGGAGTACGGCGGGAAGTTGTAGTTGTGCATGTACCGCTTGCGGGTCTCGGGCGAGAGCGTGTCGAGCTGCTGCTCCATCCGCAGCATGTTCAGCGTCGTGACGCCGAGGATCTGCGTCTCACCGCGCTCGAACAGCGCCGAGCCATGCACCCGCGGCACGACCTCGACCTCGGCCGACAGCGGCCGGATGTCGGTCAGGCCGCGACCGTCGATGCGGACCTTGTCGCGCAGGATCCGCTGCCGGACGACCTTCTTGGTCAGCGCGCGGAAGGCTCCGGAGATCTCCTTCTCGCGGCCCTCGAACCGGCCGGCCAGCGCGGCCTTGATCTCCTCCTTGAGCGCGTCGGTGGCGTCCTCGCGCTCGTGCTTGCCGGCGATCTGCTGCGCGTGTGCCAGCCTGTCACCGACCTCGGCCTCGACGGCGGCGTAGACGTCGTCCTGGTAGTCGAGGAAGCGCGGGAACTCGGCGACCGGCTTCGCGGCCTTGGCGGCCAGCGCGCTCTGCGCCTCGCACAGTGCGCGGATGAACGGCTTGGCCGCCTCGAGGCCCTGGGCGACGACCTCCTCGGTCGGCGCGGTGGCTCCGCCGGCGACCAGCTGGATCGTCTTCTCGGTGGCCTCGGCCTCGACCATCATGATCGCGACGTCGCCGTCGGGCAGGACCCGCCCCGCGACGACCATGTCGAAGACGGCGTCCTCGAGCTCGGCGTGGGTCGGGAAGCCGATCCACTGGCCGTTGACCAGGGCGACGCGGGTGCCGCCGACCGGGCCGGAGAACGGCAGGCCGGACAGCTGGGTGGACGCCGACGCGCCGTTGATGGCGAGGACGTCGTAGAGGTGTTCGGGGTCCAGTGCCAGGACGGTGATGACGACCTGGACCTCGTTGCGCAGGCCCTTGGCGAAGGTCGGCCGCAGCGGGCGGTCGATCAGCCGGCAGGTCAGGATCGCGTCCTCGGACGGCCGGCCCTCGCGGCGGAAGAACGACCCGGGGATGCGCCCCGCGGCGTACATCCGCTCCTCGACGTCCACGGTCAGCGGGAAGAAGTCGAACTGCTCCTTGGGCTGGCGCCCGGCCGTCGTGGCCGACAGGAGCATGGTGTCACCCATGGTGACGGTGACCGAGCCGGCGGCCTGGCGGGCCAGCCGGCCGGTCTCGAAGGTGATGCTGCGGCTGCCGTAGCTGCCGTTGTCGATCACCGCGGTGGCAGTGGTGACGCCGTCCTCGGGGTCGAACTCGGCAGCTGTTCCGTCGGTGACGGGGCTGCCCTGGGTGGTGGGTGCGGACACTCTGTCCTTCTCTCTCGTCGCATGTGGCCCCTTGCCGGCATGCGAGCGGTCCTCTTTCGGCGACTGTGCCGACTGCGTCCGGGGCGACCGGTCTTCGATCGAAGCCCTCGGGAATGCCGTCCCCTGGTGTGTAACCACTACGGGGGAACCGATGCGTCCCGGGGGCCACTACCGAGGACCGGCCCTTCGCGGGTCGGCCGGCGGGCCGCCGGTGGCTCGTGCGGCGGGTGCCGCACGAGAGAGGGGACCGTCCCAGCGGAACGGTCCCCCCGGCGTGCTATCGGCGCAGACCGAGCCGCTCGATGAGCGAGCGGTACCGGGTGATGTCGGTCTTGGCCAGGTAGTTCAGCAGCCGCCGACGGCGGCCGACCAGCAGGAGCAGGCCCCGCCGGCTGTGGTGGTCGTGCTTGTGCTGCTTGAGGTGCTCGGTCAGGTCGCTGATCCGGCGGGTCAGCATCGCGACCTGCACCTCGGGCGAGCCCGTGTCCTTCTCGACCGTCGCGTACTCGGTCATGATCTGCTGCTTGACAGCGCTCTCGAGCGCCATGGAGGCCTCCTGGGCAGGTCGCGTGTGGTCCCCGGTCTGGTTCACGGGGGCAGGTGGCACACATGTCGGGCGGACCCGACAGGTCCCCACGCTACCAGCGGCGCCGAAGCCACCCGACGGTGATCACCCGGCGGGAGGGGTGGACGGCTCGGCGGGACCGAGCCGCCGCCGGGTGTCCTCGACGTCGCCGGCCATCGCCTCGACGAGCTGCTCGACGCCGGCGAACGCCGCCATGGGCCGCAACCGGTGGACGAACTCCACGCCGACGTGCTCGCCGTAGAGGTCGCCGTCGAAGTCCAGGAGGTAGGCCTCCACCGTGCGCCGACTGCCCTGGAAGGTCGGGTTGGTACCCACCGAGATGGCCGCCGGGTGCCGGCTGCCGGTGCCGCCGTCGGGGTTGCGCAGCACCAGGTGACCGGCGTAGACGCCGTCGGCCGGGATTGCGGTGAACGGGGGCGTCTCCACGTTGGCGGTCGGGTAGCCCAGCTCGCGTCCACGCCGGTCACCGCGGACGACGATGCCCTCGACCCGGTGCGGCCGGCCCAGCGCCCGGGCCGCCGAGGCCATGTCACCGGCCGCCACGCAGGCCCGGATGTAGGTCGAGGAGATCGTGACCTCGTCGTCGTCCGAGCGATCCTCGGCCAGCGGGATCTGTTCGACCGCGAACCCGAACCGGCGACCCTCCCGGGTCAGGGTGTCGACCGTGCCGGCCGCCTTGTGCCCGTACGTGAAGTTCTGGCCGACGACGACCTGGGCTGTGTGCAGGTGCTCGACCAGGACGGTGTGGGTGAACGTCTCCGGCGGCAGCCGCATGAACTCCTGGGTGAACGGCAGCACGCACATCGCGTCGACGCCCAGTTCGGCGACCAGCTCCGCCTTGCGGTCCATCGAGGTGAGGATGGCCGGGTGCGACCCGGGCCGGATGACCTCGGCCGGGTGAGGGTCGAAGGTGAGCAGCAGGGCGGGGCGGCGCATCCCGCGGGCCCGCGCCACCGTGGCCGCGATCAGCGCCTGGTGGCCGCGGTGGACGCCGTCGTACATGCCGATGGTGACGACGGTGCGCCCGAGGTCGCCCGGGGTCGCGTCGAGCCCCCTCCACCGGCGCACGCGGTGCCGCTTCCCTCGTCGCCCGGGCTGTCGCTCAGGCGACCTGGTGCAGCCAGCCGCGGGTGTCGGCCACCCGCCCGTGCTGGATGTCCAGGAGCGCCTCGCGCAGCCGCATCGAGATCGGCCCGGGGGTGCCGTCGCCGACCACGAAGTCGCCGGTCCGCGCCTTCACCCCACCGACCGGCGTGATGACCGCCGCCGTGCCGCAGGCGAAGGTCTCGGTGACCGTGCCGTCGGCTGCGCCCTGCCGCCACTCCTCCACGCTGAACCGGCGCTCGGTGACCGTGTAGCCCATGTCGCGGGCCAGCGCGAGCAGCGAGTCACGGGTGATGCCGGGCAGCAGCGTGCCGGTGAGCTCCGGCGTGACGATCTCGGCGTCGTCGCCGGAGCCGAGGACGAAGCACAGGTTCATCCCGCCCATCTCCTCGACGTAGCGCTTCTCGAACGCGTCGAGCCAGACGACCTGGTCACAGCCGGCCGCGATGGCCTGCTCCTGGGCCAGCAGGCTGGCCGCGTAGTTCCCGGCGCACTTGACGTCGCCGGTGCCGCCCGGCGCGGCCCGGATGTAGTCCTCGGACAGGAAGACCGACACCGGCTGGACACCGCGGGAGAAGTAGGCGCCGGCCGGGCTGGCGATGACCAGGAAGAGGTACTCGTTCGCGGGCCGGACACCGAGGAACGGCTCGCTGGCCAGCTGGTAGGGACGCAGGTACAGCGTCTGGTCCGAGCCGGTGGGGACCCACTCGCGGTCGGAGTCCACCAGCGCGTCGACGGCGGCCAGGAAGGCCTCCTCCGGGACCGGCGGCATGGCCAGCCGGCGGGCGCTCCGGGTGAACCGGGCCGCGTTGGCCGTGGGCCGGAAGGTGGCGACCGTGCCGTCGGGCTGGGCGTAGGCCTTGAGCCCTTCGAAGATCGACTGCGCGTAGTGCAGGGCCGCCGTGCTCGGGTCCATCTGCAGGGGCGCGTAGCTGGTCAGCCGGGCGTCGTACCAGCCCTCTCCGGTGCGGTAGCGGGCCACGAACATCGAGTCGGTGAAGTACCGCCCGAACCCGGGGTCGGCGAGAATCTCCTGCCGCTCGGCGGCAGAGCGGCGCCGCACGTCCTCGACGACCACCGGCACGCCCTCGGTGAAGACCCGGGACGAGGTACGGCTGTCGCTGAGCGTGTCGGTCATCTCTCCACCTGCGCAAGATCGTGCGGGAGCGCCGGGCGGCTGCCCGGTCCGCACGCTCACAGTAGCGCCGGACGGGGAGCCGACCGCCGCAGGAGGCGGGACCGCCCCACCGGAGCGCCGTCAGGCGGGCTTCGGCCCCGAGCTCTCGAGGACCTCGTAGGACCACAGGTGGTGCGAGTCGCTGGCCGCCGGCGCGAGGTCGCTCCCGCCGCCTTCGTGCGCCCGGGCGAAGTCCTGGCCGCTCTCCCAGTCCCGGTAGGCCTCCTCGCTGCTCCAGCGCGTGTAGACGAGGTACTGGTCGGTGCCTTCCTTCGGCCGCAACAGCTCGAACCACTCGAAGCCCGGGGTGGTCTCGACCGCGCCGGCCCGGCCGCGGAACCGCTCCTCGAAACGCTGCTGCTTGTCCGGGGGCACGACGATCGCGTTGATCTTGACGACGCTCATGCGGCTGACCTTCCCGGCACGGCCGGCGGTCAATCGCGCATGCTGGGCGGCGTGACCCAGCAGCGCACCGCCGACCTCGGTTTCGCCCGCCTGGACGTCGACCGCGGCGCCCGCACCGGCACGCCGGAGGTGGTCTACGCCGCCGGGAAGGCACCTGCGGAGACCGTGGGATGCCTGGCCGGGTTGCTCCACGCCGGGCTCCCACTGGCCTGGGCGACCCGGGTGGACGCCGACACCGCCGAGGCGATCCGCGACCGCTGGCCCGACGCGGTGATCGACCGGGCGGCGCGCTGCGCGTTCGTCGGCGAACTGCCCGAGCCGGTGGGCGAGGCGCTGGTGCTGACCGCGGGCACGTCGGACGGGCCGGTCGCCGCGGAGGTGACGGCGACCCTGCGGGCGAGCGGGGTGGGCTGGCGGCGGGTGGACGACGTCGGCGTCGCGGGTCTGCACCGCGTGCTCGCCGTCGTCCCCGACCTGGCCCGGGCCGACGTGGTTGTGGTGGTCGCCGGCATGGACGGCGCGCTGCCCAGCGTGGTGGCCGGGCTGACCGACCGGCTGGTGGTGGCCGTGCCGACGTCGGTGGGCTACGGGGCGGCGTTCGACGGGCTGGCCGCGCTGCTCACCATGCTCACCGCCTGCGCCCCGGGCGTGCTCGTGGTCAACATCGACAACGGCTTCGGCGCGGGGGTCGCGGCGGCCCGGATCGCGAGGCCGGGCCGCCCGGTTCAGCGGTAGCGGACGGGGTCGGGCAGCAGCTCGTTCATCGATCCGGACCGGAAGCCGCTGGGGTCGAGCTCCACCCGGTCGAACCCGCCCACCGCCGCCAGGACGTCGGGGCGGCCCGAGAGCTCGGGCAGGAGGGTGACGTCGACCTCCACCCGCGCGACGTCGTCGCCCATGTCCCGTACCCGCAGGTCGCGCACGGGCAGGCCGGCGGCGGCGAGCGCCGTCCGCAGCGCCCCCTCGGCGGCCTCCACCCGGGCCAGCCCCTCGGCCGAGACCGGCACCCCGTACGCGATCCGGCTGGCCAGGCAGGCCGCCGCCGGCTTGTCGGCGAGAGGCAGCCCCCAGCGCCGGGCCGCGGCGCGGACGTCGTCCTTGGTCATCCCGGCGCGGGCCAGGGGCGCCCAGGCGCCGCGCTCGGCGGCGGCGCGGATCCCGGGCCGGAAGCCGGCGCGCAGGTCGTCGGCGTTGGTCCCGGTGACGACGTCGGCGATGCCCAGCCCGTCCGCCAGCGGGCGCAGGACGTCGATGAGCTCGCTCTTGCAGAAGGCGCAGCGGTCGCCGGCATTGGCGCGGTAGCCGGCACGGGACAGCTCGTCGGTGCGCGGGTGCTCGTGCCTGACACCCAGGGACGCCGCGAAGGCGTCCACGGCCGCCCGTTCGCCGGCGGGCAGGCTGGGCGAGACGGCCGTCGCGGCGACGACCCGGCCGGCGCCCAGGGTCCGCACGGCGGCGGCCAGCAGCACACCGGAGTCGACACCGCCGGAGCAGGCCACCACGACGCCGGGCAGCGGCGCGAGCTGCGCCTCCAGCTCCGTCAGTCGCGCATCGAGCGTCACGCCCCGGAGGGTGCCACAGGAGCCGGGAAACCCACGGCGACCCGTGCCGAGGAGCCGGCGTCCTCCACGAGCGCGACCAGCCGGCCGTCGGGCGCGACCGCCGCGGTGGGCCCGTCCGCGCCGGTGGCCGGGATCCGCTGCCCGTACCCGAGGGCCGTGGTCTCGGGGGCGGTGAGATCGCGGCGGGGGAAGACTGCGGTGGCCACCTCGGTCAGGCCCAGGACGCCCGGGCCCCCACCGGCGGCGAGGGCCGCGGCCACGTCCTCGACCGGGCCGGCGTCGGTGACCCGGAACGGTCCTGACGTGGTCCGGCGCAGCGCGGTGAGATGGCCGCCGACGCCGAGTGCCGCACCCGTGTCGCGGGCGATGGCCCGGATGTAGGTGCCGGCTGTGCAGAGCACGGTCACGTCGACGTCGACCAGGTCGGGGGCGGGGCGGGCGATCCGGTGCACGTCGAGGCGGTGCACGGTGACGGCGCGGGGGGCGAGCTCGACCTCCTCGCCGGCCCGGACGCGGTCGTACGAGCGCCGGCCGGCAACCTTGACGGCGCTCACCGACGACGGCACCTGGAGCAACGGGCCGGTCTGCGCGGCCAGAGCGGCGCGGATCGCGGCCTCGTCGAGGTGCGCCGCGGACGCCGTCGCCAGGACGTCGCCCTCCCGGTCGTCGGTGACCGTGGACAGGCCCAGCCGGATGGTCGCCTCGTAGGTCTTGTCGTGCCCCGCCAGGTAGCCGAGCAGCCGCGTCGCGGCACCGACGCCCAGGGTCAGCAGACCGGTGGCCATCGGGTCCAGGGTTCCGGCGTGGCCGACCCGGCGGACCGACAGCACCCGCCGGGCACGCGCCACGACGTCGTGCGAGGTCATCCCACCCGGCTTGTCGACGAGCAGTACCGCCGGAGCGACGTCGGCGTCGGCCCGTCCTCGGGGACTCACGCGGCGCTCACCGCCGGCGCCGTCAGCCACCGTGGTCCGGCCACGCGGGCCAGGACGCCGATCAGCCGCAGCACGATGAACAGCGTCAGCCCGGTCCACACCCCCGTCAGGCCCCAGCCCATCGGCAGGGAGACCAGGGACAGCGGCAGGAAGCCGACCAGGGCGGAGCCGAGGGTGATCGTCCGCAGGTAGCCGACGTCGCCTGCGCCCATGAGAACCCCGTCGAGCGCGAAGACGACGCCGGCGAGCGGCTGCATCCCGGCGAGGAACCACCAGACGAGGTGCGTCTGCGTGAGGACCGCGGGGTCGCTCGTGAACAGCCGGGGCAGCACCGGGCGCAGCGCCAGCAGCAGCCCGCCTACGACGAGACCGGTGCCCAGCCCCCAGAGCAGCACCCTGCGCGCCGTGGCGCGGGCGTCGCCGGGACGGCCGGCCCCCAGGGCGTGGCCGACCAGGGTCTGCGCCGCGATCGCGTAGGCGTCCAGGACCAGCGCCAGGAACAGCCACAGCTGCAGCGCGATCTGGTGGGCGCCCAGCGCTGCGGCGCCGATGCGAGCGGCGACGGCAGCAGCGGCGAGGAAGGAAACCTGGAGAACGACCGCCCGCACGAGGAGGTCGCGGCCGATGACCAACTGGGCGCGGAGGGCACGCGGTCGGGGGCGCAACGACACCCGCTCGCGCAGCAGCGCCCGCACGAACAGCGCCGCGGCCACCGTCTGGCCGGCCACGTTGGCGATCGCCGAGCCGACCAGACCGAGCCCCACCGGATGCACCAGCACCGGGCAGAGGACCAGGCCGACGGCGCTGCCGGCCAGCACGTAGCGCACGGGGCTGCGCAGCTCCTGGACGCCGCGGAGCCAGCCGTTGCCGGCCTGGGAGATCAGCAGCAGGGGCGCGCCGGCGCAGGCGATGCGCAGCCACAGCTCCCCCGCCGACGCCACCGGGCCCGGACCGCCGGCGAGGGCGCGCGCCAGCGGCCCCGCGAGACACTGGAACAGGACGACGACGCCCAGGCCGAGCAGCACGGCCAGCCAGGTCGCCTGGACACCCTCGGCGACCGCTCCCGTACGGTCACCCGCTCCCGCACGGCGGGCGGCGCGCGCCGTGGTGCCGTACGCGAGGAAATTGAGCAGCGCCGTCGCCCAGCCGAGCAGCCCACCACCGACGGCCAGGCCGGCGAGCGGAACCGTGCCGAGGTGACCGACGACGGCCGTGTCGACGAGCAGATAGATCGGCTCGGCCGCGAGCACCACCAGCGCCGGCACGGCGAGAGCCAGAACGGACGGTCGCCGAGGGGCAGAAATGGCCATTTCTGCCCCTGTCACCCGGCTGAGAGCTCCGCGCGGAGGGCCCCGATGGTGGCCTCGCGGTCGAACGTCGAGGTGTAGCCCGCGGCGGCCCGGTGGCCCCCGCCGCCCAGCGCCATCGCCACGCGGGCGAGGTCGGTGGCGCCGCGGGAGCGCAGCGAGACCGACCAGGTGCCGTCGTCCTGGCCCTTCAGCACGCAGGAGACGTCGGCCTCCTGCGTCGCGCGGACGACGTCGACGAGCGCCTCCAGCTGCTCGCCGGGCAGCCCGTGCTCGGCGGCCTCGGCCGTGCTGGACCATGTCCAGACGAGGCCCGCGCCGACCTCCGGTTCGAGAACCGCGCGGCCGGTGACCACGGAGAGCAGGCCGAGCCAGCCGAACGGCGCGGTGTCGAACAGCCGCTGGCTGATCCTCGAATGGTCGATGCCGGTGGCCAGCAGGCGGGCGGCGAGATCGTGGGTGTCGGGCCGGGTGTTGCCGAAGCGGAAGGAGCCGGTGTCGGCGGCGAGCCCCGCGTACAGGCAGGTCGCCAGCGGGCGGTCGACGGCGACGCCGAGCCCGTCGAGCAGGTCCGCGACCAGGACGACCGTGGCCGGTGCCGTGGGGTCGACGAGGCGGACGTCGCCGAAGCCGGGGTTGCTGGCGTGATGGTCGACGACGACCGACGTCCGGGCCGCGTCGAGCAGCGGCGCCAGCTCCCCGAGCCGCCCGGGCGAGGCCGCGTCGAGGCTGACGAACAGGTCCGGCGACGACGGGACGGCGGACGCGGGGACGAGCCCCTCCGCGCCCGGCAGCCAGCCGAGCGACGTGGGGAGGGTGAACGGCCCCGGGAACGTCGCCAGGACCCGGGCCCCGCGGCGGCGCAGCCCCTCGGCCAGCGCCAGGGTGCTGCCGAGGGCGTCGGCGTCGGGCTGGACGTGGCCGGCCAGCACGACGGTGGCGTGGTCCTCGGCAGCGGCGTTCAGGACACCGGCCACCACGGCGGACGGCGAGGGCTGCACCCCGCGAGCGGATGACGTACGCACGGGATCAGGCGTCCGGGCCGGGGTCGGCCACGGGCGGTGCGTCGGACTCCTCGCCCACATGCCCGCCGCCGGGCCCCGGCGCGGGGCCGCCGTCGTCGGGCTCGTCGGAGGCGACGCCGGCCGCCTCGCCGATCTCGCCGAGCCTGCCGCCGTCGGTCGGATCTCCGGCGGCCGGCTCGTCGCGGCCGCCGAGCGTGGATCGGCCCTGGCCCTCCGCGGGCTCGTTGGGGTCCGGATCCACTTCGCTCATGATGCGCTCCTGCTCCGGATCGACACGTCTCCGGCCTCTTCATCGGCAGTCGCCGTGCCGTTGATGTCGTCGCCGTCCGTACCGTCCTCGTCCTCGTCGTCGTCCTCGGCGGGACGGCGGTACGGGTCGGGCTCGCCGGCGTAGCTGGCGCCCTCGCGCAGGTTGGCGAGCTCCGCGTCCGCGTGCCGGACCCGCTCGATGGCGGCGTCGAGCTCGCGGGCGGTGTCCGGGACGATGTCGGCGACGAAGGTCAGGGACGGCACGAACTTGATACCGGTCTGGCGGCCCACGGTGGAGCGGAGCACGCCGGTGGCGCTGGCCAGTGCCTTGGCGGACTCCTCCACCGCCGCCTGGTCGCCGTAGACGGTGTAGAACACCGTGGCCTCGCGAAGGTCGCTGGTCACGCGGGCGTCGGTGACGGTTACCATGCCCAGCCGGGGGTCCTTGATCTGGGACTCGATAGCGGCGGAGACGATCTGCCGGATGCGGACGGCCAGTTTGCGGGCGCGGGCCGGATCGGCCATCGGACCTCCTCGGACGGGGCACACCGGTACGACCGGGGCGCCGGCGGACAGGGAACGGCGAGCTGCGGGCGGGGTTCCGCTCAGTCGTCGGTGGAGCTGAACAGCTGCCGGTGGGTCGACAGCAGCCTCACCTCCGGGCGCTCGGCCAGCAACCGCTCGCAGCCGTCCAGGACGTCGGCCACCTGGCCGGCGTCCGCCGCCACCGTGGCGACGCCCACCTGCACGCGGCGGTGCAGGTCCTGGTCGCCCACCTCGGCGGCGGCGACGGCGAAGCGGCGCCGCAGTTCGGCCACGATCGGCCGGACGACGGCGCGCTTGCCCTTGAGCGAGTGGATGTCGCCCAGCAGCAGGTCGGCGGTGAGCGTGCCGGTAAACACGCTCACCGCCTCCCAGCTGGTCTGGAACGCCCCCTCCAGGGCCCCGCCCCGAGCCTGCGAGGGGCGGGGAGGAGGGGGTCCTTCCTCAGTCGCGCGGCTTCTCGCGCATCTCGAAGGTCTCGATCACGTCCTCGACCTTGATGTCGTTGAACGACCCGAGGCCGATACCGCACTCATACCCCTCGCGGACCTCGGTCACGTCGTCCTTGAAGCGGCGCAGCGACTCGACGGTCAGGTTGTCGGCGACGACGACGCCGTCACGGACCAGCCGGGCCTTCGAGTTCCGGTTGATGGTGCCGCTGCGGACGATCGAGCCGGCGACATTGCCGATGCGCGGCACCCGGAAGACCTCGCG
>JAODNJ010000108.1 GCA_025465155.1 Frankiales bacterium
GCGGCGGCGCTCGTTCTCCACGCTGTCCCGCGAGTCGGTGATCATCAGCTCGACGTCGTGGGCCTGGAGCTCACGCTCGGTGGCCTCCACGAGCTCGGCGAAGAAGGGGTTCCCGATCTCGGGCACGACCATCCCGATGCATCCGGACGACCCGCTGCGCATGGCACGTGCGATGGGATCCGGCCGGTAGCCGAGTCGCCGAGTCGCCGCCCGGACAGCCCCCACAGCCTCCGGGGACACGTTGGAGGCGCCGGTGAGGACCCGCGACACGGTGGAGCGCGAGACGCCCGCCAGCCGCGCGACGTCGTACAGATTCGGCTTTCGTGGAATCGTTCCCACCCCCTCGCCTCTCCGCCATTGGCCGGGAGGCTAACCCACAATCAGGCCATTGAGGGAGGACTCGGAATCCGGCCTGATCGCAATCCTTGCCAATGCTGCCCCTGCTGTGGGAACGTGCCCACCACTACTGGCCGAGCACCATTCCCGGACGCGGAGGACCCTGCGTGACGACGGCAGGCGACGGCCAGCGATCGACAGCCGCCCTGAGACCCGGAGTCGCCATCGCGGGCCGCCACATCGCGAAGAGCTTCGGGCACGTCAACGCCCTCACCGACGCACACGTCACCGTCGAGAGCGGCAAGGTCGTCGCCCTCCTGGGGGACAACGGCGCCGGCAAGTCCACGTTCCTCAAGTGCCTCCTCGGCATCGAGAAGCCCTCGTCCGGAACCCTGGTCATCGCCGATCAGGAGACGACGCTCGACACCGTCCGGGACGCGCAGCGGCTCGGGGTCGACTGCATCCACCAGGACCTCGCCCTGGCTCCGGCGCTCTCCGTCGTCGACAACATGTTTCTCGGCCACCAGGTCCGGCACCGGGGCGTGCGCGGCCGGGTCGGCGTCGTGGCACGCCGGGAGATGTCCGAGCGTGCCGCCGCGGCGCTGGAGGAGCTCTCGATCCGTCTGCCGTCCCTGTCCGTCCCGGTCAGCGACCTGTCCGGCGGACAGCGTCAGGCCGTGGCCGTGGCACGAGCGGTGATGTGGTCCAGCACCGCGGTCCTCATGGACGAGCCGACCGCCGCTCTGGGGGCGCGCCAGAGCGAGATCGTGTGTGAGCTCATGCGCACCGTCGCTGCGCGCGGACTCGGTGTCCTCGTCGTGTCGCACGACCTCCCGCGCGTGCTCACGGTCGCGGACAGCGTGGCCATCCTGTGGCGTGGCGAGACGGTGGTCGAGACCGAGGCGGAGGGACTGACGGTTCCCGACGTCGTCGCGACGATGGTCGGCTATCGGAAGGGCGTCGCATGAGCCTGGACACCATGGTCACCGACACGGAGCTCGTCGATGACCGCGCCCGGGCACCTCGGAACAAGGTCCTCGGCTGGCTGAGCACCAACGCCGCCTGGGTGCTCGGGCTCGACGCGCTCATCGTCATCGCCTTCACGATGATGTCGCCGGGACACGTCTTCTGGTCGGCCGGCAACCTCCAGGCGCTCGCGTTGGGGGGCACCCAGGCGCTGATCCTGGCCATGGCCCTGGCGATGATGCTCGGGGCCGGCCAGTTCGACCTGTCCATCGGCGCCAACCTGGTGCTCTGCTCCGTCGTCGCGGCTCGGGTCATCCAGGCCATGGCGGGGGCCCCCGACGCTCAGGGCAACTTCTCGTCCTCGACCTCCGCCTTCGTGGTCGGCTTCGTCGCGGCCATCGTCACCGGCATCGTGTTCGGCCTCGTGAACGGGGTGATCATCGCCCACCTGCACGTGAACTCGCTGATCGCGACCCTGGGCACCCTGGGGATCGGTACCGGACTCGCCTTCATCATCGGTCGGGGTGGGGACATCGGGGGTCTCCCCAACGGTCTCCAGGCTCACTTCACCAGCCAGCTGGTCCTGGGCGTCCCCGCGCCGGCGGTCGTCGGGCTGGCGTTGATGGTCCTGGTGTGGGCGACGCTGACGTTCACCGTGTTCGGGACGAACACGCTCGCGATCGGCTCCTCCCGGACGGCCGCGGCCCGCGCAGGCATCCGGGTGCAACGACAGATCGTCTACCTGGCCATGTTCGCCGGCTTCTGCGCCGCGCTCGCGGCCTTCATCGACATCTCGAGATACGCCTCCACCGCCATCAACGGTCACAACCAGGACGGCCTCGCGGCGCTGACTGCGGTGGTCATCGGCGGCACGCTGCTCGAGGGCGGCAAGGTCGACGTGATCGGCGCTCTGTTCGGAACCGTGCTCGCCGTCGTGCTGCTGAACGGGCTGATCATCATCGACGTCCCGCCGTACTACCAGCTCGTCGCCACCGGCGCCGTCCTCGTCCTCGCCGTCGCCGTCGACCAGCTCCGTGCCGGCCGCCGCGCACGCGGCTGACCCCTGCCCCCGACCCCGCTTCCTCACCACACCCTGTTGGAGACTTCCATGCGACTCGCCCCACTCCTGCGCCTGGCCGCCCTCGGAACCGCGGCGGTGCTGGCGTGCGCCGCATGCAGCCAGGCCGGCAGCGCTGGGTCGGGGAGCTCCGGCGCAGCGATCAAGCTCGCCGGGGTGCTGCCGACGGCCGCCGACCCGTTCTACGTCTCCATCCAGTGCGGGGCGACTGCGGCCGCCAAGGCGGCGGGCGCCTCCATCACCTGGAAGTCCTCGACCAACACGGACACGGCCAGCGCCCAGGCGAACTTCCAGGCTGCCACGCTGGTCAAGCCGGACGGCCTGGTGATCGCGAGCTTCGACTCGGGCACCTTCTCCAGCCAGGTGAAGACGCTGATGTCGCAGGGCGTGCCCGTGGTGGCGATGGACGGGCCGATCACGCCGGCGACCGAGCTGCAGTACGTCCACGGCGGCTCGGACGACAAGGACTT
>JAODNJ010000111.1 GCA_025465155.1 Frankiales bacterium
GTGCCAGCGAGGAGTCGTACAGGTCGGGGCTGCCCTCTTTGATGCCGTCCCAGATACCGCCCGTGAAGAACGTGTTGCCCGGCGAGACGACGTTCGCCCGCACCCCGCGCCCGGCCAGCTGGAACGCCAGCCCCGAGATGTAGCCGACGATCGCGGTCTTCATGGTCCCGTACGGACCGGAGGCGAAGTCGGCCTCGCGGCCGGTGACGCTGGAGAGGGCGACGATCGATCCCCGCCCGCTGGCCTCCAGGTGGGGCAGCGCGGCCTTGGCCACCCGGACGGTGTGCATGAGGTCGACCTCGAAGGAGCGCTTCCAGTTCTCCTCGGTGTCCGGGACGGCGAGGGCACTGACGTTGGCGACCACGGCGTCGATGCCTCCCAGCCTCCCGGCGGCGGCCTCGACCCAGTCCCCGAGCGCCGGGCCGTCGGCGACGTCGAGCTGCTCGCCGCGCACCCCCGCTCCCCGGCCGTCCAGCGCCTTCTCGGTGGTCCGGATCTCGCCGGCATCACGGGCGCAGAACTCGACGGCGGCGCCCTCGTCGGCGAAAGCCTCGACGATCGCCCGGCCGATGCCGCGGGTGCCGCCGGTGACGAGCACTCGGGAGCCGGTGAGCTGCAGGTCCATGGGGTCTCTCCCGGTCAGAGGTGGTCGGGCGGGGTGTGCGGAGGGTCAGAGCAGGGAGGCGGCGCGCTGCCGCAGTTCGGCGTGCAGGCCGCCGTACGCGCTCGCGGCCGGCACCAGCGACTTGCGCACCTTCACGACGGCGCTGTAGTTGGCGTCGACGACGTTGGCGATCGGCACCTCGGTGATCTGCGAGAGCAGCTGGTAGGCGTCCATCCGGTGCAGGCCGTAGAGCTCGCCGAACCAGTGCACGAGCTCGACCTGGGCGATCCGCCAGGCGTCCTCCAGCGGGCGGCTGGAACCGACGGTCATCCAGCGGTCGTCGTCCTCGAGCCGCGGCCACGCGGGAGCCGCGCCCTTGATCAGCTCGACGATGAGGGTCGTCGTCATGGCACCCTCGACGGCGGTGCCACAGGCCTCGCCCTCGCCCTGCCGGTAGTGCCCGTCACCGATGGAGAACAGCGCCCCCTCGACGTTGACCCCGAGGAAGCAGGTCGTGCCGGCGCGCATCTGCGGGGTGTCCATGTTGCCGCCGAAGCGTTCCGGGACCAGCGAGCTGCGCACCTCTCCCCCGGGCGGCGCGACGCCGACGGTCCCGAGCATCGGCTCGACCGGCAGCTCGACGGCGAGGTCGCTGTGCTGCGCGGCGAAGGTCACGGTGTTCCGGGAGCGGTCCAACTCATAGATCCAGGTGGTGTCGGGCAGCGGATCCTGGAGGGTGGCCACCCGGTCGGTTCCGGTGAGCCCGCCGAAGAAGGGGATCGTCGCGGACGTGCCCCAGTCCCGCGCGGGCTCCAGCGCCACCAGGTGCAGCACGAGGGTGTCCCCGGGCTCGGCGCCCTCCACGTAGAAGGGGCCGGTCTGTGGGTTGACGTACCGCAGGTCGACCTTCTCGCCCGAGAGGTCCTTCACCGAGCGCAGCGCGCCGCAGAAGGCGTCGTCCGACCACAGCCGCAGCGCCGTTCCGGGCACGATCCGCCGCAGCGGGGCCACGCCGCCGAAGGTGAACGCGTACTGCTCGAACGTGGGCACGATCTCGACGACGTCCATGCGCCACCCTAGGAAGGCACAGGTCAGTCGGGCAATGGAGCCGGTGGCGATGCTTCAGGACCGCAGGCGGACCCGGTCCGGCGTGAGCTCGGCGACGCTCGCCACCCCCAGCAGCTGCATCGTGCGGGTGATCTCCTGGGTGAGGATGTCGGCGACCCGTTGCACCCCGCGCTCGCCGCCCGCCATGAGCCCGTACAGATACGCCCGGCCCACCAGGCACGCTCTGGCGCCGAACGCGACCGCGGCGACCACGTCGGCGCCGTCGAGGATCCCGCCGTCGACGTAGACCTCGGCGCGGTCCCCGACCGCGTGCACGACGGCGGGCAGCTGCTCGAGCGGGGTCGGCGAGCGGTCGAGCTGGCGGCCGCCGTGGTTGCTGACGACGACGGCGTCGGCCCCGGCGTCGACGACCGCGCGGGCGTCGTCGACCCCCTGCACGCCCTTGACCACCAGCGCACCGGGCCAGGCCGCCCGCAGCGCGCCGACGTCGGCCAGTGTGGCGGCCGGCTCGAAGACGCGGTCGACCAGCTCGGCCACCGTGCCGCCCCACGATCTCAGCGAGGCGAACTCGAGCGGTGGGGTGGTCAGCAGGTCGATCCACCAGCGGGGGTGCACCGCGGCGTTGGCGACGGTCCGCAGCGTGAGCGCCGGCGGGATCGAGAAGCCGTTGCGGACGTCGCGCAGCCGCGGCCCGGCGACCGGGGTGTCGACGGTCAGGACCAGCGCCTCGTAGCCGGCGCCCTTCGCGCGCTCGACCAGCGCGGTGCTCGCGTCGCGGTCGCGCCACAGATAGAGCTGGAACCACTTGCGGGCGCCGGGGGCTGCCTCGGCCAGCGCCTCCATCGACGTGGTGCCCATCGTCGAGAGCGCCATCGGGATGCCGGCGCGCTCTGCGACGCGGCCGACCGCCTCCTCGCCCTCGGTGTGCATCAGCCTCGTGAACCCGGTCGGGGCGAAGGCCAGCGGCAGGGCGGACGGCGCCCCGAGCAGCGTCGCCGAGGGGTCGACCACGCTGACGTCGCGCAGCACGCGCGGGGAGAACTCGACCCGCTCGTACGCCTCCCGGGAGCGGCGCAGCGAGATCTCCGCTCCCGCGGCGCCGTCGGTGTAGTCGAACACCGCCTGCGGCACCCGCCGGCGGGCCATCTCGCGCAGGTCGCCGACCGTCGCGGCGCGGGCCAGCCGCCGGTCGGTGGCGTCGCCCGGCAGCCGTCGCGGCCGGATGAGATCCGAGAACTCCGACCAGCGGGGGATCCGGCGCTCGACCACGGCTCCACCCTGCCACCGCGGTGACCGCCGGGGCAGAGCAGTCAGGGCACCCGGACCGCGCGGACGGTCAGCG
Source organism: Frankiales bacterium (assembly GCA_025465155.1). Classification (GTDB taxonomy): domain Bacteria; phylum Actinomycetota; class Actinomycetes; order Mycobacteriales; family Geodermatophilaceae; genus Geodermatophilus. The sequence goes on from JAODNJ010000111.1 coordinate 3,015, forward strand.
GGCCGGGGTCGGTCTCCCCCGCCGGCTCCCCCTGCGGCTCTCCCGCCGGCTCGACCGGACGCTCGATCGCCCCCGGTTCGGGGTTCTGCGGGGTCGGCAGCCAGAGCGCCCACCAGCGCAGCACGTGCTCCAGCCGGGCCAGCCGGTGCCGCGGGCGCCCGGACCGGGACAGCTCGTGTCCCTCACCGGGGAAGAGCAGCAACTCGGTGGGGACGCCGCGCCGCTTGAGTTCCACGTACAGCCGGGCGCCCTGCTCGACCGGGCACCGCCAGTCCTCCTCCGAGTGGATGACCAGCGTCGGCGTGGTGATCGATCCGGCGTGCGCCAGGGCGCTCTGTGCGGCGACCCGGCCGGGATCGGTGCCGAGGTAGCGGTCGGGGAAGAACCAGCCGATGTCGGAGGACCCGACGAAGCTGACCGGGTCGTTGAACGCACGCTCGCTGATGGCCGCGGTGAAGCGGTCGGTCCGGCCGATCAGCAGGGTGGTCATGTACCCGCCGTACGAGCCGCCCATGACACCGACCCGGTCGCCGTCGAGCCGGGGATCGGCCAGGGCCGCCTCGAGGAAGGCCAGGACGTCCGCTGCGTCGAGCCCGCCCCACCCGCCCTGGATCGCGCGGCCGTGCGCCTCGCCGTAGCCCGAGGAGCCGCGGGGGTTGCACTGCACCACCGCGTACCCCGCGGAGACGTAGGTCTGCGTCTCGTCGAACAGCGTCCAGCCGTACTGGCCGTACGGCCCCCCGTGCACCGTCAGCAGGACCGGGTGCGGCCCGGGGCCGTCCGGCACGGTGATCCAGCCGTGCACGGGGTAGCCGTCGGGCGATTCGGCCGTCCGCTCCTCCATCCGGCGCACCCGGCCGGTCGCCCCCAGCTCCGCGCCGAAGCCGGTGAGCAGCCGCCGCCGGCCGGGGGTGATCGCGATGAGCTCCCCGGCCGAGGCGTCGTGGGCGACGGTCGCGACGACGACGCCGGCGGCCGCCCCCACCCCGCGCACGGTGAACGGGCCGTCGACGAGCGTCTCGGGTTCTCCCCCGGCCAGGGGCACGCGCAGCAGCTCCACCGCCCCGCGTCGCTGGACGCCGAACAGCACGGCACCGTCGGCCAGGACGGTGGCCGGCGTCTCGTCGCCGCGGTCGGTGGTCTCGGGGTCGAGGAGCACCTCGAACTCCCCGCCGGCCGCCGGCACCCGGCAGAGGGTCGCGTTGCGGGCGACGAAGTCGGTGCCGTCGGGCCCTAGGTCCGGCACCGCGGTCAGGTAGATGGACCGGCCGCCGGGCGCCCAGGCCGGGTGCTGGCAGTCCGAGCGGGAGCGGGTGACCCGCCGCAGCCCGGAGCCGTCCGGACGGATCGCGTAGACGTCCCGCACCAGGTCGGCGTCGGCACCGTCGTGCCGGGCCGAGACGAACGCGAGCTCGGTCCCGTCCGGGCTCCAGGCCACGTCGGCGTCGTCGGCGTCGCCGGTGGTGACCTGGACCGGTTCCGGAACGGCCGCGCCGTCGTCGGACCCGTCGGCCGGCAGGCCGACGACGAACACGTGGCTGGGACGGTCGGTGATGAACCCGACGTCGTCGAGCCGGTACTTCAGCGTGGTGATCAGCCGGGGCGGCTCCGCGTCGGGCCCGACGCCCTCCGTGGTGCCGTAGCGGCCCTCCTCCGGGACGCGCGCCGTGAAGGCGAGCCTGCGGGAATCCGGCGACCACACCGGCACCCCGGCCCCGAGGTGGAGGTCGGTGAGCCGGCGGGCCGCCCCGCCCGCTGTGGGGAGCACGTGCACCTGGGGCCGGCCGCCGGGCTCGGCGGAGAGGTAGGCCAGCCAGCGGCCGTCCGGGGAGAACGCGGGAGCGCTGTCCCGGTGCCCGTCGGTCAGCGCCCGGGCCGGCGCGGAGCCGTCCGTCGGGACGGCCCACAGCCGGCTGCGGTACTCGTCGGCGTCGAGGTCGAGGCGGCTCACCGCGACGACGGCGATCCGGCCGTCCGGCGAGACGGCCGGCGCTCCGGGCGTCCGCAGGAGGGCGAGATCGTCGGGGCGCATGGCTCCGACGCTAGCCGAGGGCCGGTTCGCGCTGATCGGCACCGGCGTCGGCCCCTGTCTGCCGCTCGCGCCGCCGGGCGACGACGCTGCTGGCCACGGCCGCCACGACGAACAGCAGCCCGGTGAGGCCGGTGACGTACTCGCTGATGTGGAAGCGCAGCTCCAGGATCATGATCGCGGCGAGGAAGCCGATGGCCCACATCGCCCCGTGCTCCAGGTAGCGGTACTCGTCGAGAGTCCCCTTGTCCACCATGAAGATCGTCAGCGACCGGACCCAGAACGCTCCGATGCCGAGCCCGAGGGCGATCACGAAGATGTCGCTGGACAGCGCGAACGCGCCGATGACGCCGTCGAACGAGAACGAGGCGTCGAGCACCTCCAGGTAGAGGAAGGCGGCCAGCCCGGCCCCCGCGACCGCCTTCATCGCTGCGCCCGTGGCCGGCGGGCGCCCGGCGGGGGCGGCCCCGTCGTCGTCCTCCGGCTGCTCCATGAGCTCGTTGACCCCGCCGATCACCAGGTAGCTGAACAGCCCGGCCAGACCGGAGAGCAGCACGGTGCCGTACTGCCCGGCGTCGGCGAGCTCCGACCCCGCGTAGATGACCGCGAGCGCGATCACGACGTCGAGGTGCGGCAGCCGGCCGAGGACGGCGGCCCGACGCTCGATCGGCGCCAGCCAGTGGGTCTCCCGCTCCGTGTCGAACAGGAAGTTCAGGAAGATCATCAGCAGGAAGATCCCGCCGAAGGTGTAGATCGCTCCGGAGGCGGCCTCCACGTTCGCCGCGTACCGCGCCGAGTCGTTGAGCGCGAGGTTCCAGACCTCGGGGACGGACAGCTGCGCCGTCACGGCGACCAGCACGATGGGCAGCAGCAGCCGCATGCCGAACACGGCGATGACGATGCCGACGTAGAGGAAGAGCTTGCGCCAGAGCGGGCTCATCCGCTGCAGCACCTTGGCGTTGACGACGGCGTTGTCGAACGACAGGCAGACCTCGAGCACGCCCAGGACGGCGACGGCGAGCAGCGCGGCCGTACCGCCGAAGAAGGCGGCCGTGACGAGGGCGGCCACGGTCAGGAGGACGGAGAAGCCGAAGTAGCGGAGCACGGAGGGGTCCCTTCCGGATGTGGGTCGTGGCGAGGAGGCCGCGGACCGGGGCCGAGGGTCCGGAGCCGCGGTGCGACGGGTTCGGAGGTGGCCGGCTCAGCCCTCCCGGACCGCGGCCGGCCGCCGACCGCGGCGGTTCCGCGCCGGGCCGGCCACCGTCGTGACCAGCGGCACCGGGAGCAGCGGCACCGGGAGCAGCGGCACCGGAAGCACGGCGGCGCCGGTCAGGGCCCGGGCCCAGATGGGGACATCCATGGTCGAACCTCCGGTCAGTGGCACACGTCAGTGACCGGAGGTCTCTCCCATCGCCGCACAGGGGCGACCGGCGGGCCGGAGGCGAACCTCGTGCTGACGACCCCGCCGCGGGGGGATACTCCCCTCCTGCTTCGGGCGCCGGCCCGCCCCGCTGCCCGGGTGGTCCGGGCAGCCTGGTGAACCTTGCGTCCAGGAGGTGAACGACCCCGTCGTCCGCGGAGTTCCCAGCAACCCCACATCCCGCGGTCACCCGGCAGCCGGGCGCCTGATCCTCGGCACGCCCGCGACGATCGCGTCGTAGGAGGCGGCGGCCTCCGCGTCGCGCCCGTTGATCATCGGCGGATGGCTGCCCGACACGCCACTGCGGGCCGCCAGATGACGATGATCAACACCGACCGGGGGTCGGCAGGTCAGGCGTGGGCGGCGTCGAGCTGCCGGAGTTCCTTCTTCAGCTCGGTCAGCTCGTCGCGCAGCCGGGCGGCGACCTCGAACTGCAGCTCGCGCGCGGCGGCCAGCATCTGCTCGTTCAGCTGCGAGATCAGGTCCGCCAGCTCGTTGCGCGGCAGCCCCTGCACGTCGATCGACCCGGCCTTGGCGGCCGCCCTCTTCGACGACAGCCCCGGCACCGGCGCCTTGCCGCGGGACTGCTGGCGCCCGGAGCCGCCGAGCAGCTCGGTCGACGCCCTACCCGTCATGTCAGCGGCGTCCTCGGACGCCCGGTAGATGCCGTCGAGGATGTCGACGATCTTCTTCCGCAGCGGCTGCGGGTCGATCCCGCGCTCCTGGTTGTAGCCGATCTGCTTGTCGCGGCGGCGGTTGGTCTCCTCGATCGCCGTCGCCATCGAAGGCGTGATCTTGTCGGCGTACATGTGCACCTCGCCCGACACGTTTCGGGCGGCGCGGCCGATCGTCTGGATCAGTGAGGTCCCCGACCGGAGGAAGCCCTCCTTGTCGGCGTCGAGGATCGCGACCAGCGACACCTCCGGCAGGTCCAGCCCCTCCCGGAGCAGGTTGATCCCGACCAGCACGTCGTACTCGCCCTGGCGCAGCTCGCGCAGCAACTCCACCCGGCGCAGGGTGTCGACCTCCGAGTGCAGGTAGCGCACCTTGATGCCCAGCTCGAGCAGGTAGTCGGTGAGGTCCTCCGCCATCTTCTTTGTCAGCGTGGTGACCAGGACCCGCTCGTCCTTCTCGGTCCGCAACCGGATCTCGTGGACGAGGTCGTCGATCTGGCCCTTCGTCGGCTTGACCACGACCTCGGGGTCGACAAGGCCGGTGGGGCGGATCACCTGCTCGACGAACTCGCCGCCGGTTCGGCCGAGCTCGTAGGAGCCCGGCGTAGCCGACAGGTACACCGTCTGCTTGATCCGGTCGGTGAACTCCTCCCACTTCAGCGGGCGGTTGTCCATCGCCGACGGCAGCCGGAAGCCGTGCTCGACCAGGGTCCGCTTGCGGCTCATGTCGCCCTCGTACATGCCGCCGATCTGCGGCACGGTGACGTGCGACTCGTCGATGACCAGCAGGAAATCATCGGGGAAGTAGTCGATGAGGCAGCTGCCCGCACTGCCCGGGGCGCGGCCGTCGATGTGCCTCGAGTAGTTCTCGATGCCGGAGCAGAAGCCGACCTGGCGCATCATCTCGATGTCGTAGGTGGTGCGCATGCGCAGCCGCTGGGCCTCGAGCAGCTTGCCCTGCTTGTCCAGCTCGGCCAGCCGCTGCTCGAGCTCGGCCTCGATGCCGCGGATCGCCCGCTCCATCCGCTCGGGGCCCGCCACGTAATGCGTGGCGGGGAAGACGAACAGCTCGTCGACCTCCCGCACGACCTCGCCGGTGAGCGGGTGCAGGTAGTACAGCCGCTCGACCTCGTCGCCGAACATCTCGATCCGGCACGCGAGCTCCTCGTAGACCGGGAAGACCTCGATCGTGTCGCCCCGCACGCGGAACGTGCCGCGGGTGAAGGAGAGGTCGTTGCGGGTGTACTGCTCGGTGACCAGGGTGCGGAGCAGCTCGTCGCGGTCGCGCTCCTCCCCCACCTTGATCTTCAGCGCCCGGTCGACGTACTCCTCGGGCGTGCCGAGACCGTAGATGCAGGAGACGGTGGCGACCACGACGACGTCGCGCCGGGTGAGCAGGCTCTGCGTCGCCGAGTGCCGCAACCGCTCGACCTCGTCGTTGATCGAGGAGTCCTTCTCGATGTAGGTGTCGGTCTGCGGGACGTAGGCCTCGGGCTGGTAGTAGTCGTAGTACGAGACGAAGTATTCGACGGCGTTGTTCGGCAGCAGCTCGCGGAACTCGTTGGCCAGCTGGGCGGCGAGCGTCTTGTTCGGCGCCATGACCAGCGTCGGGCGCTGGACCTGCTCGATCAGCCAGGCCGTCGTCGCCGACTTGCCGGTTCCGGTGGCGCCGAGGAGGACGACGTCCTGCTCCCCCGCGTTCACCCGCTCGGCCAGCGCCCTGATCGCCGCCGGCTGGTCACCCGAGGGCTCGAAGTCGCTGACGACGCGGAAACGCCCCTGGGTGGGCCGGATGTCGGTGGTCGCGCGCACGAGGACGACGGTACGACGCTGGTGTGACAGGACGCGCCCGTGCGTTCCCGGCGCTCCGTGGGACCTGCGGGACGGCGCGGACCTACGCCCCTTGTCGCGGGCCCGCATCGCCCCCTAGCGTGCTCGGTCGCAGGAGCGGTCACCGCCGGGGACCAGCGCCACCCGGGCTCCCGGGCGAGGTCGGACCCCGGCGAGGGGGGAGGCGGGCGCCGTCCGGGCCCGCTCCGACCTGCGCACGACGCCCCCGCGGCAGCTGTCGCGGGGGCGTCGTCGTCCCCCGCGCCGCCGGGGCCCCCGAGGGCCGCGGGAATCCGGCGAGGCGGCGCGGCCTTCTACTGAGCAGAGAATCACGTGTGCCCGGGCCCGGGTTCGGGCATCGGACGACCGCACCTACCGACCCCTCCTCCCCCCTCGGGACTGGTGGAGGGGCTTTCGGCCCCTGTTCCGGGGCCGCCAGCGCAGGAGGAAACAACCCAGATGACCCAGGTATGGCCCGGTAACGCCTACCCGCTCGGAGCGACGTACGACGGCACCGGCACCAACTTCGCGATCTTCAGCGAGGTCGCCGAGAAGGTCGAGCTGTGCCTGTTCGACGAGGACGGCAAGGAGCAGCGGATCGAGCTGCCGGAGATGGACGGCTTCGTCTGGCACGGGTTCCTTCCCGGCATCCAGCCCGGCCAGCGGTACGGCTTCCGCGTGTACGGGCCCTACGACCCCGAGCAGGGCCTGCGGTGCAACCCCACCAAGCTGCTCCTCGACCCCTACGCCAAGGCGATCGACGGGGCCGTGGACTGGGACCAGGCGTGCTTCGGGTACGAGTTCGGCAGCGGCGAGCGCAACGACGAGGACTCGGCGCCGCACATGCCCAAGTCCGTCGTCGTCAGCCCGTACTTCGACTGGGGCGTGGACCGTCCGCCGAAGACCCCCTACAACAAGTCGATCATCTACGAGGCGCATGTCAAGGGTCTGACGATGACCCACCCGCGGGTTCCCGAGGAGCTGCGCGGGACGTACGGCGGCGTCGCCCACCCGGCGATCATCGAGCACCTCCAGGAGCTCGGGATCACCGCGATCGAGCTCATGCCGGTGCACCAGTTCGTGCAGGACGACACGCTGCTGCAGAAGGGCCTACGCAACTACTGGGGCTACAACACGATCGGTTTCTTCGCCCCGCACAACGAGTACGCGACGGCGACCGACGGCCAGCAGGTGCAGGAGTTCAAGGGCATGGTCCGGGCGCTGCACGAGGCGGGCATCGAGGTCATCCTCGACGTCGTCTACAACCACACCGCCGAGGGCAACCACATGGGCCCCACACTGTCGTTCCGGGGCATCGACAACCAGGCCTACTACCGGCTGGTCGACGACGACAAGCAGTACTACGTTGACACGACCGGCACCGGGAACTCGCTGAACGTCCGGCATCCGCAGTCGCTGCAGCTGATCATGGACTCGCTGCGCTACTGGGTCACCGAGATGCACGTGGACGGGTTCCGCTTCGACCTCGCCTCCAGCCTGGCCCGCCAGTTCCACGAGGTCGACCGGCTGTCGGCGTTCTTCGACCTGGTGCACCAGGACCCGGTGGTCAGCCAGGTGAAGCTCATCGCCGAGCCCTGGGACGTCGGCGACGGCGGCTACCAGGTCGGCAACTTCCCGGCCCTGTGGACCGAGTGGAACGGCAAGTACCGCGACGAGGTCCGCGACTTCTGGCGCGGCGAGAACGCCGTGGTCGGCGAGTTCGCCAGCCGCATCACCGGCTCGTCGGACCTGTACCAGCATTCGGGCCGCAGGCCGGTGGCGAGCATCAACTTCGTCACCGCGCACGACGGGTTCACGCTCAACGACCTCGTCTCCTACAACGAGAAGCACAACGAGGCCAACGGCGAGAACAACAACGACGGCGAGAGCCACAACCGCAGCTGGAACTGCGGCGTCGAGGGCCCCACCGACGACCCCGAGGTACTCACCCTGCGGGCCCGGCAGCGACGCAATTTCATCGCCACGCTGATGCTCAGTCAGGGCGTGCCGATGCTGTTGCACGGCGACGAGCTGGGCCGCAGCCAGGGTGGCAACAACAACGGCTACGCCCAGGACTCCGAGCTGACCTGGATCGACTGGGACAAGGTCGACGAGGGCCTGCTGGAGTTCACCAAGCTGGTCACCCGGCTGCGCACCGCTCAC
>JAODNJ010000509.1 GCA_025465155.1 Frankiales bacterium
AGGGTCCCGACCACCTGACCAGCGCCGCGGCACCGGAGGGACAACCGGCTCCCGGCGTTGCCCCGTAACCGGTCGGTCAGGCGGACGGCGCCGAATTCCGCGCGCGCCCGCGACGCCGTCTCGGCCCGCTCGGCCTCGGCCTCGGCGCGCTCGAGTTGCGCCGACAGGTCGGCGAACAACTGCTGCCAGCGCATACGCCACCTCCTCCGAAGCAGCGTAGATCCACAGATGTGGACACGTTTGATTGCGTTTGCTTTAGTTTGGCTGCATTGGCCTACCGAGGAGGTAACGATGACCGTCCGCCGATTGCTGATCACGACCGCCGCGATGGCAGCGATCGGCGCCCTCCTCCGCGGGCTGGCCCCCACCCCGGCCGCGACGCTCTCGGCCCTCGCCGCGGCCCAGCGGCTCGTGGACACCGCAGGACCCGGGACCCTTCTGGTCGCCGCCGTCGGTGGCCTCGCCTGGCTCGCCTGGGCCTGGGGCGTGCTCGGCCTGCTCCTCACGGTGGCCGGTGCGCTGCCCGGTGCCGCGGGATGGACCGCACGGTCGGTGCTCCGCGTCGTCCTTCCGGCCGGAGCCCGCCGGGCCGTCGCGCTCACCCTCGGGGCGAGCGTCGCGCTCAACGGCCCCCTGCTGGTGAGCACGGCCCTGGCCTCGCCGACCGCTGTCGCCACCACGTCGCCGACGACCTCCGGGACGCAGTTGCCCGTCCCCGACTGGCCGGCCGCTCCCGCCGGAACCTCGCCGACGCCCGCCGCGGACGCGACCGCGCCGTCGGTTCCCGATCGGCCGGCCTCCGCCGCGCCCACCGCGGGGCACGTCGTCCTCCGGGACGAGTGCCTCTGGGACATCGCAGCCGACCACCTGCTCTCGACGACCGGGCGCACACCGGCCGACGCCGAGGTCGCGGACGCCGTCGGTGCCTGGTGGTCGCTGAACGCGGCCGTCATCGGTTCCGATCCGGACCTGCTCCTGCCCGGTCAGGTCCTGCTCCCCCCGGGCCCGGAATGACCGCCCCGGCCGATCGCGAGGCCCGCCCCCCATCCGCCCGTCACCGATCGCCAGGAGCCCCGATGACCGTCCCCGCCACGCCTGCCGACCCGTCGGAGGAAGCCGCGGCGCCCCCGGCCCGGCCTTCCCTTCGTCTGGTCAGGGTCCGGACCCCGCAGCCCCCGGTGGACACGTCCGGACCGCTCCGTCTGATCCTTCCGGGCGTCGCGCCGCCCCGGCCTGCGCACCGGCCGGGCCCGCGACCGGGTACCGCGGCGCGGAGGGTCGCTCCCGGCGCCGACTTCGGCACGGTGTGGTCGACCCGAAGCGACCTGCCCGACCCCCGCGACGCGGGACGGCGGGTCCTCACCACCGTGCTCGAGGTGCTGGCCGGCCGCCGCCCGGTCGCCCAGTTGGGGCGGCTGACCGCCCCCGGAGTGCTCGCCGCCCTGGCCGCCGGCCGGCGCCCGGGGTGGTGTTCGCAGGGGACGGCACCGATCGTCCTGGGACGCGTGCACGTCTGCGAGCCGGTGGACGGCGTCGCCGAGGTCAGCGCGGTCGCCCACCGGGCCGGCCGCGCCCATGCCGTCGCGGCCCGGCTCGAGGGGCTCGACGGCCGCTGGCGATGCACCGCCGTTCGGATCGGCTGAACCGGAGGAGCCATCACCGTGCGAGGACGCCGGGCCTGACGTGCCGGCCTGAACCGACGTCGAGGAGATGCTGTGCCGGCCGCGGGCACCCCACCTCCTCGGAGAGGTGGCGGATCGGGGGGAAACGGGGGCCGGGCAGGGCCACGGCCGCCGCGGGCCGGACTGAAGCGAGAGCATGCTGGCGAGGCCCTTCCCCGCAGGCTCCTTGACCGAGCGCTCCGCACGGGGCATTTCGGTCACGGCGTCGGGCCGGGAAGTTCGGATACCGTCCCGCACGAGATGGTGGGGTGTGGGCAGTGACCGAGGCTCTGCGGTCGCTGCTGCACACCTCCCACCTGCTGGCGCCGGACAACCTCGCCGCCACCGTGGCCGCCCACGCCCGGATGTGGGGCGTCCGCGAGACGGTCCTGTACCTGGCCGACTACGAGCAGGTCACCTTGCTGCCGCTGCCCGGGGAGGGCGTTCCCGAGCGCCGGGAACTGCCGATCGAGGGCACGATGGCCGGGCGCGCCTTCCGCCGCGTCGAGGTCGTCGGCAGCCATGCCTCGCACGGCCACCGTCTCTGGATGCCGCTGCTCGACGGTGTCGAGCGGCTCGGTGTCGCTGAACTGGTCCTCCCACAGGCGCCCACCGGCGAGCTGCGCGACGATCTGCGCGCGTTCGTCAGCCTTGTCGCCGAGCTGATCGTGGTCAACGACGCCTACAGCGACGTGTTCTCCCGGCTGCGGCGCCGCAAGACGCTGTTGCTGGCCGCGGAGATGCAGTGGGAGCTGCTGCCGCCCATGTCCTTCGGCACCGATCGTGTGATGGTCACCGGCGGCCTGGAGCCTGCCTACGACGTCGGTGGGGACAGCTTCGACTACGCCCTCAACGGCAGCATCATGGACCTGCTGGTCATCGACTCGGTCGGGCACGGACTGCCGGCCGCTGTGCTGGCCAGCGTCGCGATCAGCTCCTACCGGCACGCCCGGCGCAACCTGGCCGACCTGCCCGACATCGCCGTGCAGATCAACGCGGCGATCGCCGACCAACTCGGCGCCAGCCAGTTCGCGACCGCCGTACTCGGCCAGCTGGACATCGAGACAGGGCGGCTGCGGTGGATCAACGCCGGGCACCCCGAACCCCTCATCCTGCGCGGCCCGTCCCTCGTACGGCCGCCGCGTCGCCCATCGAGTCGGCCGTTGGGTCTGCAGGAGAGCAAGCCGGACTTCTGCGAGACCCGGCTGGAGCCGGGAGACCGCCTGGTGCTCTACACCGACGGCATCACCGAGGCCCGCTCCCCGCAGGGAGAGTTCTTCGGCGAGCAGCGGCTGACCGACTTCATCAGCGCCGCTGGGGCTGCCGGCGACCCGGCACCAGAGACGGTCCGCCGCCTGATGCGCCACGTTCTCAGCCACCAGGCCGAACAACTCCAGGACGACGCCAGCGTCGTCGTCCTGGAATGGCTCACCGGCACCGAACGCCGACTCGAGTTGTAGCGCTGAAAGGTCCGACACACGGCAGACGCCTTTCCCCACACGCGCTATCGGAACGGTTGACGTCCGGCGGAGTCTGGCGTGTCGCCGTGGGGCACAGGCAGGATGCTGGTCGGGGCCGCCCGGTGCGCCAACACCGGACGACCCCTTGATCCATCCGCCGAACTGGGAGGCGACTGGACCCGTGCGCACCGTCCTCCCTGCCCGCCTGCTTGGGCAGGGCCGTTGGACCCGTGCTGTCGGCGGGGTGACGTGGTGACTTCCGGGCCGCCCGAGGCGGGGTTGTTCTGCTCCCGGTGCGGGGAACGGCAGCCTGGCGAGGGGCCGCTCGCAGCCGATGACGGAACGCCGATAAGCCTCGCCGAGTACGTGGCGCTGTCCACTGTCCTCGGTGGCGCGTTGGTGTGTTCCGGCTGCGCGTCATCGTCCGGCAGACCCCGGCAAGCGGATCGACGTCGCTCCACGGCCTCGGCCGGCATCGACAAGAAGGATCTGCGCATGTCTGGCCCCAGCCATCTCGAGATCGAATTGGATGAGCGGGAATGCTGGCGTCTCCTGAAAACGACACCCTTCGGGCGTCTGGGTTTCACTGAGCGCGCCCTGCCGGTAGTGCTGCCGTCCCATTTCATCGTCCGCGATTCGGAGCTGGTCTTGGCCAGCTTGCAAGACGGCAAGGTCTCCAGCGCGTGCCGCGGAGCCATCGTCGCGTTCGAGGTGGACGCCTACGACGGGGCCACCCGAGAGGGATGGTGCGTCAGCATGCTCGGCCGATCTCGGTTGATCACCGATCCCCGGGAGGTCGACGCGCTGGACGTGCTCGGCTTCTCTCCGTGGAGCGACCACCCCGACCGCCACTACATCGCCATCGGCGTCAGCGGTCTCCGGGGCAAACGACTGATCCCGGCGTCCGGCGCCGGTCTCTGAGTGCCATCCCCCGGGTGCTCAACCACGCCCGGGGGAGCCGCCACTGTGGTCGGAAGGCCGTCGCCGGCCATGGCCCGAGGCGAGATCGCGGCCGCTGCCAGGTGCTCGACTGTTCCTCCAGCAGCGCGGCTTCCTCCCCCGACGACACCATCCAGCAGGCGGTGCGGACGCTCCTGGACGGCGGCCGGCGGGTCTACATCGCCGACCGGCTGGCCAGGCTCCTCGCCGCAACGACCTCCCCAGCGACGACGGAGCAGCCCTCATGACGCAAGCCGCCGACCCCGCGGCCGACCGCACCGCCCAGTTCCCTTCTCCTTCGGCGACGGCGCCGGCGACGGCGATCCGGGCGCGGTCATCTCAAGGCGACGTGTTCGTTCCGAATGACCTGCGGAGCCCGTACTGTGGGGGCGCGCCGCCACGGGGGTGGGCGCCGTTGACGTTATCGGAGCCGCTGCATACGTGTTCTCCTCGACCCGTCGCCAGGGCCGGTTCGGCCTGCAGGACAACGTGCCCGGACCACGGCTCGCGCCGGGGGGTGTGCCGGCGCTGCCCACCGGCCCTTCCCTGGGCGCGCTGGCCTTCGAGACCGCCCCGGTGGCCCAGGCCGTCATGTCGCTGGAGGGGCACTGGCTGCTGGTCAATCAGGCGTTGTGCGACCTGCTCGGCTACCCGGCCGAAAGTCTGCTCGGCATGGGGTACCAAACCCTCACCCACCCAGACGACCTGGAGCTGGACGAGGAGGCGACCGCCGCGCTGTTCTCCGGCGACGGGCGTGGCCCGGCGGTGGAGAAGCGGTTCCGACACGCGGCCGGGCATCTGATCTGGGTGCGGGTCACCGCCACGCTGATTCGTGAC
>JAODNJ010000119.1 GCA_025465155.1 Frankiales bacterium
ACGGCCCTCGCCCACCAGCGCCGCCGGGCCCGGCAGCAGCTCCGCGCCGTCCAGGCCGACGCGCTCGTCACCCGGCTGACTGAGCAGCACACCCGCCGGACGTTCGAGGCCCAGGCCGGCCACCTCGTGGAGCGGCTCGTGGCTGATGCCCGTGTCGTGGACGCCGCCGCCGCTGTGATCGACCGGGCCTGGACCCGCAGTACCACCGAGGGGAGCGACGACGATGACTGACGGGGACCTGAGCCGACTGCAGCAGCACAAGCACTACCCGTACCGGGCGTGCGCCCCGCACTGGGACAACCCCGCGGTGTGTGCGGCTGACGACCGCGTGAGCATCGAGGTGTTCATGGGCCAGGACAGCGAGCCGCAGAAGGACCGGCTGGAGCGGGAGCAGACCGCGAAGCAGCTGTGCGGCGGCTGCCCCATCAAGGAAGCGTGCGTGGAGTACGCGATCGGCGACGGGCGGCTGGTGCGGGAGCGGCACCAGGTGTGGGGCGGCACCACCGCCCATGAGCGCCGCACCATCCTCGCCGCCCGGCTCCGCGCGGCGCAGGGGACGCAGCCCGCGCCGTTGCCGTACGCGCTGCTGCGGACCCGGCAGAAGCAGGACGTCCTCGCCGCTGTCGCCGCCCACACCGACCTCGGCAAGCAGGCCGCGGCCGCCGGCCTGGATGAGCGCACCACCGCCTGGCAGATCGCCCGCCTCCACACCCTGCTCCGCGTCCCGGCCGGACACCGCACCCGGCAGCGCCTCCTGGACGCCGCCCGCGCCGCCGGTGTCCTCCCCGAGCCCGCACCCGAGGTCACCCCCGGCCCGGCAGCGGAGCCGGACCGTACCGCGGCCGCCGTACGGCCGAGCCGGCTGCCCAACCTGCCGCGCTGCGGCGACATCCCCGGCCAGATGGCCCTCGACGTCGGCCCCGCCGCCCAGCCCCGCCTGCGGATCGTCCCCACCCTGCGCGCAGCCCGCCGCTGCGCCGAGGCCGGCGTCGCATCGCTGCTCACCTTCGACCTGTTGGAGGCAGCAGCGTGACCAGTCCACCAGCCGCGCCCGGCACCCCGGACGCCGACCAGGCCCTGGTGCAGGCCGTCTGGAACGCCGCACTCACGGTCGGCTACCGGGCCGGGAAGATCGCCGCAGCCCCCCGGTGGGACAGTGCCGCGCTGCTCCGGCTCCGCACCGCGCTCGCCGACGCCGGATACACCACGATGGCCAGCAAGGTGCAGGCCGCCATTGACACCGTCCCGCCCCAACACCCCGCCGACACCGACGCCGTACGCACCCGCCCAGACACCACACCAGCACCGTGGGGGCGACGCCCGTGACCCGTCCGGCGCGCGGCCGCGGCCGTCCACCCCTGTTCACCCCCGACCAGCAGAACGCGTTCCTGCGCGAGGTCGCCGCCGGCGCCACCCAGGAGAAAGCGGCCGCCGCGGTGGGGATCAGCGCGCGCACCGTACGCCACCACAGCAGGCACCACGCCGAGTTCGCTGATGCCCTCGCCAAAGCCAAGGCCGTCGGGAGGGACGCCAGCACACCGCACGGGGCGTCCCGCTACCGGTACCTCGGCTGCCGGTGCGACGACTGCACGGCCGACGCCACCCGCAAGCGCACCGCCCGCCGCCACCGCCAGAAGAACAACCGACCCGACGCCGAGATCCACCACCTCCCCACCCCCGACCAGGCCCCCCGACCACTGAAAGCCGTCGTCTGATCCTCCGGGAGTGGGATCGCTGATCAGCCTGTTATTTATTGCCGTTTTTCTCCGGACACCACCATCTGATGAAGGGATAGGCCGATGAGCTGCGGATACGAACACCGGACCGGTTCTCAACACGCCCAGCACGCAGGTAGATCCGTGTCGCGCTCAACGGGTAGGCTGACGCCCTGGCCAGACGACCACTCACGTGGGAGTCGGGCCCACAACAGAAAAAGGAACGGCCCCGCGGTTACCCAGATGTTGGTCGCATCTGGCGCGAGGCCGGGCCGACACCACACTCAGCTAGAAGAAGGTGCCAGCGCTATGGCTCAGAGTACCCGCACACCCCCGGGTCAACGCGACACGGCAGGCTCCGGCGTGAAGATCACACCGTCGTCGAGCGCCACCGCCACCCCGGCCTACCGCTGATGAGCGCGGCGGCCTATCACGTCATCCGTTGCGACGGCCGCATCGGTGAAGGGTGCGGTGCTGATGCTGAAATCGGCACGTCCTTCGAGGCCCGCAACGTCACCCAGGTCCGGGCGCATGCCAAGAAGGTGTCTGGATGGCGTCGCACCCGCGACGGCCGTGACCTCTGCCCTGAATGTGGGGCAGCCGCAACGAACCCCGCGAAGGGGGATCAGATGACGTAGGTCTTCCTGCGGGAGGTCCGAGCCCCTTTGGCGAGGGGCTTTCCTCTACCGCCTGGCCGCTGGTGTTGGCACACCGTGCGCGGCCTTCATTCCACGGCTCGGTTTGGCGACCGAGCTAAGGCCCTACCGGGGTTGGCACTCCGGATCGGGCGACTAACAGGTTCTGCGCGAACCACCCACACCCCACCCAGGCGGGCCCGTTTCGGCTTCGCACCAGGAAGGTGACTCCATTTTGCAGTACGGCACTGCCACTTGTCAGCTGCGCGCTGCCCGCGCGGGCGAAATCTCCTCTATCTCCACTCCTGCGGACGACACATCGGGCACCCAAACCCCTGGCGACACGCCCACCCCGACGGGCAGTGTCGAACAAATGTACGAGTACAGTGCTGCGCAGGTCCCGCTGGTGCGCGGTGCTGCCCAGACGATTGAGCACACTGCCTCGCGCCGGAGCGGGCCCCGCCGGTGGCTCCGTGCGGTGGAGTGGGTTGTCGCCGCCGGCCTGCACCCCCGCGCCGGAGCCACCACGCTCCAGCTGGCACGGGATTTGGCGGCGCGCATGGACTACGACACCGGGCACGTCCGGTACGGCAAGGACGCCACCGCGGCGCGGCTCGAGGTCGACGTGTCGACCGTGAAGCGGCACGCCGCGTATCTGCGCGAGATGGGCCTGCTGGCGTGGGTCCAGGTGGGCTCGAGGCGGAACGTCCGGCAGATGCTGGGGCTGGGCGGGTACGCGGCGACGGCCACGGTGTATGCGGCGGTGATTCCCGCGTCGTACGACGTCGCGATGGGGCGCACGCACATCGGCAACGGCTACGACGCCCGCACGGTGGTCGACCTCCGTGACAGCGAACCCTCCCCGAATGGCCCCGGCGGCCCTGTGGATAACTCCCCTGAAGGGGCTGTGGATAACCCGGCTAGTGGATCTTGTGCGCCCCCTTCCCTAACCGTGGTTAAGGAGGAGTCCAAGGTTCAGATGGTGAGTGGTGTTGAAGACACCTCGCGCCAGAGCGCGAGCCGCCCAACCGCATCGATCTCCCTCCCCGCCCAGAAGACCGCCAGCAGCAGCGAGCCCCGCCGGAGCGCGGCACAGGTCGCCCGGGACTGCTGGATCGCCGCCCAGGTCCGCCCCCGCGTCAACTGGACCCAGGGAGAGAACCTGCGCCGCCTCGCCTACGCTCTGCGCCCGCTGGTCGACCGTGGCCTGGACGCTCACGACATCGCCGCCGAGCTCCACACCTGGATGCTCAGCTGGCGCCCCGCCCGCCCGGCCGCGTACATCCGCGTCCAGCTCGCCGAGCAGAGCCGCATCGAGGCCGAACGGGCCGCCGCCACGGACCCGATGGACAACCCCGAGTGGCGGGCCATGGTCGACCAGCAGGCCGCCGACGTCGCTTCCCTCGAGGCGCTGTTCGCCCGGCTCCCCGAGCCGGAGCGCACCGACGACGACCGGCGGGCGGCCTGCGAGAGCGGCTGGTACGACCTGCCCGGCGTCGCCGCCCACTACGAGGACGACCCGGACGACGCCCTGGACCTGTACGGCACCAACCTGTGCGCCCGCGCTGTCCGGCTGACTGCTTCTGGGTCCGCGCGGTTCTGACGCGCCGTGGGTCTGAGCACAAACAGTAGAAGACTATTGCGCGCGCAATATAGAATCTGCTTTACGCGTCAGACAGGGAGCCTTCGGATGACCAACCCCACCAGCGGCCAGTCAGAGCTGCAGCGTGCGCTCGAGCGGGCCCACACCTCGGATGCCCGGCGAGCCGAGGCGGAAGCGCAGCTCCTGGACGCACGGGCGGCTGTGCTCCGTGCCGACGCTCGGGCCTCCCGGGCGCACGCCGAGGCCGTCACCGCGCAAGCTGCGGTCGCCGAGGTCCGGCGCCTGTGCGACCTGACCATCCGCGCCTCGATGCGCGTGCAGGCTATCGATCAGGCCCACGACACCCTCGCCGTCATCGACGCCATCACCGACGACGCGCTGCTCCCCGGTGACGCAGCCTGGGGCTCCGTGTGGCTCCACGGCAACTGGCGCTACCTCACCAAGCAGATGACCACGCCTGAGCGTGAGCACGCCGCCGATGCAGTGGCCCGCTGGTCTGCCGCGCTCAACGCTGACGACCAGGACCTGGATGACGGTGAGCGCGAGGGCCTGCGCTGGTGGAGGGACTGACCATGACCGAGCCGTCCGGCGCCGACTTGGCCCGGCAGATGCTCCGCCAGGCCGCGGCCGATGCCCGCCAACGCCCCACCGGCCCGGCCAAGAAGCCCGTCCGGCGCCGTGTCCCGCGCGGCGGCGGCCGCGACCCGCAGACGTTCGGGGGGATCCTTGATGAGCTCGCCACCGCCTACGGCTGGAAGCGCCCGTCCGCCGGCGGTCTGCTCATGGCCCGATGGCCCCAGGTGGCACCCGGCCTGGCCCGGCACTGCACGCCGGACCGGTACGACCCGGACACGCGGGTCCTGCACCTGCGCCCGGTCTCCAACGCCGCCGCGACGAAGTTGCGCATGGAGGCCACCCGGATAGCGGCCGCCCTCAATGACGCTGTCGGGCCGGACACCGTGGCAGCCGTCCGGGTCCTGCCGGTCGGCGCCCCAACACGTACCGCAGAGCCTGCCGGGCTCGAGCCGGCCACGAAGCCGAGGACGACGGAACCGTCCGTACGGACCCGGGCCGAGGCGGCGCCGGGATACCACCGGGCCCTCGAAGCGGCCCAGGCCGGACGTACCGAGGCCGCCGAAGACCCAGACCAGGAGATGCGGGACCGGTACTTCGCTGATGTGCGCGGGGTACTCCGCGAGCCCGAGGAAGCGTTCACCGTAGGCCAGGCCGCGCTCGAGGCCGTCGCACCGCCGAGCAGGGGCAACGATCTAGAGGAAATCAGGCAGGCTGCGATCAAGCGCGCCCGCGATGAACGAGCCGGCCGCGCCCCCGCTATCCCCACCGCGTTCCAACGCACCGCCTGAACAGGACACCCATGAGCACCACCTCCCCGACCAGTTCCCACCCGCTCCGCCCAGCTGAACCGATAACAGCCTGTCTCCTCCACGGCGACTTCCACATCATGAGCCAGGAGTGCTGGGAGGTCACCGTCGACTTCGAGCTCACCCATCAGCACCTCCTGCCGCAGGACCGCCGCGACGCCTACCAGGCAGACGTCGAGCGGAAGATGCTCGACCACCTGATCCGCGCCCACCTGCACGCCTCCCT
>JAODNJ010000146.1 GCA_025465155.1 Frankiales bacterium
TCACGCCACGCCTTCGACACGGGGTACTCGTCCATGTAGCCGTAGCCGCCGTGCAGCTGCAGGCATCGGTCGGCCACCTTGTTCTGCAGCTCCGTCGTCCACCACTTCGCCATGGCCGCGTCGACGGCGGTGAGCTCGCCGGTGCCCAGCTGCCGGACGCACTCGTCGACGAACGTCCGTGCCACGGTGATCTCGGTCCGCAGTTCGGCGAGGACGAAGCGGGTGTTCTGGAAGCTGGCCACGGACCGGCCGAACGCCGTGCGGCCGGTCACATACTCGACGGTGTGCGCCAGCACCGTCTCGGCGGAGGCGACCGCGCTCACCGCGATCGACAACCGCTCCTGCGGCAGGTTCTCCATCAGGTGGTAGAAGCCGCGGTTCTCCGTACCGAGCAGGTTCCCCGCCGGAACACGCACCTCGTCGAAGAACAGCTCCGCCGTGTCCTGGGCCTTGAGCCCCACCTTCTCCAGGTTGCGTCCGCGGGTGAAGCCGGGCATGTCCCGCTCGACGACGAGCAGGCTGAGGCCCTTCGAGCCGGGCGCGTCGGGGTCGGTGCGGGCCACGACGATCA
The DNA here is from genome assembly GCA_025465155.1 of Frankiales bacterium. Taxonomy (GTDB): domain Bacteria; phylum Actinomycetota; class Actinomycetes; order Mycobacteriales; family Geodermatophilaceae; genus Geodermatophilus. The sequence continues at coordinate 572 of JAODNJ010000146.1, forward strand.
CCAGGTCGGCGTTGATGCCGTTGGTGATGAACGTCTTCGAGCCGCTGAGGACCCAGCCCTCGCCGTCCCTCCTCGCCGTCGTCCGGAGCCCCTGCAGGTCGCTCCCGGCAGCGGGTTCGGTCATCGCGATCGCGGTGATCAGCTGACCCCGGCAGAAGCCCGGCAGCCAGCGCTCCTTCTGCTCGTCGGTGGCCAGGTCACGCAGGTACGGACCGACGACGTCGTTGTGCAGGCCGAACCCGACCCCGCTGGCGCCGATGCGGGTCAGCTCCTCGTCCACGACGGCGTTGTTGCGGAAGTCGCGCACGCCTCCCCCACCGAACCGCTCCTCCATGTCCATGCCGAGCAGCCCCTGCGCCCCGCCGGAGACCCAGACGTCCCGCGGGACGATGCCGTCCTTCTCCCACTGCGCATGGAACGGCGCGACGGTCTTCTCCGCCCAGGCCCGCACCATCTCGCGGAAGTCGTCGTGCCCGGCCTCGTACAGGGAGTGGCGCATGTCGACAGTGTGACCGACGCGACACGTCCGGCCGCGCTCTTCCCCGAGGGCGAACGCCCGGGCCGGGCGGAATGTCGTACCGCGCGGGGACACTGGACGGCGTGTCCGCACTCGACCGGTTCTCCGAGCCCACCCGGGCCTGGTTCACCGGTGCCTTCGAGCGGCCGACCGCGGCGCAGGAGGGAGCGTGGGACGCCGTCACCAGTGGCGAGCACGCGCTGGTGGTCGCCCCGACGGGGTCGGGCAAGACCCTCGCCGCGTTCCTCTGGTCGCTGGACCGGCTGGCCGGCACGCCCCCGCCCGACGAACGGACCCGCTGCCGGGTCCTCTACGTGTCCCCGCTCAAGGCCCTGGCCGTCGACGTCGAGCGCAACCTGCGCGCTCCGCTGACCGGGATCGGTCAGGCATCGGCGAGGCTGGGTCTGCCCCGGCCCGACATCCGCGTCGGCATCCGCTCGGGCGACACCCCTGCCGACGAACGCCGCGCGCTGGCGCGCCGCCCGCCGGACATCCTCATCACCACCCCGGAGTCGCTGTTCCTGCTGCTCACCAGCTCGGCCCGCGAGTCGCTGCGCGGGGTCGAGACGGTGATCGTCGACGAGGTGCACGCGGTTGCGGGCAGCAAACGCGGCGCGCACCTCGCCGTCTCGCTCGACCGCCTGGACGAGCTCCTCGAGCGCCCCGCGCAGCGGATCGGCCTCTCGGCCACGGTGCGGCCGGTCGAGGAGGTGGCCACCTTCCTCGCCGGTGGTCGCCCGGTCCGGGTGGTGGCCCCGGAGGCGGCCAAGGAGTGGGACCTCTCCGTCGTCGTCCCGGTCGAGGACATGAGCGAGCTGGGTCAGCCGACCGGGGAGTTCCACGGCTCCGCATCCGGCGGCGAGCCACGGACGTCGATCTGGCCGGCCGTCGAGGAGCGGGTGCTCGACCTGGTCGAGGCGCACCGCAGCACGATCGTCTTCGCCAACTCGCGTCGGCTGGCCGAGCGGCTCACCAGCCGGCTCAACGAGCTGGCCTACGAGCGGGTGACCGGCGAGTCGGTGCCGCCCGGCACCAACGCGGCCGCGCTCATGGCCCAGGCGGGGTCCGGCGGCGGCCTCCCCGAGCAGTTCCAGCCGGTCGCCGCCGCGCACCACGGCTCCGTGTCCCGGGAGCAGCGGGCGATCGTCGAGGAGGCGCTGAAGTCAGGGCGGCTGCCGGCCGTGGTGGCGACGTCGAGCCTCGAGCTCGGTATCGACATGGGCTCGGTCGACCTCGTGGTCCAGGTGGAGGCGCCCCCGACGGTCGCCTCCGGGCTGCAGCGGGTCGGCCGGTCCGGCCACCAGGTGGGCGCGGTCAGCCGCGGGGTGCTGTTCCCGAAGTACCGGGGCGACCTCGTGCAATGCGCACTGGTGGCCGAGCGGATGAAGGCCGGCGCGATCGAGTCGCTCCGCTATCTGCGCAACCCGCTCGACGTGCTGGCCCAGCAGATCGTGGCCATCGTGTCCGAACAGCCGCGCACCGTCGACGAGGTGGGTGCTCTGGTCCGCCGGTCGGCGCCGTTCGCCGCGCTGCCCGACTCCGCGCTGACCGCGGTGCTGGACATGCTGGCCGGCCGCTATCCGTCCGATGCCTTCGCCGAGCTGCGGCCACGGCTGACGTGGGACCGGGTCACCGACACGCTCACCGCCCGCAACGGGGCCCAGAGGCTCGCCGTCACCAGCGGCGGCACCATCCCGGACCGCGGGCTCTTCGGGGTGTTCCTCGTGGGCGCCGAGGGGACCGGCGGCCGGCGGGTCGGCGAGCTGGACGAGGAGATGGTCTACGAGTCGCGGGCAGGCGACGTCTTCCTGCTCGGCTCGTCGTCCTGGCGGATCGAGGACATCACCCACGACCGCGTCCTGGTCAGCCCGGCCCCGGGCCAGCCCGGGAAGATGCCGTTCTGGAAGGGCGACGCCCCCGGCCGGCCGCTGGAACTGGGGAGGGCGCTCGGGGCCTTCCTCCGCGAGGTCGGCTCGGCGTCGCCGGAGGCCGGCACAGCGCGCGCCCGCGCCGCCGGCCTGGACGAGTGGGGGGCGGCGAACCTGCATGCCTACCTGGCCGAGCAGAAGGCGGCGACCGGACACCTCCCCGACGACCGCACGCTGCTCGTCGAGCGGTTCCGCGACGAGCTCGGCGACTGGCGGCTGGTGGTGCACTCACCGTTCGGCGCCCAGGTCAACGCGCCCTGGGCGCTGGTGCTGGCCACCCGGCTGCGCGAGCGGTACGGCGTGGACGTCGCCTCGATGCACTCCGACGACGGCATCGTGCTGCGGCTGCCCGACACCACGGGCGAGCCCCCGGAGGCCGATCTCGCCGTCCTGGACCCGGACGACGTCGAGCGCGAGGTGACCGCCGAGGTCGGGAACTCGGCGCTGTTCGCCAGCCGCTTCCGCGAGTGCGCGGCGCGGGCCCTGCTGCTGCCGCGTCGCGACCCGCGCCGGCGCACCCCGCTGTGGCAGCAGCGCCAGCGTGCCGCGCAGCTGCTGTCGGTCGCGAGCGAGTTCTCCGGCTTCCCGATCACCCTCGAGGCGGCCCGCGAGGTGCTGCAGGACGTCTACGACGTGCCTGGGCTGGTCGAGCTGATGCGTGACGTCCGGGCGCGGAGGGTGCGGGTCGTCGACGTGCAGACGCAGACGGCGTCGCCGTTCGCCCAGTCGCTGCTGTTCGGCTACGTCGGTGCGTTCCTCTACGAGGGCGACGCCCCGCTGGCCGAGCGCCGCGCGCAGGCGCTCGCCCTCGACACCGGGCTGCTCGCCGAGTTGCTCGGGCGCTCGGAGCTGCGCGAGCTGCTCGACGGCGAGGCGCTGGCCGAGGTGGAGGCTGAGCTGCAGCGGCTGCCCGCGGAGAGGCATCCGCGCGGCGTCGACGGGGCCGCCGACCTCCTGCGGATGATCGGCGACCTCACGGAGGCCGAGGCAACGGTCCGCGGAGTGCCGCGGGTCTGGCTGGACGAGCTGGTGGGGGCCCGGCGTGCGCTCGCGGTCCGGATCGCGGGTGAGGAACGGTACGTCGCCATCGAGGACGCCGGCCGGCTCCGGGATGCCCTGGGCACCGCGTTGCCCGTCGGCGTGCCGGAAGCGTTCACCGAGCCGGTCGCCGACCCGCTGGGCGACCTCGTCGGCCGGTACGCCCGCACCCACGGTCCGTTCCTTCCCGGCGAGGTCGCTAACCGGCTGGGCCTCGGGGTCGCCGTGGTCACCGCGACGCTGCAGCGGCTGGCCGGCTCGGGGCGCGTGGTCGGCGGCGAGTTCCGTCCGGGTGGGGTCGGGCACGAGTGGTGCGACACCGAGGCGCTGCGCTCCCTGCGCCGCCGCAGCCTGGCCCGGCTGCGCCAGGAGGTCGAGCCGGTGCCGGTCGACACCCTGGCCCGGTTCACGCCGTCCTGGCAGTCGGTCGGGAGCCGGATGCGCGGCGTCGACGGCGTCCTCGCGGTGGTGGAGCAGCTCGCTGGGGCACTCGTGCCGGCGAGCGCGCTGGAGTCACTGGTGCTGCCGTCCCGCGTCCGCGACTACTCCCCCGCGATGCTCGACGAACTGACCAGCGCCGGTGAGGTGCTGTGGGCGGGCGCCGGCGGGCTACCGGGCGGCGACGGCTGGATCAGCCTCGTACCGGCCGACCTGGCGCCACTGCTGCTGCCCGACCACCTGGAGCCGCCGGACGAGGGCGGCTACGGGACGGCGTTGCTGGACCTGCTCGCCGACGGGCAGGCGATGTTCTTCCGCGGCCTCTCCGACGCGGTCGGGGCGACCGACGACGCCGCGCTCGCCGACATCCTCTGGGACCTCGTCTGGACGGGTCGGCTCACGAACGACACCCTCGCCCCGCTGCGCACCCGGTTGAGCGGCGGGGGCACACACCGCCGCGCGCCGGCCGCGCCGCGAGTCCGGCTGGACCGCTCCCGGTACGGCCGCACCCGGCTGGGGCGCCCGGCGATGCCCACCCGCACCGGACCGCCCACGGTCGCCGGCCGCTGGTCGCGGCTGCCCGAGCGGGAGGCCAACCCGACGCGGCGCAGCACCGCGCGGGCCGAGGCGCTGCTCGAGCGGCACGGCGTGCTCACCCGCGGCGCGGTCATGGCCGAGCAGGTCCCCGGCGGGTTCTCCGGCGTGTACCCGGTGCTGCGCGCGTTCGAGGAGAACGGCCGCGCGCGGCGCGGGTACTTCGTCGACACCCTCGGCGCTGCGCAGTTCGGCACGCCCGGCTCGGTCGACCGGCTGCGCGGGTTCGCCTCCCCCGATCGCGTACCGGGACCGGTGGTGGTGCTCGCGGCCACGGACCCGGCGAACGTCTACGGCGCGGCCCTGCCGTGGCCCGAGCGGACGGCCGGACACGGGGGGCAGGGCGTCGACATCGGGGAGGGGAACGGGAACGGGAACGGGCGCAAGGCCGCCGGGCACCGGGCCGGGCGAAAGGCCGGCGCCCTCGTCGTCCTCGTCGACGGCGAACTCGTGCTCTACGTCGAGCGCGGCGGGAAGACGCTGCTGTCGTGGACGGAGGACGAGCACGTCCTCAAGGAGGCGAGCGGCGCGCTCGCCACCGCGGTCGCGCAGGGTGCGCTCGGCCGGATGGTCGTGCAGAAGGCCGACGGCGCATCCGTGCACGAGGACACCCCGCTGTCCGCGGCGCTGCAGGCGGCCGGTTTCGCGGCCACCCCGCGCGGCCTCCGACTGCGCGGCTGAGGGCGGTGCCGGTCAGTCGCGCCGGGGCCGCAGCCAGCCGCGGAACAGCCGGGTCAGCGCGGGCATCACGACGTGCCCCAACCCGGTGACGACGACGCACGCGGAGAGCAGCAGACGGGCCTCGACCGGCCAGGCGGTCAGGTGCGGCGTCACGAGCAGCTGGAACAACGACGTGATCGCGAAGACGGCGGCGATCGTCAGCACGGTCAGCCGCCAGCGCGGGCCCGGGGCGGCGGGCCGGGTGAAGAAGCTGTCCAGACCGGCGACGCGGGCATAGCGCGCCTCGCCGACCAGCTCGGCCTCGTGCTCCAGGGCGGCGCGGCGCTGCGCGGAGAGCTCCCAGCCGGCGAGCGACTCGTCGTCGCTGAAGCGGTAGACGAGGTGGTACTCGGAGCTCCCCTCGCCCGGGTGCAGCATCGTCGCACCGAGATTGCCCGGGAACGACGCGGCCAGCGCGAGAATGTCCTGCGCCCACCGCTCGAACGCCTCACGACGGTCCGGGCGGACGACGCGGGCGACCGTCACGGTGATCGGCTCGGGCGTCGGGCTCGAGGCCGGACCGCCGCCGAGCATCGTCCGCAGTCGGGCGGTGGTGTCCACGGGGTCCTCAGCGCGCCGAGCCCCCGGAGTCATTCCCCCTGTCAGGTGGCTCACAGCCGCGCCGAGCAGGGAAGAAGCGGGCCGGGGACACTGGAGGGCGTGCCCGAGGGAGACACCGTCTGGCTGGCCGCGCGGCGGATGAATACCGCGCTTGCCGGCTCAGAGCTGCGACGCGGCGAGCTGCGTGTCCCCCACCTGGCCGCCGTCGACCTCGCCGGGGTCGACGTCCGCGAGGTCGTCCCCCGCGGGAAGCACCTGCTCATCCGCCTCGCCGACGACCGCACGCTGCGCACCCATCTCCGGATGGACGGCAGCTGGCACCTCTATCGACCCGATTCGACGTGGCGCGGCGGCCCCGCATTCGCGATCCGCGCCGTTCTGGTCACCGACCAGTGGGCCGCCGTCGGCTACCGGCTGCACGACATGGCCCTCGTGCCGACGACGGACGAGGACTCCCTGGTCGGCCATCTCGGCCCCGACCTGCTCGGCCCGGACTGGGATCTCGACGAGGCCCTGCGCCGGCTGCGTGCCGACCCCGACCAGCAGATCGGCGTCGCCCTGCTCGACCAGCGCAACCTGGCCGGCATCGGCAACCTCTACAAGGTCGAGTCGCTGTTCCTCTGCGGCGTCCACCCGTGGGCGCGGGTGGCCGACGTCCCGGACCTGCCCCGCCTCCTCGAGCGGGCCCGCACGCTGATGCTCGCCAACCTCGAGCACCCGGAGCAGAGCACCACCGGCAGCCTCCGCCGCGGCGAGGACCACTGGGTCGCCGGGCGAAGGGGCAGGCCCTGCCGGCGCTGCGGGACGACGATCCTCCTGGGCGACCAGGGGCCGGACCTGCGGGAGCGGGTCACCTGGTGGTGCCCTCGCTGCCAGGCTGCCCCGGCCCCGGTCGATCGGTCGGCCCGCACCGGCGAGCCCGGCCGGCCCCGCCCCCTGGTGGCCGACCGCTAAGCCGGCGCCGGCAGCCGGAGCACCGCGCGCGCGGCCGAGACGGCGCACTCCTCCAGCATTCCGGCGTCCTCGCCCGGTTCGGCGAAGAGCAGCGCGGCGTGCATGCCACCGAGCGCGAACCGCACGAGGATGCGCTGCTCGTCCGACGGGTCGGACGTGCCGGCCAGAAGGTCGGTCAGGGCCGCGTACAGCTGCCGCCCCGGCTCCATGGCCGGCCGAACGGCGGTCGACGGGTCCTGCACCAGAACCGTCAACAGGGTCCGGTGTCCGGCGATGAGGCCCAGGTACTCGCCCAGCAGCCGGCTGCGCGTTGCGGGGTCGCGTGGGGCGCCGGGTGCGGAGTAGGCCCTCACCACGGCGGCGAGCTCACCGATCACCGGCTCGACCAGCGCCCGGAGCAGGTCGTCCTTGCT
>JAODNJ010000172.1 GCA_025465155.1 Frankiales bacterium
CCGCGCTGGCGGGTGGCCAGGCCGTCGGCGATCGTGGCCAGCGCCTGCGCCGCGGGGGACTCGGGCTGGGCCAGCACGATCGGAGCACCGGCGTCGCCGGCCTCGCGGAGCCGGGTGTCGAGCGGGATCTGCCCGAGCAGCGGCACGCGGGCACCGAGTGTCCTGGTCAGCGCGTCGGACACCGCCTCGCCGCCGCCGGAGCCGAAGACCTCCATGCGGGAGCCGTCGGGCAGGTCCAGCCAGGACATGTTCTCGACCACGCCGACCACCTGCTGGTGCGTCTGGCTGGCGATCGCGCCGGCCCGCTCGGCCACTTCGGCGGCGGCCAGTTGCGGCGTCGTCACCACGAGGATCTCGGCATTGGGCACCAGCTGGGCCACCGAGATCGCGATGTCGCCGGTGCCGGGCGGGAGGTCCATCAGCAGGACGTCGAGATCGCCCCACCAGACGTCGGCAAGGAACTGCTGCAGCGCGCGGTGCAGCATCGGCCCGCGCCAGACGACGGGGGTGTTGCCCGGGGTGAACATGCCGATCGAGATGACCTTCACGCCGTAGGCCTGCGGCGGCATGATCATGTTGTCGACCTGGGTCGGCTTGTCCTCGACGCCGAGCATGCGCGGTACCGAGTGGCCGTAGATGTCGGCGTCGACGACGCCGACCGCGAGGCCCTTCTTCGCCAGGGCGGCGGCCAGGTTGACGGTGACGCTGGACTTGCCGACCCCGCCCTTGCCGGAGGCCACCGCGTACACACGGGTCAGCGAGCCGGGCTGGGCGAAGGGGATCACCGGGTCGGCCGCGTCGGTGCCGCGGACCGTGCGGCGGAGTGCGGCGCGCTGCTCGTCGCTCATCACGTCAAGGGCCACCTGCACCGAGGTGACACCGGGGACGGCGGACACGGCCTGCGTGACCCGGTTGGTGATCGTGTCGCGCATCGGGCAGCCGGAGACGGTCAGGTAGACCTCGACGCGGACCGCACCGTCCGCACCGATCTGGACGTCCTTGACCATGCCGAGCTCGGTCAGCGGGCGGTTGATCTCCGGGTCCTGGACCGTGGCCAGAGCCGCGGTGATGGCGTCGAGCGCCGGAGCGCCGGTCAGCGTGTCGGACATGGTGCTCGTCTGTCTCCTTCGACGGGGGACCGGGCCTCGGGACGCCGGCCGTGCGCGGCGACCTGCGCGCTCGGGTCTGCAGCCACTGTACGGCGGCGACCGGGATGGTCCGCGGGTCGGAGTGGGTGAAGTGCGCCGCACTGCGGCGCGGTGCGGCCGTCACCGAGGCGTCGGAGGGGCTCTCTAGGGTCGGCCGGGTGCCCTCTTCTCCCGCTCGTACCACGACGCTGCGGAACGCGGTCGGCCTCGGCGTGGCGGTAGGTCTCTACGGGACGGCCTTCGGCGCCGCCGCCGCGAGCGTGGGGCTCTCGGCCCTCCAGGCGCTGACGCTCTCCCTGCTCATGTTCACCGGGGCGTCGCAGTTCGCGTTGATCGGGGTGCTCGGCGCCGGCGGCAGCGCGCTGGCCGCGCTCGGCAGCGCGTGGCTGCTCGGGACCCGCAACACCGTCTACGGCGTCCGGCTGGTGCCGCTGCTGTCGCCGAAGGGTGCGCTGCGGCGGATGGCCACCGCGCACTGGGTCATCGACGAGACGACGGCGCTGGCGGTCGCGGCGTCCGACCGGGGTCTGGCCCGGCTGGCGTTCCTCGCCGGTGGCGCCGCGCTCTTCACCCTCTGGAACGTGACCACCTTCGCCGGTGCACTGGGGGCGGCCGCCCTGGGCCCGACCGCCAGGGCGGCGCTCGACGCCGTCGTCCCCGCCGCCTTCCTGGGCCTGCTGTGGCCGAGGCTGCGCCCGGCCTTCCCCGAGGCCGCGCGGCAGCGGCTGGTCGCGCTCGGCGGCGCCGGAGTGGCCCTGGCGCTCACGCCGGTGCTGCCGCCGGGCGTTCAGGTGATCTCGGCCGTGCTGGCCGTCGGGCTCGCCGGGCGCCCGCGTGCGAGCGAGGTGACCGAGTGAGCGGCGGCGCGCTCTGGGCGGTCGTCGTCATCGGCGGCGTCGGCTGCTACCTGCTGAAGCTGGCGGGGTTGTCGGTGCCCGCGGCCTGGGTCCAGCGGCCCTGGGTGACCCGCGTCGTCGAGTTCGTCCCCGCCGCGCTGCTGAGCGCGCTGGTGGCGGTCCAGGCCGCCACGACGGGCAACCGGCTCGTCCTCGACGGACGGCTCGTGGGGCTCGCCGTGGCTGCGGTCGCGCTGGCGCTGCGGGCCCCGTTCATCGTCGTGCTGATCCTCGCCGGCGTGGCCGGTGCGCTGGTGCGGGTGCTCGCGGGCTGAGGGGCCGACGCCGTCAGCCGCAGGCCGGTCGCCGGCACCACCAGGGTGCGGGTGCGCACGCCCCAGGTATGGGCGACGGTGACCTCGACCTCGGCGACCCAGCCCCGGCTGTCGTCCCACTGGTGCCATGAGCGCTGCAGCCCGGGTATCCACCCGCCCTCGTGCTCGACCTCGACCGGACGTGGCGGGTCGTAGATGCGTTCCTGGATCAGGGGAACCGTCCGCTCGGCCACGTCGGCAACCTAGGACCCGCCACCGACAGCTTCGGTGGTCGGAACGACCCCGCCCGGCTCAGAACAGCCGCTCGCCGCGTTGCTCGAGGTCGAGCAGGAACCGCTTGCGGGGCAGGCCCCCACCGAAGCCGACGAGGGAGCCGTCGGCGCCGACGACCCGGTGGCACGGGACGACGACGGGGAGTGGGTTGCGGCCACAGGCACCGCCCACCGCCTGCGCCAGGGCCCGGTCGCCGAGCTCGCGGGCCAGGTCGCCGTAGGAGCGGGTCTCGCCGTAGGGGATGCGGGTCATCCGCTCCCGGACCGCCATCCCGAGCGCGTCGCCGGCCGGTCGCAGGACCAGGTCGAACGACGTCCGCTCGCCGGCGAAGTACTCCCTCAGCTGGTCGGTCACGTCACCGAAGCCGGCGTCGTCCCGCGGGCCGAGCCGAGCGGGATCCGGTGGGCGGTCGGGCAGGTCGAACAGCAGGCCGACCAGCGCGCCGTCCTCCCGGATCGCGGTCAGCCCGCCGATCGGTGACCGGATCACCGTGTGCGTCCTCGGCATCTCCGCCACCTCCCCGGGCACCGGCTGGGACGTTATCCCCGACCACCGACAGGACCGGGGCCGCGGCGCCACGACCGCACGTGCTCGGGGACCTCGGCGTCGGCCGGCAGCTCGGGCGCCGGCACGGGCTCGCCCGGCACGGTGGCCAGTGGAAGCACCCCGGCCCAGTACGGCAGCTCCAGGTCCTCCGGGTCGTCGCCCGGCGGACCCGAGCGGGTCTTGACCGACACCTCCTCGAGCCCCAGCCGGAGCACGGCCGTCGCGGCCAGCTCCCGCCGGTTGGGGCCGCGGGTGCCGGCTGCCCGGCCCGGGACCACCGCCTCGACCAGCGCGTCCAGTGCCGCAGCCTTCTCCTCCGGGTCGTCCACCACGGTCGCCGTGCCATGGACGACGACCGACCGGTAGTTCGCCGAGTGGTTGAAGGCGGAGCGGGAGAGCACCAGCCCGTCGAGCAGCGTGACCGTGACGCACACCTCGAGCCCGCCGTCGGCCGCCGTCCGGAGGGCCCGGGCCCCCGTCGAGCCGTGCAGGTACAGGACCTCGCCGACGCGCGCGTGCAGCTGCGGCAGGACCACGGGCCGCCCATCGGCGACGAAGCCGACGTGGCACAGCACCGCCTCGTCCAGGACCGCATGGGCGGTGGCCCGGTCGTAGCCGACCCGGTCGGCCTTCCGCGCGGGCGTCGTCCGCGGTGTCGGCAGGTAGTCGCTCACATGCCGATCATGCCGTCCCGGGTGCGAGCCCCCGATCCGAGCCGTCGAGCTCAGCCAGGGCGGCGGCCGGCCGTGGACGGTCCTCGTCGGGCACCACAGCGGCTGGTTGTTCAGGCGGCCGGGCTCGTGTCAGCCGACCGGATCGCGGCGCTTGCTCTTCTCCCGGCGGTCGGGCTCCGGCTCCTCCGGGGCCAGCCGGGTCAGCTCGCTGCGGATGAAATCACGCGTGGCGAGCTCGCCGATGGCCACGCGCAGCGCCGCGAGCTCGCGCGCCAGATACTCGGTGTCGGCACGGGTCGTGGCCGCCCGGGCGCGGTCCTCCTCCGCCTGCACGCGGTCGCGGTCGGCCTGCCGGTTCTGCGCCAGCAGGATGAGCGGGGCCGCGTAGGCCGCCTGGGTGGAGAAGGCCAGGTTGAGCAGGATGAAGGGGTAGGGGTCCCAGCGGAGCTGGACCGCGAAGACGTTGAGCCCGATCCAGACGACGACGATGATCGTCTGCACGGCCAGGAAGCGGCCCGTGCCGAGGAACCGGGCGATCGCCTCGGCGAACTTGCCCACCGCGTCCGGGTTCAGCCGGACGAGATTGCTCAGGCTGCGGCCCCGGCCACGGGGGACGTCGAGCCGCCGGCCCCCTGGATCAGCCACGGCGGGACCGTTCGCGCCAGTCCTCGGGCAGGAGGTGGTCGAGGACGTCGTCCACGCTCACCGCGCCGACCAGGTGCCCCTGCTGGTCGACGACCGGCGCGGCGACCAGGTTGTAGGTGGCGAAGTAGTGGGTGACCTCCGCCAGCGGAGCGTCCGGACGGAGCGGCTCGAGGTCGTCGAGGATGCCGCTCACCAGGCTGGACGGGGGTTCGCGGAGCAGTCGCTGGATGTGTGCGAGCCCGAGGTAGCGACCGGTCGGCGTGGCCGACGGCGGCCGGCAGACGTAGACCTGGCTGGCGAGGGACGGCGTCAGCTCGGGCGACCGCACCCGCGCCAGTGCCTCGGCGATCGTCGCGTCGGGCGTGAGGATCACCGGCTCGCTGGTCATGATCCCGCCGGCGGTGTCCTCGGAGTACTTCAGCAGCTGGCGGACCGGCTCCGCCTCGTCGGGCTCCATCAGCTCGAGCAACCGGTTGCGGTCGACGTTGGAGAGCTCGGCGAGCAGGTCGGCGGCGTCGTCGGGGTCCATCTCCTCGAGGACGTCGGCCGCCCGGCCCTCGTGCAGCGTGCCGAGGATCGTGATCTGCTCCGCCTCCGGCAGCTCGCCCAGCACGTCGGCCAGCCGCTCGTCGTCCAGCGCCTCGGCGACCTCGTGCCGGCGCTTGATCGGCAGCTCCCGCAGCGCGTGCGCGAGGTCGGCGGCGTTGAGGTCGCGGTACGTGGCGAGCAGCGTCTCGGCGCCCTGCCCCGTCTCCGGCAGCGCCAGCCCGGTGACCTCGTCCCACTCGACCTGGTGCAGCTGGCCGCGGCGGCCGAGCCGGCCGGGCTCCTGGACGGCGAGGCGCGCGAGGACCCAGTCGCCGGTCCGTGTCTGCTCGATGAGGGCGTCGACAACAGCTGCCGGCCGGCCGTTCTCGCGGAGCTGCACGCGCCGGTCCAGCAGCTCCCCGAGCACGAGCGTCTCGCCGGCCCGCTGCTCGAAGCGCTTGAGGTTGATCGTCCCCGAGGAGAGGAGCACGGCCCCCGGGTCCAGCGCCGTCACCCGCCCCATCGGCACGAAGATGCGCCGCCGGGCCACCACCTCGACGACCAGCCCGAGAACCCGTGGTGGGGCGGTGCCCACCCGCAGCGCGACGACGACGTCGCGGACCTTGCCCACCCGGTCGCCGTTCGGGTCGAACACGGTGAGACCGGCCAGCCGAGAGACGTACGCCCTCGTCACCGTGGTCACGAGGAGTCAGGCTACCGTCGCGAGCGTGGCGGCCCACGAAGCTCTCGACTACGAAGTGGTGGACGTCTTCGCACCGGAGGCCTTCGCCGGGAACCCGCTCGCCGTGGTCTTCGACGCCGATCACCTCTCCACCGAGCAGTGCCAGGCGCTGGCCTTCGAGTTCCACCTCTCGGAGACCTCGTTCGTGAGCGCCCCGACCGAGCCCGGCGCCGACTACCGGGTGCGGATCTTCACCCCCTTCGCCGAGCTGCCCTTCGCCGGCCATCCGAGCGTCGGAGCGGCGCACACTCTCGTGCGCACCGGGCGGCTGGCCGCCGGCGCGCTGCGCCAGGAGTGCGGCGCGGGCGTGCTCGAGGTCGTCGTCGACGACGATGGTGCGCTGCTCACCGGCGCCCGGCCGACCCTCGAGGACGGCCCGGAGCTGAGGGCCCTGGCCGAGGCCGTGGGCCTCAGCGTCGCCGACACCGTCGGCCTGCCGGCCCAGGTGGCCGGCTGCGGGCTCCCGTTCGCCTTCCTGGCCGTGCACCCGGGCATGGTCGACGAGTCGGCCCCCCGCGGTGAGGCCCTCGACGCGCTGGGCGTGGGAGAGGGCGTGTCGGTCCTGTCCTGGGACGCGGCGAGCTCCACGGCCTACGCCCGGGTGTACGCCGGTGACCTGCGCTGGGACGAGGACCCCGCCACGGGCTCGGCCGCCCTCGGCACGGGGGTGTGGCTGGTGGCGTCCGGGCTGCTCCCGCCCGACGGCACGGCGTCCTACCGGATCCGGCAGGGGGAGAGGCTGGGGCGTCCCTCGCTCCTCGAGTGCACCGTCACCGCCGCGGAGGGCCGGGCCACGGAGGCCACCGTGCACGGGGCGGTCGTCCCGGTGGCGTCCGGGCGCATCCGGGTCCCCGGCTGAGCGCCTTGTCGGCATCGGGGTCCGCCGCCTGGGCGGTTCGGCGTCCCGGGGGTAGGGAACTCGGCGTCATGGCCGTCGCGGTCGTCGGCATCTCGATGTCCGGGCCGCTCACGGCACTGGTCGCCGCGCCCTTCCTGGCGATCGCCTTCTGGCGGAACGCCGCGGGGGCGGCGGCGTTGCTGCCGGTCCTGCTCACCCGGGAGCGCGGGACTCTCACCGGGCTGCGGGCGCGGCAGTTCAGCAGCTCGGTGGTGGCCGGGCTGTTCCTGGCCGCGCACTTCTCCGCCTGGCTGCCGAGCCTCTCGATGACGACGGTGGCCGCGTCGACCGCGCTGGTGACGACGACGCCGGTGTGGACGGCGCTCGGGGCCCGGGCCTCCGGCGTCCGGTTGCCCGGCGCGGTGTGGGGCGGCCTCGTCCTCGCGGTGGTGGGCGCGGCGCTGATCGCCGGGGTCGACGTCACGGTGAGCCTGAAGGCGCTGGCCGGCGACGGCCTGGCCCTGCTGGGGGCGGTCTGCGCGGGCGGGTACGTGCTGGCCGGCGCGCGGGCCCGGCAGCGGCTGGCCACCTCGGCCTACGCCGTCGTCTGCTACTCGACCTGCGCGCTGGCACTGGCCGCGGCGGCGCTCGTCGTCCGGGTCCCGCTGGTGGGGTTCGGTGCCCGGGACTGGCTGCTGATCGCCGCCATCACGTTCTGTGCGCAGCTGCTGGGGCACACGCTGTTCAACCTGGTGCTCTCCACCGTCGGGCCGACCGTCGTCGGCCTGGCGATCCTGCTCGAGGTGCCCGGCGCGCTCGTCGTGGCGCTGATCCTGCTGGGCCAGGCCCCGCCGCTGCTGGCGGTGCCGGGGATGCTCGCCGTGGTCGCCGGGGTGGCCCTGGTGATCCGCGGCAGCAGGTCGGCCGACCTCCCGGCCGAAGCCGTCACCTGAGGCACAACCGTCATGATCATCGGCAGATGGCTGCCCGACCCGCCGGAGCGGTCAGCCACATGACGATGATCACGCGGGCGCGCGGGCGGATCGACCCGTCGCTACTCTCCGGTAGCGACCTAGGAATCCCCTGCACCCGTCCCACTCACCCCCAGCGGAGGCACCGTGGCCGAGCTCCGATCCCGCCGTTCCAACCTGGCCGTCCCCGGCAGTAACCCACGCTTCCTCGAGAAGGCGAAGGGGCTGCCCGCGGACCAGGTCTTCCTCGACCTGGAGGACGCCTGCGCCCCGCTGGCCAAGCCGGGCGCCCGCAAGAACATCGTGGCGGCGCTCAACGAGGGTGGCTGGGGCGACAAGATCCGCACCGTCCGCGTCAACGACTGGACGACGGAGTGGACCTACCGCGACGTGATCGAGGTGGTCGAGGGTGCGGGGGAGAACCTCGACTGCATCATGCTGCCGAAGGCGGCCGACGCCGCCCAGGTGCGGGCGCTGGACTTCCTGCTCACCCAGATCGAGAAGGCCAACGGGCTCCAGGTCGGCCGGATCGGCATCGAGGCGCAGATCGAGACGGCGCAGGGCCTGATCAACGTCAACGACATCGCGTTCGCCAGCGCGCGGATCGAGACGATCATCTTCGGGCCGGCCGACTTCATGGCCAGCATCAACATGAAGTCGCTGGTCGTGGGTGCCCTGCACCCGGACTACCCCGGCGACCCGTTCCACTACATCCTCATGCAGATCCTCATGGCCGCCCGCGCGCGCGGCGTGCAGGCCATCGACGGCCCGTTCCTGCAGGTTCGCGACGTCGACGCGTTCAAGGAGGTGGCCCGGCGCTCGGCAGTACTCGGCTTCGACGGCAAGTGGGTTCTGCACCCCGGCCAGATCGACGCCGCCAACGAGATCTACGCGCCGTCGCAGGAGGACTACGACCACGCCGAGCTCATCCTCGACGCCTACGACTGGTACACGTCCGAGGCCGGTGGCAAGAAGGGCTCGGCGATGCTCGGCGACGAGATGATCGACGAGGCCAGCCGGAAGATGGCCCTGGTGCTCGCGGGCAAGGGCCGTGCCGCCGGGATGGAGCGGACGTCGTCCTTCACCCCACCCGAGGGGTGAGGGCCCCCTTCCTGGTCCGCTCGCACCCTGGGGGACGCCACGGAGGGCCGAAAGGCACGGTCAGGGGGCGAAGGAGCCGCTCGAGAGGGCGCTCAGCGCGATGATCCAGAAGACGATCGCCAGAACCCAGAACGCGGTGAAGACCCCGCCGACGATGGTCCCGGCAAGGGCCAGGCCGGACCCCACCTCGCCCGTGCGCTGGATCTGCCTGCGGGCCGCGATGCCCATCACCAGCCCCGCCGGCGCGAACACGAACGCGAAGACCAGCGCCAGGATGGCCAGCGTGTTGGTCGGCCGGGCGTAGCCCATCGGCGGGCCGTAGCCGGGCGGCGGGCCGTAGCCGGGCGGCGGGCCGTAGCGCGGATCCGGTGGCGTCGTCATCGCGTCCTCCTGAGGGTCACCCGCCGATCGCGCCGGCCGGCAGGGCGGCGAGCCGCGCCGCGATCGAGCGGGCGGCCATGGCGGTCGCCGACTCGTCCTCGCCGATGAGCACGGACAACACCGGGCCCCTCGCCTGCGCGATCACTTCCTGCCGGGTTCCTCCGGCGAGGTCGTACTCCACCACGACGGCCGCGGGGGCGAGCCCATCGACGCGCGGAGCGGTGACGACGGTGCGGTCCTTCGCCGTGCAGGTCGCGAACGCGTCCCCCAGCTCGCCGAGCCCGGCGGACGCCGAGGCCGCCGAGTCGTAGGCGATCGCCTCGGAGAGGACGGTGGGCGTGCCGGCCGGGTCCAGGCCCACGACCGGGTACTTGGCGATCCGGTGCGCCTCCGACGGGAAGGATCCGCCGCAGATCCCGGACAGGCTGGGGTTGCCGGACAGGGCGCCGTCCGGAACCGGGTTGGCCTGAACCGACCAGCCCGGCGGAAGGTCGGTGGCCCGCAGGGCCACCGCGAGCGCCGCCGTCTTCGCGTCCGAGGCCCGTACGGGGTCCGCGGCGGCCTCGGCCGATGCCTGGGCCTGCGCCGGGGCCGGTTCGGGGGACGACGCCCCCGCCGGGCTGCTGGAGGACGACGACGTGCCTCCGGACCCCCCGCCGCAGCCGGCGAGCAGCAGGGCCACCGCCAGCAGGCCGAGCACGGACAGGGCGGCCGCGCGGCGGCGGAGGTGACCAGGCACACCGGGGATGGTCCGCCGCGATCCTCCATACTCGTCGGTAACCACGGACACCGGAGTCCCCGAGGGAGCGACGAGATGACCCGCCTGGCGCAGACCGCCGACCTGACCGACATCCAGCAGGAGATCCTGTCGACGGTCAGGAGCTTCGTCGACAAGGAGATCATCCCGAGGGCGCAGGAGCTCGAGCACGGGGACATCTACCCCCAGGAGATCGTCGACGGGCTCAAGGAGCTGGGCATTTTCGGCCTCACCATTCCCGAGGAGTTCGGCGGCCTGGGCGAGTCGCTGCTCACCTACGCGCTCGTGGCCGAGGAGATCGCTCGGGGCTGGATGAGCGTCTCCGGCGTCATCAACACGCATTTCATCGTCGCCCACCTCATCGCCCACCACGGCACGCAGGAGCAGAAGGAGCACTACCTGCCCCGCATGGCCACCGGTGAGCTGCGCGGAGCCTTCTCGATGTCCGAGCCGGAGCTCGGGTCCGACGTCGCGGCGATCCGGACCAAGGCGACGAGGGACGGCGACGAGTACGTCATCAACGGCTCGAAGATGTGGCTGACCAACGGGGAGAACTCCA
>JAODNJ010000596.1 GCA_025465155.1 Frankiales bacterium
CGGCAGTGGCGTGCGCGCTTTTGGCCGCCTGTTCCTGGAACAGGTCGACTATGGTTCCCTTGGGGAACTCAACCGGTGCGGGGTTGAACAGGTCCAGAAGCTGATGCCGCTCGGTATCTGTCAGGTAATTCAATTCTAGTAAAGTGATTTCCGGTTTTTTTAGTACTTGGTCTAAAATGTTTAGGAAATGTTGCTTTATCTGATGAACCCGTTCAATATTAATTCTATCCTCGTTAAAGCAGAACTTGAGTTTTATAGAGGAGCCGGGTATAATGATCAGATTGAAATCATAATTGGTACGTTCGTGCCCACTGGAATTGATCATCTTAAATTCACTCCGGTGTCCTGACTTATGCAACATATCATCGTTGAAATCTCGCGGGTAATTTTCAAAGACGAGGATGTTGTCAAATAACGCTCCCTCGGTTGCGCAAGCAACTTGTATATCTGCCAGTTGGGAATAATGATATTCAGAAGCCAAAGCAGAACTAACAAGCAACTTATCCAGGATATCCTTAAATGTATCCTGATCCGTCCAATTTACACGTATCGGGACCGTGTTTATGAACAGCCCCACGATGTGTTCTACGTTTGGCAGCTGATGAGGCCGGCCGGAAACCACAGCGCCAAAGACCGCGTCCTGCGTATTATTGTAAAGTCCGAGCAATGTACCCCAGATCGCTTGAAATAGAAGATTCTCAGTAATCGAACATTGTTTACAAACCAGCCTTAGACGGTGCATTTTGTCCGTATCAATCTCAAAGCCGATCTCAGTTACGTCACTCGTTCCATCATTTGTTGTTAAATTGTTGACCAAGAAGGTTTTCTGCCTGAACCCTTCTAAATATTCACTCCAAAAACTCAACTCTTTCTTTTCGTTCCTTTCTGCAAGCCATCTTATGTAATGAGCGTAGGGAGTAACACTTTTTAATTTAAAACTTGAGTTATTTTTATAGCAATAATAAATTTCTAAAAATTCCTCGATCAATATATTCATACACCAGCCGTCCATGATGATATGATGAAAACTCCAGATCAGCTCATACTCATCAGCTGCTGTTCGCAAAACCGTCAATCTGATCTGGCTTCCCTTGTGTAGGTCAAATCCTTCCTCCCGGTCCATAAGCTTAGTTTCTTCGATCAACTCTCCAGATGCGATCGTCTCATTATAGCGAAAATCGGCGTCAGTGGCCTTTCTCACTACTTGCAAGTTCTTGTTTCCAACTTCCTGAGTAAAGAAAGTCTTAAGTACCGGATGGCGATTTACTAAATATTCGTACGATGTTCTTAGAATAGCAACATCAACTTCACCGGATAGCCTAATAAATATCTGTTCAAAATAAACCGAAGATTTCGGTGAAATCAACCAGTGATAATACAAGCCTTCTTGTAACGGGCTTAAAGGATAAACGTCTTCGATCATAAGATATCATTCAATTTTTGAAGGTCGCTGTAACTTAACTCATTATATGTTAGATCAATTGGGGTTATTTGGTTTTTTTCTTCGTCTGCAAGTTGATTTATTAACAAAAGCAAATTTGTTTTCCAATTCCCTATTATCTTTTCGATGGTTTTGGAAGCGTATTGCTCCGAACTATAGTCTAAGGCGATTTTAAGCGTACCATTGGACTTTGCAGCCGTCACCACCAAGCAATTATCGCGTTTTCGCAGTGCCGCTGAATTCGAGCCTTTAAATTCTTCCAAGAACTTAAAAGGAGATGCTTCGGGATGATTTTGGTTTGAATCAAGATCACCAAGGTAATTAAAGGTTATCCTTGGATCCAATTTATAGTCCCTGCCATTAATATATTTTGAGATCCCATAACCGATGCCTTTATTGGGCACTCTATGTAAAATTTCTTTAGTTTCGATTAACTGCGCTAAGATCTTTTGAGAGGCCTCTATGGGGATGACAACTGGAAAAAGACTAGTAAACCATCCTATTGTTCTTGTGAGATCGATATCTTCTCCTATGGATTCCCTTCCATGGCCTTCTATATTCAATGCGATCTTCTGTAACCCCGTGGTTTGGTAAAGCGCGAGGGCAAGTGCTGTTATTAAGATATCATTTACATCCGTACGGTAGGCTTGATAACAAGAGGTAAATAGTTTTTCGGTGTAATATTCGTCCAAATGGAAGGAACATCGTGCCCGCTCTATGCCAGTATTGCGACCATTTTTAAAGTCAAAAGGGATCATTTCGATATTCTGGCCTGCGATCTTTGTCCAATACTCTTCTTCTTTCAGGAAAGTTTCCGTTTTAGAATAGATATTTAATTGATGTATCCAATATTGAAATGAACTGGTTTTAGGAGGTAGTACAAAAGGGGTATTTGCAAAAGCCTGTTGGCATAAAGTAAACAGGTCTTCTAATAATATCTGCCAGGACACGGCATCGATCACTAGATGGTGAGCAATCAACAATAGATAGTCTGCTTCAGGGGATCGGTATAGCGCGATCTTAAACAAAGGACCATTTTGAATATTTAAAGTGGATTGGAAAGATGCTTCGTGGATTTGAATTTGATCAAGATCCGTAACTTGTATCGCCTTTAATTCGTAGTAATTTTTTTCCCCATACCGATGTTCTGTTGGCCTGTAGATGAGTCGTAATGCATCATGGTGAGCAACTAATTCATCCAGGCATTTTTTCAAGAGATCTTCATCTACTTTTTGGGGTGTTACGAGCATGATGGATTGATTATAATGGTCTACGTATTGCTCGTCGACTTGAAAAAAATGTTGCTGTATCGGGCTTAAGGGGATCATTTCCTCCCATATTTCCTGACCTTTTATTTTTGTGGCAGATTTAACGTATTTGGCGAGGTTGGCCATCACAGGATTTAAAAATATATCTTTTATTGTCAACGAATACCCGTGTTGTTTCAAGCCTGTGATGATTTTCAGGGCCTTGATTGAATCACCGCCCAAGCCAAAAAAATCGTCGTAGATACCCACATCGGTTTTTCTGAGAACTGTTCTTACACATTCGATCAGCTTTTGTTCGGTCTCGTTACGAGGCGGGGCGTATTGAGTTGCAGTCATCAGGGAGGCTTCTCCAGGCGGCGGAAGTCTTTTTTTATCTATTTTCCCGTTAGCGTTCAGCGGGAGCGCATCGAGCTGGACGAAGTGTGCGGGAACCATATAGGCTGGCAATAACGCTGACAGTGCTGACCTGACGGTGGCCAGGATGAGTTTGTCGGTGGCCATCAGGTAGGCAACGAGTTCCTTTTCCCCGCTCGACAGTTCGAATGCCATGACTACGGCAGACAAGATGGATGGATCCTGCTGAAGGGCATGTTCGATCTCGCCAAGCTCGATCCGGTACCCCCTGATCTTGACCTGGTCATCTCCCCGGCCGAGGAACTCGATGGTTCCATCCGGGAGCCACCTGCCGAGATCCCCGGTACGGTACATGCGATGCCCGGGCCGGAAGGGGTCGGCCAGGAACCGCTCCTTGGTCAGATCGGGGCGGTTCAGGTAACCCCTGCCGAC
>JAODNJ010000217.1 GCA_025465155.1 Frankiales bacterium
GGCGAGGGAGCTCTGCTCCGTGATCGACGTGCGTGTGTTCCCTCGGGTCCGTCGCGCCGTCCGCCGGCACGCAGACCGATCCACCAGCTGAGGAGCACACCACCGTGGCCGACTTCCGCCTCGCCGCCGAGCCCCGCACCGAGTTCGGCAAGGGCAGCGCCCGCCGTCTCCGTCGCGAGGGCCGCATCCCCGCCGTCATGTACGGGCACGGACAGGACGTCGTGCACCTGTCGCTGCCGGCCCGCGACTTCGCCGCGGCGCTGCGCAACGGCGGGAGCAACGCCCTGCTCACCATCGTCCTCAGCGGCAAGGAGCGGCTGGCGCTGACCAAGGCCGTGCAGCGCGACCCGCTGACCCGCAAGCACGAGCACGCCGATCTGCTCGTCGTCCGCCGGGGTGAGCGGACCACCGTCGACGTGCCCGTCGTCGTCGTGGGTGAGCCGGCACCGGACACGATCAGCAACCACCAGCTGAACAGCGTCTCCATCGAGGCGGACGCCACGCGGCTGCCCGAGTCGATCGAGGTCGACGTCACCGGCCGCACCGCGGGCGACAACATCACCGCCGGCGACCTGTCCCTGCCGGCCGGTTCGACCCTCGTGACGGATCCGGAGGCCCTGGTGATCGGCTTCCTCGGTGCGCCCAGTGCCGCCGAGCTCGAGGCGGAGCTGCAGGGTGCCGAGGCCGAGGCCGGCATCGAGCGCGAGGGCTCCGCGCAGGCCGAGGAGGGCGCCGGCCAGGGTGATGTCGTCCCCGAGCCGCTGGACCAGGGCAGTGGCGAGTCGATGGAGTCGGCCCAGAAGTCGGCCCAGGACAGCTGAGCACCCCGCTGACCGACGGCACGAACGCCGGGGGCACCGGCTCGTCCGGTGCCCCCGGCTCGGCTGTGCCCGACGGTGCGGTGCCCCATGGGCCCTTCCTCGTGGTCGGACTCGGCAACCCCGGGCCGGGCTACGCCGGCAACCGGCACAACGTCGGCGCCATGGTGCTCGACGAGCTGGCCGAGCGCGCCGGCATCCGCCTCAGCCCCGGGAAGGGAGCGCGTGCCCGTGCCCTGTCCGGGGAGGGGCGGCTGGCCGGCCGGCGGGTGATCCTCGCCCGGCCCACCACGTACATGAACGAGTCAGGCGGCCCCGTCCGCGGATTGCTCGACTACCACCATCTCGACCCCGCTGACCTTGTCGTGATCCACGACGAGCTCGACATCCCGTTCGCCGCCGTCCGGCTCAAGCGCGGCGGCGGAGAGGGCGGGCACAACGGGCTTCGCTCGATCAGCCGCTCCATCGGGACCCGCGACTACCTCCGGGTGCGCGTCGGGATCGGCCGGCCCCCCGGCCGTCAGGACCCCGCGGACTTCGTGCTGAAGGACTTCTCCGCGACCGAGCGCAAGGAGCTCGGCCTCCTCCTGGTCGAGGCGGCGGACGCCACCGAGTTTCTGCTCGAGCGTGGGCTCGAGGCGGCCCAGAACACGGTCCATCCCCGCAGCTGACGCGAGGTGTAGCGCGCCGCTCAGGGCCGGCGAAGGCTCCTGATCGGGTGACCGGTGCGCTGGGCGGGTGCGCCCGAATAGGTGAACACCCCCTTACCGCATTGCCACCATCGTCACTCTTCGTAATGCTCTCTTCCCGAGCAGGGCTTTCCACGGGGTATTTCCCCTGGCAAACCTGCTCGGCGCGCCAATCGGGGGCGCACGTCGGCTACGCGGTGTAGCCGTACGCGGGGGGTGTGCTGTGTTTGTCGATCGTGCCCGCATGGGCGCAGCTGTGGCGTTCGTGCCGTCGCCGCGCGAGGTGCCGGAAGCGGAGATCTCCGCCGAACGGCTGCCCCGCTCGCGGCGAGGCACTCCGGTGTGGATCCGACGGATGATCACCGTCCTGGTTCCCGTCGAGGGGCTCGTTGCCGGGGTCGCCAGCCTGGCGGTGATCCTCACCCTCGAGGAACCGGTTACTGCGGGGAGCACGCTGGCCTGGTCCTGCGTGGCCCTGGTCGTCGGGTGGCCCGTTCTGCTGGGCCTCACCGGTGCCTACTCCTCGCGGGTGTTCGGGACGGGCAGCGACGAGTACGAGCGGGTCGGCCGTGCGGGTCTGATCCTCATGGCGCTCGCCGGCTTCGCCTCCTACGCGGCGGCGTTGGACCTTCCCCGCTCCGTGGTCGTGGTGGCCACACCCGTGTTCGTTCTCGCCACGATGCTCGGCCGTCATTCCGCCCGCCGGCAACTGCGCCGGTTGTGGTCCCAGGGACGCTGCACCCGGCGCGTGGTTCTCGTCGGCCGGGGCGGTGCCGTCCTGGAGCTCGCCGATCGGCTGGAGCGGGAGCGGTACGCCGGCTTCGACGTCGTCGCCGCCTGCGTGACATCGATCGATCAGGAGCGGGTGAGCCGGGCGCGGAATCTCCCGGTCGGCGGACTGGACGACGTCCTCGCCATGGCCAGGAGCTACGGGGCGGACGCCGTCGCAGTGACCACCGCCAGCGAGACGGCCGCCGAGTACCTGCGCCGCCTGTCCTGGCAGCTCGAGGGCACCGGCATGGAGCTGCTCGTCGCCCCGGGGCTGGTCGAGGTCGCCGGCCCCCGGCTGCACATCCGCCCGTTCGAGGGGCTGCCGCTGCTGTCGATCGAGGAGCCGCGGTTCGAGGGCTGGCCTCGGATGGTCAAGGCAACGGTCGACCGGACCGTGGCGGCCGTACTCCTTCTGCTCCTCGCGCCCCTGCTGGCCGGGATCGCAGTCGCCGTCCGGATGACGAGCGCCGGCCCGGCGCTCTTCCGTCAGGAGCGGATCGGGCTGGGAGGCCGGCCCTTCACGATGCTCAAGTTCCGCAGCATGGGCGTCGGCGCCGACCGGCGACTCGCCGAACTCTCGACGGCCAACGTCTCCGACGGGCTGCTCTTCAAGATTCCTGACGACCCGCGGGTGACGCCGATCGGCAGGTGGCTCCGCCGCCTCTCGCTCGACGAGCTGCCCCAGCTGTTCAACGTCCTCACCGGCTCGATGTCCCTGGTGGGACCGCGACCTCCGCTGCCCGTCGAGGTCGCGCGTTACGACTCCTCCGTCAGCCGGCGGCTGCTTGTCAAGCCCGGACTCACCGGGCTCTGGCAGATCTCTGGTCGCAGCGACCTGCCCTGGGAGGAGACCGTGCGACTGGACCTGCGTTACGTCGAGAACTGGTCCTTGGCCCTCGACGCGCTGATCCTGTGGAAGACCGGCCGAGCGGTGCTCGCCGGATCGGGGGCGTACTGA
>JAODNJ010000244.1 GCA_025465155.1 Frankiales bacterium
CGGTTCCATCTCATGATCGCGTCGATCGCTCGGAACGAGTACCTGGAGCGCTACGCGCGCAACGCGTACGACCTCGCGACGACGCTGCGCAACGTACGCAAGTCCACTCAGCGGTTCCAGGCCCGGGCGGCCCACATGCACGTCGAAATCGC
The DNA here is from genome assembly GCA_025465155.1 of Frankiales bacterium. Classification (GTDB taxonomy): domain Bacteria; phylum Actinomycetota; class Actinomycetes; order Mycobacteriales; family Geodermatophilaceae; genus Geodermatophilus. Next base: position 153 of record JAODNJ010000244.1, read on the forward strand.
CCAGGCCATCGAGTCGCACGACGCGGAACGGGCCGAGTTCATCTCCCGGCGGCACGTGGCGGCCGTTCTCGTGCAGATCACCGAGGACTCCTGAGGACTTGCCGCCACCCCGCACCGCCAAGCCACCGGAGAGGTCCATGACAGAGAAGTACGACGCCATCGTCATCGGAGCCGGGCACAACGGCATGGTCGCCGCTCACTACCTCGGGGCGGCCGGCCTGCGCGTTCTCGTGCTGGAGCGCCGACCGACGGCGGGCGGCATCACCGGACCGGTGGACTCGCTGCCCGGATTGGCCGCCACGGTGACCAACTCCCCTGGGTCACTGGAGCCGAAGATCGTCCGGGACATGCAGCTGGAGAAGCACGGGCTCAGATTCGTCAAGCCCGATCCGACGGTGGTCGTACCCTTCCACGGGAACCGGGCCTTCGTCGGCTGGCGGGATCCCAAGCGCGTGCACGAGGGATTGGAGCGCTTCTCCCGGCACGACGCTGTGGCCTACCACCAAGTCATCGAGTTCTTCAACGACTTCGCGCGACGGATCGGCGTCTCCCTCTTCGCACCCCCACCGCGGTTCGCCGAGCTGGCCGCCCGGATCCGCACACCGCGTGATGAGGCTGATTTCGCCGCCATCATGTTCGGGAGCATCCGTGAGCTGCTCGACGACTGGCTGGAGAGCGACGAGATCAAGACGATCCTGGCCATGCTGGCGCAGGCCTGCGGCAACGTCGGGCCGTCGACTCCCGGCTCCCCCATCGGTCTTCTGCAGCGGCCCATGTCGCTGGCCTCCTCCGAGGTGGCCGCCGAGCACGACCCGCGGCGGCAGCCGCTCCGCGGCAGCACCGGCCTGCCGATCGGCGGGATGCGCGGCATCGCGGCCGCCATGGAGGAGTCGCTGTACAGCACCGGAGTGACGATCCGGGTCGACGCGCCCGTAACGGCCATCAAGGTAGGGACCGACAACGAGGTCCTGGGCGTCGTGCTCGAGGACGGTGAGGAGATCGACGCCGCTCTGGTGCTGTCGAACCTCAATCCGAAAACCACCTTGCTCGACCTGGTTCCGGCAGGGTGCCTGGGCGAGGAGATCGAAACCGGGCTGCGGCAACTGCGCATGGAGGGCGCCGCCTTCAAGATGGTGCTGGCGTTGGACGGCGTCCCCCGCTTCGCCTTCGCCGAGTCCGACGACTACGAGCAATACGCCGGGTGCCAATTCCGAATCGGCCCGAGCATGGACTACCTCGACCGCGCGTACGACGACTACCGCTATCAACGGCCGTCACAGGGCCCCAAGCTCTGGGGCCTGGTCCCCTCGATGACCGACCCGACCCTCGCCCCCGAGGGCAAGCATCTGATGAGCATCAATGTCTGGTATGCCCCCTACCACCTCAGGGACACCGACTGGTCAGAGCAAAAGGGTCCGTTCATCGACAGGTGCCTGTCGGTACTCACCGAATTCATCCCGAACATTCCGGACCTGCTGACCGACGTGGTCGGCTTCAGTCCGGTGGATCTGGAGCGGGAGTTCGGCCTGGTCGAGGGACATCAGCTGCACGGGGACATGACGCCCGGCCACATGTTCTCCTTCCGCCCGATCCCTCAGCTGTCCGGCTACTCGACGCCGGTTCGACGGCTGTACCTCTGCGGCTCGGGGTCGTGGCCGGGTGGCTTCGTGACCGGCCTGCCCGGCCACAACGCGGCACACGTCGCCCTCGCCGACCTGAGGGCTGAGCTCGCGGACGATGCCGATCTGGCCGACCAGGCCGCCGCCGAGATCGGCAACCGGCTATGAGCGCGATCGCGCCGGCGCGCGGTGGTGAGGGGACGAGCGCAACCCGGGAGGTCATCGACCTCAGGCTCGGCGATCCCTGCCTGCCAACCCCAGGGCCGGTCATCGAGGCCGCCTACCGGGCGATGTCGGCGGGCGAGACCCGGTACACCCCCGCTGCGGGGACCCCCGCCCTGCGCGCGGCCGTGGCAGAGAAGTTCCGTCAGGACGGACTCCGCTGCTCCGGGGACGACGTACTGGTGGGCTCCGGCGCCAAGGCCGTCCTCTTCTCACTCCTGCTCGGCGACCAGCTCGACGGGCGCGAGGTCCTGATCCCGGCGCCCCACTACGCGGCCTACCCGGCGATCACGCGACTCACCGGCGGATCACCCAGAGTTATCCCCACCGATCCGGGTGGGGGCTACAAGCTCACCCCGGAGTTGCTGGCCGAGCATCTGTCCCCCGCCACCCGTTGGCTGCTGCTGAACAGTCCGGCGAACCCGACCGGAGCCACCTACTCAGCCGACGAGATCGCAGCCCTCGGCGCCGAGCTGCGCCGGTATCCCGACGTGCTCGTCCTCAGCGACGAGATCTACCAGCAGTTCAGCTTCACCACTCCCATGACCTCGGTCGCCCCGGTGAGCGAGGACCTGGCACGGCGGACGGTGACCCTCAACGGGGTCTCGAAGAGCTACAGCATGACGGGCTGGCGGATCGGCTACGCCACCGGTCCGCGGACCGTCATCGACCGGGCCATCGC
>JAODNJ010000249.1 GCA_025465155.1 Frankiales bacterium
CAACGGCTGCGGCCAGAAGCTCGGCGACGCCGACGACCGTGACGTCGACAAGCGCGGCAACCTCACCGACGTCCGCGCCGAGTGCCCGGCGTGCCTGCCCGTTGTGGAGCTGGAGCGTGCCGGCTGCAAGACGTGGCACCTCAACCCGCGCAGCCTCACTGAGAACTCGTTCGCGCGGCTGCGGAAGCAGGCCAAGGCGTACACGGAGCCGGACGCGCAGGGGCGCCTGACGCTGCGCGGGATCGCGCTCGACGCGGGGCCCGGTGCCGAGCCGGTGGTCGCCCGCTTCGGTGACTGGATCATCCGTCACCCCGACGGCCGGTGGAGTGTCCGCAAGGCCGAGGCCGCGGGCGAGGTGACCCGCTGATGGGCGCCATCGACACGTCGGCCGCCTGCCCGTTCTGCGAGATCGTCGCCGGGCGCGCACCCGCCGAATGGGTCGTCGCCCCCTATTACTGGCCGGACGCCGTCGCCTTCGTCCCGCTGAACCCGGTCACCGAGGGCCACACGCTCATCGTGCCGAAGGTGCACGTGCCTGACTTCGCCGCCGACCCGGAGGTGTTCGCCGCGACGAGCCGCCGCGCTGCCGAGCTGATGCAGTGGACACCGCGCCCGATGAACCTGATCACCAGCCGGGGCCGCGAGGCGACGCAGTCGGTGTTCCACCTGCATCTGCACCTGGTGCCGCGTGCTGCGGGCGATGGGTTGGCGCTTCCTTGGTACAGCGGGCGTCGCCGGGTTGCCGCGCGGGGTGAGGCGCTGTGACCGGGACGCCGTGCTTGTCCTGCCGCAAGCCCCGCCGTGCCGGCCAGTACCTGTGCCGTGCCTGCTGGTTCCGCATCCCCGGACCCGCCCGCGCCGCCCTGGGCCGCCGTGATGCCCGGGCGATGGCCCGACTGCGGGAACTCCACAACCAGCTCGCGGCCAAGGTGCCGCTCGACCAGATCCAGGTGTCCCCGTGAAGCTCACCGTCATCAGCACCGAGCCAGTCCAGGAGATCGCCGCCGAGGCCGCCACCCTCGACGTCCTCACGGCCTCGCTGCGCGCCCGCCTTACCAAAGCGTTCGGGCCGGAGCCGGTCACGACGGGGGAGATCGGCAGCCTGTACGGCTTCCCGCTCGTGACCGACCCGGCGCTCCCGCCCGGCGAAGTCCACATGCGGCCGACGCCCGGCGCGCCGCCGCCGGCCAGCCCGGATGAAATCGCAGCGATGTTGGCCGTCTTCTCCCCGCAGGGCGACGGCAACGCCCTGCTCGGCGAGGTGGCCCGCTGATGCCCGCCCGTTGCGACTTCACCGACCTCCCCGCGGCCAGCTGCGCTCACTGCCTCGGTCACGTCGACCCGGAGCAGCAGGCCCGCAAGGACCGCGCCCAGCTGCTGGCGTCCGGCCGCGGCTGGTTCCCGGCCCAGTTCCCTGGCTGCTGCCAGTTCTGCGGGGAGCGGTTCGAACCAGGGGCGGCGATCCGCATGGAGGTGCCGCGTGGTTGGCGTGGCGAGTGCTGCGCCGGTGAGCAGCTGTGAGCGGGGAGCGTGGTTCGCGTCCGGGTGTGACGTGGGAGACCTTGCTGCGCCCGGGCGGTGAGGCCGTAGTCGAGGGGGACGTCACAGAAGCCCCTGTAAGCCCTCAGGGCGCCTTCGGCGGTCCCGGGGTGCCGAATCGGGCTACGCGGCGCTCACGGGACCGCTCAGCCCGCCGGAAGGGGCGATGACGTCCATGCCCACCCGCCACCACGACCCACTCCAGCAAGCCATCCTCGACGCCGCCGACGAACATCAACTGCCCATCACCGTCAAGCAGACCGCCGCACTCACCAAATCCGTCACCGCCGCACTGGCGCTCCGCACACCCGCACCACGCCCAGGGTGCCCGCTGACGGCCAAACAGCTGGACATCGTCCGGATGCTCGCCAACGGACTCAGGGACGCCGAGATCGCGGTCTACGCAGGCGTTACCCGCGGTGCTGTGCGCTCGCACATTGGGAACGCCACGGGTCGTCTCGGCGCTGGTTCTCGTACTCATGCAGTCGCGCTGTGCGTGGCTGCGGGGTGGGTCGAGGTGCCGGATGCCGGAGCCGTTCGGCGGGCCGCGTGGAGAGTCCCGTGATGGGGCTGTGGATCACCCTCGCCCTGTTCTTCGTCATCCCCAACGGCTACCTGCTGGCCCTCATCGTCGGCTGCCACCTGCACGACCACCGCGCCCGACGCCGATAACCCCCCTTATCAACCCCACGAAAGGCACACCATGACCCACACCCGCCGCACCACCACCCGCGAAGACTTCGTCATCCCCGCACCCGCACCCGCCGGCGCCACCGCAGCCGACTTCACCGCCGCCTGGACCGCTGCAGACCTCGCCTACCGCGAAGCCTGCAACCTGCCGACAGAGGCCGCACTGCCCGACAACGCGCTCATGGTCCGCCCGGACCGCGCAGCCGTGGTCATCAGCTTTGTTGTGGAGTCCGGTTCCGCGTGATCGGTGTGCTCGCGTACGTGGCGCTGGTCCTGCTGTGGACCAGCGCCTGGACTACCTCCCCAATCCATCACTCCCCGCTGACCGGGAAGGCCCACGATGACGAACTCGACTGACGGCCCGGCCGCACCCGACCCGCCGCCCCCGACCTTCAGCCACGTCGACCCCACCGGCCGCCGCCTGTACGTGGCCCCCGGCCGGTACCGGGGCGAGCCCGGCGTGTGGTTCCGGGCTGATGACCCCGGCGTGCTGCTGACGCTGCCGGTGCTGGAGGAGCTGATCGCCCGACTCCCGGTGATCGCCGCCGGGTTCGATGCCGGCGACGAGCGCCCCGCCTGACCGCCCGCCCCCGCCCGGCTGCCGTCGCGCAGCCGGGCCGACCGAAGGACAACCCCGATGGCCGTGCACCGCCCCCGGGCCAGGCGTGACCGCGATGAGCGGCTGAAGGCGCGCTGGTTCTGCTTCGCCTGCCACTGCGCGGCTTACAGCAGCGGCTTCGACTCACTCGCCCGCGCCGCCGACGCAGCCCGACGACACGTCGAATACCGCGCCCAGGAAGACACCTGGACCTGGGACGGGCCAAACCGACGCTGGATCAAACCCGCCGCCCCCCTCGATACCCCCGGAGTGACCGAATGACCGACACCACGAACCCCGTCGTCACCCAGCTCGCCGCGCTGACGGTGGAGGCCCGGCGTATCGCGGACGCCCTCACCGCACCACTCCCCGGCAAGGACGGCCTAACCGTCAGTACCTGCCCGCGCACCGACCGGCACGGCTACCACATGTGGGCCGACGCCGACCGGACAGCGATCTGCCCCGGCCACCCCGCCCCGCCGCCGGTGGATGTGGCTGCGGCCATGACCGGCGTCACGCCCGGCGGCAACGCCGAGGACTGCCCCCGCTGCACGGACCCGAACCCGGATTACCCGTTCCTCTGCCCCGGCCACCCAGCGACGGACAACAGCAGCGACCCGGCGGCCTGTGGCCACACGCTCCCGCATCCCGCACACCGGTACATGCAGTGGGGGCAGGTCCACCAATGCCGCGGCGCCGAAGCACAGGAGCGCGGCGAGGAGACCACCCGACACGTTGGGACGTCCACCATCGGCGAGACCGCAACACCCGGCCGCGCCACGATCACCATCGCAGTGACCGCCCCCAACCAGGACAACGCCAACCGGTGGGCTGGCACGATCCGCGACCTCGTGACCGCCGAGCACGGGCACCACATGCGCCTAGACATCACGATCAGCGACGGCCAGCAGTACGAGCAGGACAGCGACGACGGGCTGCGCGAGCAGTACATGAAGCAGCTCACGGCCGAGGTGCAGCGACTCGGGGACCGGTGCCGTGCCGTGACCAGCCGCGCCAAGCAGGCCGAGGCCGAGCGGGACAAGGCCCTCACCGCCTTCAACGCGGTGACGCTGAAGCTGGAGGACGCGAAGGCCATCAACGCTGAGGCATGCCAGATCATCGACATGCAGAAGGAGCTCATCGGCACCGAACGCCGCATCGTCATGACCGCCATGAGCCACCGCGAGGACGAGGGTGCACGGATCGAGCACTGCGACCACTGCGGCCGCGACCACATGGGCGAACTCGACGAGGCGATCCAGGCGGCCGACGTGGCGTACGCCAAGGCGTTCCCGGCCTCCGCTGACGGGCCGCGTCGCCCCGGCCGACTGCCCGACGAAGGCCCGGCCGCCGCAGAGTCGAGCCCGGACGGTGACACCTGCCGCCCGCTGGAGATCAACGGCGAGACCATCCACTTCCACGGCAGCCGCGACCTCACCGACCAGGAACGCAGCTACGCCAGCGACATCGTCAGCGCGGCCAAGCGGAAGTTCGCCGCCGAGCATGCCGCGCCGGCCGACCGGGCGCAGCAGCGCGGCGGGGTCGATGCCGAGCCGGAGCCGCACACCGGCCTCGTCGTCAAGGCCTACAGCGACCACGGCCTCCAACGCTGGGTGTTCCGCTGCTGGGGCACCGACACCTGCGACGGCTGGCTGTCCCTCGAACACAGCACGCAGTCGTCTGCCGAA
>JAODNJ010000518.1 GCA_025465155.1 Frankiales bacterium
TCCCCGGTGACGCCGCACGGCTGCACCAGGTGATCGCCAACCTCCTCACCAACGTCCGGACGCACACCCCCGAGGGAACGACGGCGACGGTGCGGCTGCGGGTCGAGGGTGGCATCGCCGTCCTGCAGGTGATCGACGACGGGCCGGGCATTCCCGAGCAGCTGCGGTCGCACGTGTTCGAGCGGTTCGCCCGCGGGGACGCCTCCCGATCGCGCTCGGCCGGCAGCACCGGCCTCGGGCTGGCCATCGTCGAGGCCGTGGTCACCGCGCACGACGGCACGGTCGCCGTCGACAGCCGTCCGGGGCGCACCGCCTTCACGGTCCGGCTGCCCGGCGCCAGCGTACGGCCGCCCGACGACGACGAGGACGACGACCAGGGCGCCGAGCTGGCCGAGCCGGTCCGTTCGGTGACCGGCGGGGTGGTCTGAACCCCTCACAGCGGACGCACGAGCGGCGCTGAGCGGGGGCGTACTCCGTGGCCCGAGGCTCCTGTCATGTCCCTCTCCACCCCGGTACGCCCGCCCCCGGCCGCCGCTCGCCCCGACGTGCCGGCCCGGCGCCGCATCGCCTCCCTGGGCCGCAGGGAGGGCGACCCTCGCTGGGCGCGCCCCGGACTGATCGCCCTGCTGGCCGGCACCGCCGTCCTGTACCTCTGGGGCCTGTCGGCCAGCGGCTGGGCCAACGACTTCTACGCCGCGGCCGCCCAGGCCGGCTCGGCCAGTTGGAAGGCGTGGTTCTTCGGCTCGCTCGACGCCGGCAACTCCATCACCGTCGACAAGACGCCGGGGTCGCTGTGGGTCATGGGCCTGTCCATGCGGCTGTTCGGGGTGAACAGCTGGGCGCTCCTGGCCCCGCAGGCGCTCATGGGCGTCGGCACCGTCGCCCTCGTCGTCGCGGCCGTGCGGCGCACGGTCGGCCGTCCGGGCCCGGCGCTGCTGGCCGGCGCGGTCATGGCGCTGACGCCGGTCGCCGCCCTCATGTTCCGCTTCGACAATCCCGACGCGCTGCTCACCCTGCTGCTCACGGCCGGCGGCTACGCGGTGGTGCGGGCGCTCGAGGGCCCGCGGGCGGCGCGCTGGTTGGCGCTGGCCGGCGCGCTGGTCGGCTTCGCGTTCCTCGCCAAGATGCTGCAGGCCTTCCTGGTCGTGCCGGGCTTCGCGCTGGTCTACGTCCTGCTCGCGCCGACGGGGCTCGGCCGGCGCTTCCTGCACCTCCTCTGTGCCGGGGCCGCACTGCTCGTGGCCGGCGGCTGGTGGGTGGCCATCGTCCAGCTCTGGCCGGCCTCGTCGCGGCCCTACATCGGCGGCTCGACGAACAACTCCGTGCTCGAACTGGCGCTCGGTTACAACGGCCTCTCCCGGCTCTCGGGGACCGAGGGAGGGCCGCAGTCCGGGACCCCGGGCCTCCTGCGGCTGTTCGGCAGCGAGCTCGGCGGCCAGATCGCCTGGCTCCTGCCGGCTGCGCTGATCGCGCTCGTCGCCGGGCTGGTGCTCACCGCCCGTGCGCCACGCCCCGACCGGATCCGCGCCGGGCTGGCGGTGTGGGGTGGCTGGCTGCTGGTCACCGGCGCCGTCTTCAGCCTGATGGCCGGCATCTTCCACGCCTACTACACGGTGGCCCTCGCCCCCGCCGTCGCGGCCCTGGTCGGCATCGGCGCGGGACTGCTGTGGCCGCGTCGCGCCTCCGTGCCCGGCGCCGCCGTCCTCGCCGGCGCGATGCTGGTCACCACCGGCTGGTCGTTCATCCTGCTCACCAGGACGGCGACGGCCATGCCGGCCGTGCGGTGGACCGTACTGGTGACCGGACTGGCCGCCTCCGTCGGGCTGGCCCTGTCCGGTGCGCTCGGGGCGGGGCTGCGGAGCACTGTGGCCTCGCTCGCGATCGTCGCGGCACTGGCCGGGCCGGCCGCCTACTCCCTGGACACGGCGACCACCGTGCACACCGGCTCCCTGCCCACAGCGGGTCCGAGCACCGGCGGAGCGGGCGGCTCCGGCGGCTTCGGCGGCCAGCGGGGCGGCCCCCCGCCGGCCGGGGCGACGGCTCGGGGAGCCGGAGGCGCGACGGGCGGCTCGACGTCGAGCGGGCTCATCGCGCTGCTGGAGAAGAACGCCGGCTCCTACACCTGGGTGGCCGCGACGGCCGGCTCGCAGAGCGCCGCGGGCTACCAGCTCGCCACCCGGGAGCCGGTCATGGCGATCGGCGGCTTCAACGGCGGCGACAACAGCCCGACGCTCGCGCAGTTCCAGGCCGACGTGGCCGCCGGCACGATCCATTACTACGTCTCCGGCGGTGGCGGCGGGGGCCGGGCGGGCGGGCAGGGCAGCGCCTCGCAGATCGCCTCCTGGGTCGCCCAGCACTACACGCCCCAGACCGTGGGCGGCGTCACCGTCTACGACCTCACGTCGTGACCGGTCGGCTCCGCGACCGGCCCGGTCGCCGAGCCCCCAGGTCACGGGGTCGCCGCTCACAGCCTCCGCACAGGTGGACCACGGGTACCCGGCAGCTTCACGCCGGCTACTTGAACCGACAAGCACAGGAGGTCCCCGTGCCCGACGATCCCTTCGAGCTCCGGCGCCGCGGCGTGCACCGTGTGCGGGTGGTCACCGCCTGGGTCGCTGCGGGCGCCGCAGCCGGCACCGGCGCCGTCGCGGTCGCCGTCTCCTCCACGGGCACCGCACAGGCGGGGGGCACCACGACCGTCCAGAACCCCGGTTCCGACACCGGATCCGACAGTGGCGGCATCACCCAGGACCCCTTCGGCGGCGGAAGCTCTCAGAACCCCGCCCAGCCTCCCGGGTCGGGCGGGTTCGGGCACACCCACGCCTCGAGCGGTGGATCGTGAACGCCCCGGCGCCGGCCGCGGCCGACTGGGAGGCCTGGTCCTGCCGGGTCCGGGTCGTCGTGACCGACCCCGCCGCCCTCGACGAGGCCCGCGCCGTGCTCGCCGCCGACCTCGCCGCCGTCGACCTCGCGTGCAGTCGGTTCCGGTCGGACTCCGAGCTCGCCGCCGTCGAGGCGGTCGCCGGCACCTGGGTGGAGGTGAGCCCGTTGCTGGCCGATCTGCTCGACGTCGGCCTCCGGGCCGCCCGCATCACGGACGGCGACGTCGACCCGACGGTGGGCGCGGCCCTGGCCGGTCTGGGTTACGACCGCGACCTGGCCGCCATCTCGCCGGGCGGCGTGATCGTCCGCGCGGCCGTGCCGGGGTGGCGGCGGATCGAGCTGGACCGCGCCACGGGCCGCGCGCGGATCGCGCCCGGCGTGCGGGTGGACCTCGGCGCCACCGCCAAGGC
>JAODNJ010000265.1 GCA_025465155.1 Frankiales bacterium
TCGATGGCACTGAGGCCGTCGATCAGCGCTGGATGGGTCTTCGTCACCACGGCCACCCGATCACCGGTGAGCCCCTCGACCAGATACATCTCCCACAGCGGCCGGTGGCGGTCCAGCGGCCGGGACGTCACCCTCGACACCAGCTCCAGCAGCTGTCCGTCTCCCCCCGGCTTCGGCAGCGCGGACCGACGGATGTGGTAGCCGGGATCGAACTCGGCGTCGTCCACCCACACCGGATTCGCCAGGCTAGCCGGCACCTGCACCACCCGCTGGCGGTACCGCGGAACCAGCGGAAGGCGCGCGCGCACGAGGTCCGCGAGCGATTGCAGGCCGCCCGCTGGTAGCTCCAGTACGAGCACCCCGATGACGTGCAGGGGCGCGGCTGGCTCGTCCAGGTACAGGAACGACGTGTCCAGAGTGGTGAGCCGCTCGACCATCGGTCTCCTCCCGAGGCGGGGACTCACGCTACGACGGGAGAGGGGAGCACCGACAGTCGGGAGCGATGGGCGGTTGTGCCTCGCGTCACCCCGCCCGGCGCGCCCGGCGGCCGCCGGCCGGCTCGGGCACACCCGTCAACGACGCCGCAAGGGTGCGCAGCGCAGTGCGCAACGGAGATCCGGGTGCGATCTCCGCGAGCGTGCGCCCTGCGGCGAGTGCCGCGTCGGTCGCTCGGCGGTCGGCCGGCAGGAACGCCGCAACGTCCGTCGCCGCGAACCGGGCGAGCGCACTCCCGATCTCCTGCCGGACGTCTCCGCTCACCGGGCCACGTCGGACCTGGTTGACCACGACGACGGGCGCGACTTCCGGCAGCACGTCCCGCAGCTCGCCCAGGGCCCTGATGCTCCGCTGCAGCGCCACCGGGTCGGCGCCGCTCACACACAGCACCGTGTCCGCGGCCTCCAGCACCGCCAGGGTCGCGCCGTTGCGCCGCGGCGCGGCCGAGTCGAAGGACAGCTCCTCGTCCTCCTCCACGCAGAACGAGCAGTCGACGACGGTCAGCGCCGCCAGCCGCCGCGCCTCCTCGAGGACCGTGGCAACCCCCCGCGGCCGCAGCTCGGGCCACCGGTCCGCCCGTGCCAGCCCGGTCAGCACCCGGAGCTGCGGCCGGACGGTCCACGCGAGCCGCAGCAGCGCGTCCTCGTCCAGCGCGCCGGCCGCCGCCTGACGGGCGGCACCGGCCAGACCGGGGGACTCGTCGAGGAGGCCGAGAACCTGGGCCACGACCCCGCCGTAGACGTCGGCGTCGACCAGCAGTGTCGAGACGCCGAGCCGCGCCGCCTCGTCGGCCAGGCCGACGGCGACCGTCGTCCGCCCCGGTGCGCCCGTGGGTCCCCAGACCGCCACGACGCCGCCGCGCCCGGCCGGGGGTTCCTCCCGGGGCGTCGGCACGCCCAGCGTCGGAAGGGCGGCGCGGGGGTCGGCGATGTCGTGTCCCGCCGCTGGGACGCCGTCCACCGCCTCGCGGAGCGCCTGGGCGATGACCTCGGCGCCACTGTCGACGGGCAGCACCCGGATGATCCCCAGCCGGTGCAGCCTCTCCGCCGCGCGCTGGTCACCCGGCTCCACCAGGCCGACCACTGCCACCCCCGCGGCGGCCAGCCGGGTCACGGCCTCGCCGTCGAGCCGCCGGAGGTCCGCGGAGAGCAGGGCAGCCTGGCCCGTGCCGGTGGCCGCGGCGGCCAGGAGTTCGGCGACGTCGACACACCGGCGGACGACCGTGACGCCGTGGTCGACCCGGTCCAGCGCTCCGACGAGCTCGGATTCCCAGGGCGCCCCGGTGACCGCGGTGAAGACCTGGAGCGCCATCAGCCGGTCGGTCCGGCGGCCGGCCGGCCTGCGTCGACCGAGTCTCTGACGACCACGACGAGAGAGCGGCCTCCGACGGCGGCGAGGACCTGTGGCGCACGCCCGGAGGGAACCGACACCACCACCTGCACGGTCGTGGTCGGCGTGGACAACACGCCCGCCGAACGCCCGGACACGGCCTGGACCGGCACACCCGTCACCACGGGCCTGACCCCGGACCCGGCTGCCGGCGGTGGGCCCGTCGACGAGCCCGCGCCCGGAGTCGAGGAGTTGTCGAGGGCGTAGACGTCGACCAGCCGCCCTCTGGCCAGGCCCGGCGGTACGTATCCGGCCTGCACGGGAAGGGCCAGCTGGACCAGGGACGGCGGGTCCTCCAGCGCCGTCCGCGGCAGGAGCTCGCCCTTCCGCACCGCCCGCGACAGCGGGCGGCCGGCCGGCTTCGCCGCGGCGGCGAGATAGGCACCCGCCGTGCCGTCGAGCCGTACGTCGACGGTGACCAGGTCACCGTCGGTGAGCACCGTGCCGACAGCCAGGTCACCGGCTGCGGCCCAGACGGGAACGGTCGAGTCGGCGGCGCTCACTACCCGGGCACCCAGCAGAACTGAACCGAGTACGAGGAGTACACCGAGGACGAGCCGCAGGTCGAGCCAGCGCGGCGGGCGCACGCGGCGTGGCACCGGCCCGGAGACGTCCGGCAGTTCCGGTGCAGTCACCTGCGGTCGCACGGCGCTCACCGCGTCCACCTCCCCGATTTCCCCGATCCGTGCAGACGCGGCGCGTCGCGCAGAGATACCGCCGTTGGTGAACGGTCGGGTGCAGATGATGCGCCATGCGCGCGCTTCGGCGCATTGGTCATCCACACGTTCGGGTGTGGACAGCTTCACAGCGGCTGCAGGGGGACTGCCAGACTGACCGCGAACGGACGGAGATCCACCGATGCCCACACCGCGCTTCCTGACCCTCGACGACGTCGCGGAGGTCCTCAACGTCTCGTGGTCCCAGGCGTACGCGCTGGTCCGCCGCAAGGAACTCATCGCCATTCAGATCGGCGGCCGCGGGCAGTGGCGGGTCGAGGTGGACGAGCTCGAGCGATTCATCCAGCAGAAGTACGCCGAGGCCCGGGCCGGATCGGTACCCGAGCAACCCGACGAGCCGGCCGGGCCGCCCACCCCGTCCGGGGACGACGCCGCCGCCGAGTCCCCCGCCGGCTCCGCACGTAGCCCGCGCTCCTGAGCCGGGCCGTCTTCCGACGCTGACGGCGCAGGGCTCTCGGACGGTTTGAGTCGACCGCTCCGTCGTGGCGGGGTTGCCGGCGAGTTCACCAGAACAGCCCCGACTGCGCCTCGCCCTGCCGGTTGACAGCCCGGCCCTACATGTCAGTCCAGGCGCGGGAGCGCCGTCCGTACCGAGGCGATGCCCGACAGCGGCACGGCCTGCACCCCCTGGACCTCCGACGGACGACGCGGCGCGTCCACCGGGTGCTCGGCCAGTTCGAAGAAGTTGGCGCCCACCCTGTCGACGGTGCCGGTGAGCCGAGCGCCGTCCAGCAGCACGACCTGCACCCGGCTGCGGTCGCGCGCGAGTGCACGCACCGCCCATCGCAGATCCAGCCGGGGCCGTACCGCTCCCTGGTCCTCGGGCGCGGCAGTGACGCGGCCCAGGCCGCCCACCGTCAGCACGGCCGGCACCGCGACCAGAACCTCGGCCGCGCCGTCGTCCTCGAGCAGAAGCCAGTCGACACCGATGTCCATGAGGGTCCCGACCACCTGACCAGCGCCGCGGCACCGGAGGGACAACCGGCTCCCGGCGTTGCCCCGTAACCGGTCGGTCAGGCGGACGGCGCCGAATTCCGCGCGCGCCCGCGACGCCGTCTCGGCCC
>JAODNJ010000289.1 GCA_025465155.1 Frankiales bacterium
GCTAGCTGCGCTGCCGCGCTCCTGACCGGGCGGGCTCCCGCGTCACGGGAACGCCCTCGGGTGCCTCCGGCGCACCGCTGGGGACGGGCGCGGCCGGTGGAACGGCCGGCTGGTAGCGGGCGCGCAGCGGGAGGAACGCCACCAACGACAGGCCTTCCAGCACGGCCAGGCCGAGGGTCCACCACCACAGGTGCTTCGTCCACATGCCGGTCAGCAGCAGGAAAGCCGGCACGGCTGCGGTGATGATGCCCGCGGTCAGCGCGATGGCGCCCGTGTAGCGGGTGAACTCCTCGCGCTTGATGCCGAGCACCACCCAGAACAGGGCCCAGAGCACGGCCCAGTAGAGCCAGATCGCGGTGAACCCGGTGTCCCGCGGAGTGAAGTAGAAGAAGTTCAGCCCGGCGTAGACGACCGCGCACAGCGCCACGAACGCGGAGAACCAGCCGAGCCCGGTCCCGTCGAGATTGCCCAGCAGGTTGATCCCCACGTAGAGGTAGGTGAACCCGAACAGGTAGAGGCCCGAGGCCGCCAGGATGGCGGTGGGGTCCCCTTTCGCCGTGAAGATCAGGAATGTAGGCGTGATCACCTGCAGAGCGCCGACGAACAGGTTCAGCGGGGCGGCCGCACGGGCCTCGACGTAGCCCAGCAGCATCAACCCGTTGACGGCGAGTACCGCCCCCACGTACAGCAGTCCGACGCTTGCCATGCGCCCTCATCTCCTCGGTCTCCGAATGGCACAGACAGTGGTTGTCCGATGACGGATCGCGATCTGGCTTGCCCGGGGTGGCCGGTACGGCGTGCCCGTGGCCGGGCGCGGACCCGGCTAACGACGGGGACGGCGCTCGGCGGTGGACGACCTCTCCACACGGAGGCCGGGCAACTCGGCGTCAGGCGTCTGCATCAGCAGGGGCGGGTACGTGACCATCGCGGCCTCCCTGCCGGTCGGATGCCGCTCGGGGTGCCCGGGCAGCCGACATCGGTCCGTCGACCATGGAACCGTTCTGTGGCGGCGTCAAGACCTGCCGCTCTGACGCCGCATTACCGGGCCTCCCCGGCTCGGGCGAGCGCGCGTCGTCACAATTCCGACACGTGCGCGGACGCATCGGCAGGCGCGGAGCCGCCCGACGGGCGCCGTCTCGACCGGGTCCGGCTATCCGTCGCGGCGGTGCTGCCGGCTACCGCCGTGGCCACGCGACGGATCCGGCGCCGGGGCCGCCCCGTCGGAAGGCTCCTCCTCGAGCGCTGCGTCGATGAGCGCGGCCAGCCCGTCGATCGTGCGGTGCGGACCGTTGGTCCGGACAACCACGGGTTCGCCGGGCTCGCCGTGCCCGGTCTCGGCGAGGGCGGCGCCGATGTCGTGCGCTGTCCGGAGCGCCTTCTTGCCGAACCGGTCGAGCGCTTCATGCTGCTCGACCGCCGGCAGCCGAGCCTCCTGGGGGTTATCCGCCACGGGCTGCCCCTCCCCGGACGCGGGTGCTGTCCTGCACGACTTCCCGACACCGCCACCGTAGCGTCGGCTGTGTCCGCAGAGGCACCAGGGCGGGCGGGGCCGGTACGCCGGTTGGCGGCTGCCGGCTCATGACGAGTCCTCAGACGTACCGAAGGAGCGACGGTTCGTGGAGAGCCGGATAGAAGTCAGCTGGACCTGTACACCCTGCGAGGTCGCCGGGCAGGACGCCCCACGAGCCGGTGGAGCCACCCCGACCTGCTGGAACTGCGGCGGGCCCGTCGTCGTGACCGCGCGCCCGACCGTGAACACGGTATTCGGCCCGAGCTCCGGCTGACGGAGCTCGGGCCGAACGGTCGCCAGGACTCACGGGCGCGCCCGCGGCCCGATCATGACGTCACTGCACACTGGCCGCGGTCGGCGCGAACCGGCCCGCGCGCGGACGGCTTCACGTCGAAGTCGAAGATCGCCGTGGGCAGGTACAACGAGGCACACGCGTTGGGGATGTCGACCACGCCGCTGATGCGTCCTTCGATCGGCGCCGAGCCGAGAAGCAGGTATGCCTGCTCTCCGGAGTAGCCGAACTTCTTCAGGTACTCGACGGCGTTCAGGCACGCCCGCCGGTAGGCCACCGTCGCGTCGAGGTAGTAATTCGTGTCGGTGTCGTGGTCGACGGAGACCCCGATGAACGTGACGAACTCCGAATACCGGGGCTCGACATTACCCGGCATGAACACGGGGTTGGTCATTATCCCGTACGTTTCCATACCGCCCTTGATGAGGTCGATGTGGAAGTCGATGAACCCGCCCATCTCGATGGCGCCGCAGAACGTGATCTCGCCGTCGCCCTGGCTGAAGTGGAGATCTCCGCCGGAGAGTTTCGCGTCGTTGACGTGCACCGGGTAGAACACCCGCGAACCACGGGAGAAGTTCTTGATGTCGTGGTTGCCGCCGTTCTCCCGGGCCGGCACGGTCCGGGCGCCTTCACGGGCGATGCCGTCGAGGACGTCGCCGCTGGCAGTCCCGCCGAGGGTCTGGTCCTCCAGCGGCAACAACGCAAGAGCGGGCACCCGGTCCGGGTCGGTGTCGGCCAGCGCCTTCTCCCGGCGGTTCCAGCGGGCGAGCAGGTCGGCCGACGGGGCGGTGCCGAACAACCCGGGGTGGGTGATCCCGGTGTAACGGACGCCCGGGATGTGCCGGGAGGTGGCCACCTGGCCCTGGAAGTCCCAGATCGCCTTGTAGGCGTCCGGGAAGTAGTCGGTCAGGAACCCGCCGCCGTTGACCTTGGCGAAGATGCCGGTGTACCCCCAGCCCTGCCCCGGCGCGTCGCCGAACTCCTGGGGCGCCTGAACCGGCCCCAGGTCGAGGATGTCGACGACCAGCAGGTCACCGGGCTCCGCGCCCTCCACCCCGATCGGGCCGCTGAGCATGTGGGCGCGGTTGAGGTCGACGTCCCGGACGTCGTTGGCCGAGTCGTTGTTGCCGATCTGGCTGTCGGTCCACTCGCGGCACTCGACGCGGATGGTCTGCCCTGGCCGCACCATCGTGGCGGCGGGGATGTCAGGGTGCCACCGGTTGTGTCCCGGGACCTCCTGGTCGCGCATCGACTTGGCCTGGTCGACGGTGAACACCACGTCTGGCATATCCCCACACTCCGATCTCGATGTGGCGTCAGCCCGCAGTCGCGGGCCCACTGGACGGCCGACGACGCTCAGGCAGCCGGTCCCCCCCGCGACGGCCGGCCCAGCCCGGTCACGGCCGGGGGAGATTGCTCCACCGGGGATCCCTCGGCGCCGGTCGGGAGCGTTTCGGCGGCACCCCGGTGGCGACCTGCGGGGCGTCGCGGCTGGCCTCCTCGCGCTGCCTCGCCCCTGCCACGGCCGTGGGCGTCCGGGCGAGCAGCGGCGGGGTGAACAGCCGCCGGCCGATGGCGCCGCACACGGGGCACGTGTTCGTGCTCTCCGCCGTGCCGATCGGCCGCTGCACCTCCCAGGGGCCGCAGCGCCCGCACCGGTAGAGGTAACCCGCCATCGCGCACTCCTCGACCCGTCGCCTCGGGTGAGGGGGAACGTAACGATCCGGACACGCGAGGAGCGGTATTCGAGGCACCGTGGGGACCGGTCCGGCGCCCCGGGTGCGCGTCGCTACCCGCAGCCCCGGACACATGACGGTCCGTGGGTCCGCGCAGGCAACCCGTGGAGTCGGCACGGGCGAGGAGGACGCGAGGGTGCACACGGTGAGCGGATCGTGCTAGGACGGTCGTCTTCCCAAGGAGGTGGCCGTGCCGACCTCGCGACGTAGAGAGCCCCCATCGACCGCCGGCCCTACCGTGGACACCGCAGCGGTACCCGGGCCCCCGCCGGAGCGGGGAACCGCGCCGGCCGTCCGGAGCGACGAGAGGCAGGAGGTCTCGGCCGCCCGGGTCAACAGGCAACAGGCTGCCGCGGCCGCTGATGTCAGGGCGAGGCAGGAAGCGGCCGCGGCCGAGTCCCGGGTGACAGGCGGCAGTGCCACGGAGTCGATCCGACGCACCACGGCACCGCTTGCCCAGGCACTGACCGTTCCCATCGCCGTGGGACGGAAGGTCGGCGAGGACATCACCCGTACGGCTCGCCGGCCGGACGCGGTGCTGTTCTGGGCCGGCTTGGCCGGCCTGGCGGCGCTGGGGGCGCTGGATTGGCCGGCTGCTGCCGCCATCGGCGTGGGCATCGCGGTGGCGGGCGGAGCGCGCCGCGCACGGAGCTGACCGGCACGGCGCGGAGACGACCCGACGTCGTGACTGCCGCGGGCGGCTCCTCGCCACCGGCGAGATCGGTCCCTTCCTCCGGTGTCCCCAGCGGGTCAGCCCGGCTCGCCGCGGAGTTTGCGGCGGGCGACCACGACGATGTCCACGGCCGCCGCCGCGGCGAGCACGAACAGCACGATGGGGAACCACACAGGCGTCCCGGCGACCAGGCCCACGACCGCGCCCGCGACGCACACGAGCAGCCCGAACGTGGCCAGGACCAGGCGGAGGGTCAGGGCGGACTGCGCGGGCGGCGCCCCGCCGAATCCGGCCGTGGGGTCGTGGTGGTCGGGCAGGCCCCGCTCGTACTGCGTGCGGGGCGGCCGTGGATCGGGATCGGTCATGCCGTGCTCGCCTACCCGAGGCGACGGCGCACTACTCTGGATCGACGTGGCCTCTGACTTCCCCGTCGTCCTGGACGAGCTGAACAACACCCTGACGTCGATCGAGGCCGTCCTCGACGTCGAGAAGCTGCGCCGCCAGGTCGCCGAGCTCGAGGAGCAGGCCGCCGCCCCGGACCTGTGGGACGACGTCGAGCGGGCCCAGGAACTGACCTCGCGGCTGTCCTACCTCCAAGGCGATCTGCGGCGGGTCGAGGAGCTGCGCCGGCGGCTCGACGACGCCGGGCTGCTGCACGAGATGGCTGTGGAGGAGGGTGACACGGGCAGCCTCGCCGAGGCGGAGCGTGAGCTCGTCGCGTTGCGCAAGGAGATCGACGAGCTCGAGGTCCGCACGCTGCTGTCGGGGGAGTACGACTCCCGGGAGGCGCTGGTGACCATCCGCTCGGAGGCCGGGGGTGTGGACGCCGCGGACTTCGCCGAGATGCTGATGCGGATGTACGTGCGCTGGGCCGAGCGGCACAAGTACCCGATCGAGGTCTACGACACGTCCTACGCCGAGGAGGCGGGGATCAAGTCGGCGACCTTCGCGGTCAAGCAGCCCTACGCCTACGGCACCCTGTCGGTCGAGCAGGGGACCCACCGGCTGGTGCGAATCTCGCCCTTCGACAACCAGGGGCGCCGGCAGACGTCGTTCGCCGGCGTCGAGGTGCTCCCGGTGGTGGAGCAGACCGACCACGTCGACATCCCGGAGAACGAGATCCGCATCGACGTCTTCCGGTCCTCGGGCCCGGGCGGGCAGAGCGTGAACACGACCGACTCCGCCGTCCGCATCACCCACCTGCCCACCGGCATCGTGGTGTCCTGCCAGAACGAGAAGAGCCAGATCCAGAACCGGGCCGCCGCCATGCGGGTGCTCCAGGCCCGGCTGCTCGCCGTCCGTCAGCAGGAGCAGCGGGCCGCCATGGACGCGCTCAAGGGGGAGGGCAGCAGCTGGGGAAACCAGATGCGTTCCTACGTGCTGCACCCGTACCAGATGGTGAAGGACCTGCGCACCGAGTACGAGACGGGGAACACCACCGCCGTCCTCGACGGTGACATCGACTCCTTCATCGAGGCGGGCATCCGCTGGCGCCGAACGCAGGAGTCCGCCGCGTAGCAGGCGTCACAATCGTCCCACCCGCACCGGCCCGAGCTCACTCTCGGTCACAGGTCTCCCGGCCGTTGTCCTGAGTCGCTCACGGTGCGCAAGAACGACTCCGGCAGGTTCCGCGTCGGAGCACACGGACCGGGGCTCGGGGCAGGTACCGTGGCGCCTCGTGATCGAACTGCAACACGTCACCAAGCTGTACCCGGCGAGCGGCCGGCCGGCCCTCGACGACGTGTCCACGGAGATCGACAAGGGCGAGTTCGTCTTCCTGATCGGTTCCTCCGGCTCGGGCAAGTCGACCTTCCTCCGGCTGCTGCTCAAGGAAGACACCCCGACCAGCGGCACGGTGGTGGTGAACGGCAAGTCGCTGAACACCATGAGCAAATGGCAGGTGCCGAAGCTGCGCCGGACGATGGGCTGCGTCTTCCAGGACTTCCGCCTCCTGCGCAACCGCACGGTCGCGGAGAACGTGGCCTTCGCGCTGGAGGTCATCAACAAGCCGCAGCGGACCATCCGCAGGGTGGTCCCCGAGGTGCTCGAGATGGTCGGCCTCGACGGGAAGGCCGGCCGCCTGCCGCACGAGCTCTCCGGCGGTGAGCAGCAGCGCGTCGCCATCGCCCGCGCGTTCGTGAACCGGCCGCTGGTGCTCCTCGCGGACGAACCGACCGGCAACCTGGACCCCGAGACCAGCGAGGGGATCATGCTGCTGCTCGAGCGGATCAACCGCACCGGCACGACCGTGATCATGGCGACGCACGACTACCACATCGTCGATTCCATGCGCCGTCGGGTCATCGAACTCAACGGGGGCATGGTCGCCCGCGACCAGTCGCGCGGCGTCTACGGCGTCGGCCGCTAGTGCTCCGGCCGCTGACCGCCGGAGCGGCCCTCCACATCCACGACTAGGGACATCATGCGCGTCAACTTCGTGCTCTCCGAGGTGGCCACCGGGCTGCGTCGCAACCTGACCATGACGGTCGCGATGGTCCTGACCACGGCCATCTCCCTCGGGCTCATGGGCACCGGCCTGCTGATCGCCGGGATGATCTCCGAGATGAAGCAGATCTACTACGACAAGGTCCAGGTCTCGATCTTCCTGGCCGACGGCGTGACCGATCAGCAGCGCAGCGCCATCCAGACGAAGCTGAAGAGCTCGCCGGAGGTCAAGACCTTCGTCTACGAGTCCAAGGCCGAGGCCTACGCCCGCTTCAAGCAGCAGTTCAGCCAGCAGCCCGAGCTGGTCCAGAACACCCCGCAGGACGCGCTGCCCGAGAGCTTCCGGGTGGAGCTGGTCAACCCCGAGCGCTACCAGGTCATCGCCGCGGAGTTCCCCAACGGCAAGAACGGCGTCGACCAGGTCCGCGACGAGGGCGACTTCCTCAACCGGTTGTTCAGTCTGCTCAACGGCGCGCGCAACGCCACGATCGCGGTGGCGGTGATCCAGGCCTTAGCGGCCCTGTTGCTCATCTCCAACACGATCCAGTTGGCGGCGTTCAACAGACGCAACGAGACCAACATCATGCGGTTGGTCGGCGCCTCCCGCTGGTACACCCAGCTCCCGTTCATCCTCGAGGCCGCCGTCGCCGGGTTGATCGGTGCGCTCCTCGCGGTCGGCGGCCTGGTCCTGACCAAGCTGCTGTTCGTCGACAAGACGCTGGCCGGCCCGATCAAGGCCGGCATCATCCCGCCGGTCGACTGGGGCCAGATCGCCACGATCAGCCCGGTCATCGCCGGGGCCGGCGTCGGCCTCGCCGGCATCGCGGCCTACGTGAC
>JAODNJ010000300.1 GCA_025465155.1 Frankiales bacterium
TCGAAGTGCACGACGGCAACGGGCCCGTGCCGGCGGGCGACCGAGCGCAGCAGCGGCAGGGCGATGGTGTGGTCTCCACCGATGGTCAGCAGCCGGCCGGCACGGTCGAGCAGGGAGTCCGCTCCGCGCTCGATCCCGGCGACGGCCTCGTCGATGGAGAAGGGATTGACCGCCAGGTCACCGGCGTCGACGACCTGCTGGAGTCCGAACGGCGAGACGTCCAGCGCCGGGTTGTACGGCCTCAGCAGGCGGGAGGACTCGCGCACGTGCGCGGGCCCGAAGCGGGCCCCTGGTCGGTAGCTGACGCCCGAGTCGAAGGGGACTCCGACGACGGCCACGTCGACGTCGGAGACCTCGTCCAGCCTCGGGAGGCGGGCGAATGTGGCCGGCCCGGCGAAGCGGGGAACGAGGCTGGCGTCGACGGGCCCGACGCGCCCGTCAGTGACGAGCCGGGGCTGGTTCTCGGTCATCTTCTCCTCGTGCGACGAGTGCGGTCGGACAGGATGCCCGCTTCCGTGACGGGCGCCGTGTTTCTCTCACGACTGCTCGACCAGCGGCTCGAAACCGGGGGCGAACCAGGGCCACGGCCGAGCCCGCTCCCACCGCTCCCCCAGCCCGAGCAACAGGTCGTCGCGGAAACGTGGGCCGGTGAACTGGAGCCCGAACGGCAGCCCGTTGGGCAGCCGGCCGGCCGGCACCGACAGCGCCGGTGCGCCGGTGATGTTCTGCAGGCAGGTGTTGAGCGCGTCGGCCGGCGTTCCCGGTTCGGTCGCCCCGTCCATCCGCCCGTCGGCGTGCTGGGCGGCCATGGCCAGCGTCGGCGTGACGAGCACCCCGTCGTCGCCGAGCAGCAGGTCCAGCGCCCGGGTGTGGGCGAAGCGCCGCCGGCGGGCGGCCAGGTAGTCGTCCACCGGGGTGGCCAGGCCGGTCCGCATGTGGCCGAGGAACACCGGATCGAACCGGTCGGCCTGCTCCTCGAGCACCGCGCGGCCCACCTCGTGGGCCTGCTCCGTGCAGCACAGCACGAACCAGTCCTCGTCGGCGTTGCCGGCCGGTGTGACGGCTGACGGCTCGACCGGCTCGACCGGCAGCCCGAGGTCGCGCTCCAGTACCGACAGCGCCTCGTCGAACGCCGCCTGCAGCACGGGGTCCAACGGCCCCCAGTCGACGGTCCGGGGAGCCGCGAGCACCCGGATCCGCCGCGGCAACGGGGGCGGATCCCACCGCGGCAGGGCACTGGGGTCGCCCGGCACCGGGCCCTTGATGAGGTCGAGCAGCAGCGCGACGTCGGCGACGGAGTGACCCATCGGTCCGTCGGTCGACAGGTCGATCCAGGACGGCACCGGGCTGCGCCCCACGATGCCGTTGGTCGGTTTGAGCCCGACCAGTCCGCAGAACGCGGCCGGGATACGCGCGGAGCCGCCGCCGTCCGTGGCCGTCGCGATCGGCACCATGCCGGCTGACAGCGCGGCGGCGGAGCCACCACTGGAGCCGCCCGGTGACCAGCGGGGATCCCAGGGGTTGCGGGTCTCCCCGAACAGCCGGTTGGCGGTGTAGGCCTCGAACGCGGCCTCCGGCAGGTTCGACTTGCCGACGACGATCGCGCCCGCCGCGCGCAACCGGCCCGGGACCAGGCCGTCGGTCGGCGCGGGTGGATCGCCGGCGTGGAGCAGCGAGCCGCGGGTGGTGACCATCCCCGCGACGTCCTCGAGGTCCTTCACCAGGACGGGCAGCCCGGCCAGGGGGCCGGCCGGCTCTCCCGACGCCCTCGCCCCGTCGTGCCGGTCGGCCTCGGCCAGCGCCTCCTCCCCGCGCAGCGCGACCACCGCCCCCAGCCGGTCGTTCCCGGCCTCGATGAGCGCGAGAGACCTCGCCACGAGTTCGCGCGCGGAGACCCGCCCGTCGCGCAACTGGCGGAGGAGCGGCCCGATCACGCGCCCAGTGCCTCGTGCCGCCGGGCGGCCTCCTCCAGCTCGGCCTGCTCCGCCTGCGCGATGCGCGTCTCGCCCGCCACGTCGATCGTCCTGGCGAACAGGTAGTAGAGCCCGGCAGCGATCGGCAGCCCGATGAACAGCGAGATGTCGGCGCCGCCCAGGTCCTTGGCCACGAAGCCGGTGAACAGCCCCGTGCTGAAGAACGGCACCATGGCGGCGAAGGCGACGAGGTAGGCGACGATGCCGCGCCAGCCCCACCGCCCGTACATGCCGCGCGGGTTGAAGATCTCGGCGATCGCGTAATGACCGCGCCGGACGATGAAGTAATCGACGAGGTTGACCGCGGTCCACGGGATGAACAGGTAGAGGACCAGCAGCAGGAAGTTCGAGAAGTTGGTCAGGAAGTTCTCCGAGGCCGCCAGCGCGCCGACCAGCGACAGGACCGCGGTGACGGCGATGGTCACGATGCGCACGGTCAGCGTCGGGCGGACCTTGCGGAACGAGTCGATGGCGCTGATCAGCGTCAGGGAGCCGCCGTACATGTTCAGCGCGGTGACCGAGATGAGCCCGAGCGCCGAGAAGATCAGGACGACGGCGCCGAATCCGGTGAACACCTTGTCACCGGCGATGTCGATCGCCTTGATGGTGTCGAAGACGTCGCCCGTCTTGATCGCGGAGGCCAGGATCGTCCCGAGGCACATCAGCCAGATGGCGCCCAGCGCGGAGCCCCAGTACGTCCAGTAGAAGGTCTTGCGGACCGTGACGTCCGGCGGCAGGTAGCGCGAGTAGTCCGACACGTAGATGGCCCAGCTGATCTGGTAGCCGGCGACCACGCCGAACTGCGCGAGGAACGGCGTCCAGTGGAAGTCGCCGAGAGCGAAGGACCCGGCCGGGAAGTGGAGGGTGACCAGCGCACCGATGGTGAAGATGCCGAACACGAGCAGGAAGCTGTACGTCAGATACCGCTCGAAGCGGTGGATGAGGTCGTAGCCGAACACTGCGATGACGAACGCCAGCGCGGTGGCCACGATGATCCACACCTTCTGGCTTCCGTGGATCGTCACGCTGAGCCCCTGCCCGGCGAGGACGGTGTTGAAGACGTTGAACCCCGCGTACTGCACGTAGGCGAACAGCCACACCAGCAGCGCGCCGATGTATCCGAACTGGGGACGCGACTGGATCATCTGCGGCAGGCCCAGCTGTGGGCCCTGCGCCGAGTGGAACGCCATGAAGAACGTGCCGATGAGGGTGCCGCTGACGATCGCGATCAGGGACCAGATCAGATTGCCGCCGGTCGTGATGCTGATGAGCCCGACCGCGAGGGTCGCGATCTGGGCGTTGCTCATGAACCACAGCGGCCCGAGGTCCGACAGCTTGCCGTGGCGCTCGTCGAGCGGCACGTAGTCGATGGAGCGGACCTCGACCCCGCCGACCCGCGGGGCCTCGTTGCGCGTATCCGTCACGGCCACCCCTGCCTTCTGCCGATCCTCGAGGCCGGCCTCCGCGCCGCCTCGGCGGGAGGGTATCGACCGGCGCCGCGCCGCGCCTCCCCTCGCGCGGCGGACCCGCCCCCCGGCTCAGGCGGCCGGGGCGTGCTCGGCGACGGCGGCGTCGACGACGTCGAGCGCCTCCGCGAGCAGCTCCTGACCGATCACCAACGGCGGCAGGAACCGGAGCACGTTCCCGTAGGTGCCCGCCGTCAGGACGATGACCCCCTGCGCGTGACACTCCTGGGCGATCCGCCCGGTCAGCTGCGGATCGGGATCCTTCGTGCCCGGCCGGACCAGCTCGACGGCGATCATCGCGCCGCGCCCTCGAACGTCACCGATCACTCCGGTGCGCTGCTGCAGCGCATGGAGCCGCGGCAGCATGGTCGCCCCGATGGACCGGGCGGCGCCGGCGAGATCGAGCGCGCGCATCGTCTGGATGCTGGCCAGCGCCGCGGCGCAGGCGAGCGGATTGCCGCCGAACGTGCCTCCCAGACCGCCGACGTGCACCGCGTCCATCAGCTCCGCCCGCCCGGTGACGGCGGACAGCGGAAGACCGCCGGCGATGCCCTTGGCCGTGGTGACGAGGTCAGGAACCACCCCTTCAGCGTCGCAGGCGAACCAGTCCCCGGTGCGGCAGAAGCCCGACTGGATCTCGTCGGCGACGAAGAGGGCTCCGGAGGCTCGGCACCATTCCGCCACCGCGGTGAGGAAACCGGGCGCCGGGACGACGAAGCCGCCTTCGCCCTGGATGGGTTCGATCAGCACGGCCGCGACATTGCGCGCACCCACCTGCGACTCCACGAGGCCCAGCGCACGGGCCGCCGCCTGCGCCCCGGTCATCCCCGGTTCGTCCCGATAGGGATAGGACATGGGGACCCGGTAGATCTCCGGCGCGAAGGGGCCGAACCCGTCCTTGTACGGCATGTTCTTCGCGGTCAGAGCCATCGTGAGGTTCGTCCGGCCGTGGTATGCGTGGTCGAACACCACCACCGCTTGCCGGCCGGTGGCGTGCCGGGCGACCTTCACCGCGTTCTCCACCGCTTCGGCACCGGAGTTGAACAGCGCCGACTTCTTCGCGTGGTCGCCGGGCGTCACCCGCGCCAGTTCCTCGCAGACGGCGACGTAGCCCTCGTACGGCGTCACCATGAAGCAGGTGTGGGTGAACGCGGCCACCTGCTCCTGTACCGCCTCGACCACCAGGGGCGCCGAGTTGCCGACGCTCACGACGGCGATGCCGGATCCGAGATCGATGAACGAGTTGCCGTCGACGTCGACCACGACGCCACCGCCGGCCCGCTCGACGAACACCGGCAACGTGCCTCCGACTCCCGAGGCAACCGCCGCGATCCGTCGCTCCAGCAGGGCCAGCGACCGCGGACCGGGCACCTCGGTGACCAGTCGCCGCTGCTGGGCCAGCGGTGCACCTCCGGTCAGCACGTGGGTCATGCTCGCCTCCTCGCGGTCCGCTGCCGTTCCTGTCGAACCGGCAGGGGCCAGCCTGGCACTCGCTCCC
>JAODNJ010000314.1 GCA_025465155.1 Frankiales bacterium
GTCCTGCGCGGCTACTGGGAGTCGAGGTCCTCGGCGACCATGCCGGCGATGCGCTCCAGCACCGTCTGGTCCTCGCTGGTGACGACCACCTCGACACCCTGCTTCGCGCCGAGGGTCATGATCATGAGCGGGGATCCGGCGTCCACCGGCCTGCCGCCTGGAGTGGCCAGGGTGACCGGGACGCCGGACTTGCTGACGGCATCGGCGATGAGGGCGGCCGGGCGGGCGTGCAGCCCCACCCGCGACCCGACGACGACGGTCTGACTGGGCATCTGTCTTCTTCCTCGCTGCGGGGCCGGACTGCGTCGAGCTTGCCGCCCCGGCCTGTGCCGCGCCCGGCGGGGGTCCGCCTCGGGTGGCCAGGGGACCGGGGCGGGTCCTGGGCAGGGCGCGTCCCGGCCGGTGGCGGGCAGGCCGGGTATGCCCGGGTGACCCGTCCCGCGACGGAAGCTCACCTCCCCAAGGGTGAGCTTCCGTCGAAGAACTCACCCGACGTCCTGGGTTTATTCGGAATATCGTCTCGTATACCTGCTTTACTACGGGTGCAGTACGGGTGGACCGATAGCTGGAGGCGGCGGGATGAGCCATGGGATGTCGGGCTGGCGGCAGCGTCGGCGGGCGGCGCGGTCGCGCCGGGCGTTGGACCAGGCGATGGCGACGGCGAACACCCCGGCGATGCAACAGGAGCTTCTGACGCTGGCGAGCAGCCGGCAGTTCATGGACCTTCCCCGCTGACCCGGCGGTGGTCGATCCCCCGATCGACCACGAAAGCCCGCGACCCCGGCCTCGCCCGAGACCGGGGTCGCCTGCTGTCCAGGGGTCTGGGACGCGGTCCCCCGAACGGGGGAGGACGGGCTGCTCGACGGTCGCCGTCCTGCCGATGGATGAGACGTGAGCACAGTGGAGGGACACCCGGTCGCCCCCGGGTCCGCACTCCCGGTGCCCGAGGAGCCGCGTGAGACATCGGGGGCCACGACCGGCCTCCTCCTTGGCCACGTCCGTTCGCGGGGCGGCGAGTCCGCCGTCGCCGAGGTCCTGCGCCGCGCTGCGGTCCCGTACTCCGCGGAGGAGCTGACGGACCAGTCCCGCTGGTGGAGCTACGACACCCGGATCCGGTTGTTCGAGGCGGCCACCGAGGTGCTCGACGACGGCGACACGATGTTCGAGGTGGGCGCCACGGCCATCCACAGCGGCCTTGCCCACTCCCTGGTCCTCCTGCTGCGCACCCTCGGCACGCCTCGCCAGGTCTTTCGCGCGCTGCCGCGCGCGGTGGCGAAGTTCAGCTCGACCTCGACGATGGACATGCTCGAGGTGAGCGCCGGCTCCGCGACGATCCGCTACCGCCTGCACGACGGGTTCGCGCACTCGCGGCTGGACTGCGACTACGCCCGGGGGCTGCTGAGCACGGTGCCGACGGTGTTCGGCCTTCCGCCGGCGCGGGTCGTGCACGAGGAGTGCGAGTCCGACGGCCACCCGGCCTGCATCTATCACCTGACCTGGCAGCGGCGCAGCCGGATCCCGTTGCGCCGACGGCCCGGGCGGGCCGTCGACCCGGAGCTGACGGCGCTGCGCGGTCAACTGCGGATCCTGCAGTCCGCGGCCTCGGACCTCGTCGGCAGCGACGACCTCGGGACCGTGCTGCAGCGCATCGTGGCCCGCGCCGCCGAGGCAGTCGTCGCCCCGGCGTACGTGCTGGCCGTCGACCGTCCCGGCGGTGGCACCCCGCTGGTGCACAGCGTCGGTCTGCCCAGCGGGCAGGTACCCGCCATCGCCCGGACGCTGCTCTCCGGTGGACACCTCGGCAGCGAGGCCGTCGTCGTCGACGTCGCCTCCAGTCGTCGCTTCCACGGCCGGCTCGCCGCTGTGTACCGATCCGGGGAGGGCGGCGTCGGTGACGAAGCCTCCCTGCTCTCGGCCTACGCCGGGCACGCCGCGGCGGCACTGGACCTGATCTTCGCCCTGGAGGAGACCCGCCAGGAGGCCGACCGGGCCGGCGCGCTGCTGTCTCTCGCGCACGAGCTCGCCGCGGCCGGCGACGCCGCCGAGACCTGCAGCGTGGTCGCCGGCGCGCTGCCGCGGGTGATCAACTGCAGCCGGGCCAGCGTCATGCTGTGGGAACCGGCCGACGGACTGCTGCGGACCGTGGCCTCGTTCGGGATGACCCCGGAACAGACCCGACGGCTCATGTCGGCCGTGCTGCGCCCGGAGGACAGCCCGGAGCTGGTGGGCATGCTGACCGACCGCGAGCCGCGGATCCTCCGAGATCAGACCAGCAGCCCCGCGCTGCGCGCGCTGCTCGAGGGCGTCGGCTCCGCCCACGTCGTCGCCGTCCCCCTGCTCGCCGGCTCGACCTTCCTGGGCGTCGCCGCGGTCGGCTGGACCGACGGCCAGGCGCCGGAATCCCTCGACGGTGACGTCCTCGCGCGGCTGCGTGGCGTCGGCGACCAGGCCTCGACGGCGTTGCAGAAGGCGCGGCTCATGGAGACCGTCCGCCACCAGGCGACGCACGACGCGCTGACCGGCCTGCCCAACAGGGCGCTCTTCGTCGAGCGCATGCAGGCGGCGCTGCAGGGCACGAGCGCCGACGGGCACCTCGCCGTCCTCTTCTGCGACCTCGACCGGTTCAAGGCGGTCAACGACAGCCTCGGGCACGCCGCGGGGGACGAGCTCCTGCGTCAGGTCGCGGCGCGGCTCGGCTCCACCGTCCGGCCGGGTGACACCGTCGGCCGTCTCGCCGGGGACGAGTTCGCCGTCCTGCTCCCCGATCTGGAGCGACCGGAGGCGGCGGGGTCACTCGCTGCCCGGGTGGCGTCCTGCTTCGAGGTTCCGTTCCGCCTCGAGGGCGAGGACGTCGACGTGGGGGTGAGCATCGGCCTCGCGCAGCGTTCCGGGCCCGGAGGCACCGTCGAGGAGCTGTTGCGGGAGGCCGACGCGGCTATGTACCGCAACAAGGAACGCGGCCGGACCTCCTCGGCGGGCTGACCCGGGGGGCCGCCCTGGGCGCTCAGCCGCTCAGTCGCGCAGGCGGGCGCGCAGCGCCGCCTGTTCGCGCGGCCCGAACCCGTGGCTCTCCAGCCATGCGGCCGCCCCGCCCCACCGCTCGTCGAGCAGCGTCAGCACGCGGTCCATGGTCTCGGCCCGGGGCGTGTGGCTGGCGACGTCGCGCCGTTCCATGTCCTCGGCGTAGGTCGGGGACGCGGCCAGTCGCGCCACGATCTCCTCGATGACCTCGGCGGTCATCGCGTAGTCGGCGACGATGTCGTCGTGGGCCACCCCGGCCACGGCCAGTGCGAGCGCACACACGACGCCGGTGCGGTCCTTTCCGGCCGCGCAGTGGACCACCGAGACGCCGGGGCCGCCCTCCGCGAGGGCCCGCAGCGCCCCGACGACTGCTTCCGGCCGGTCGCTGAGGTAGCCGAGGTACGAGCGGACCGCGGGGGGTTCGCCGCGGTCGTGCTCGGCCGTCTGCCGGGGAAGCAGCGACTCGACCCAGTCGGCCGGGAGCTCGAGGCCCTCGTCCTCCTCCACGGCGAAGGCGTCGGTGTGGTGACCGCGCTCGGGCAGCAGCGTGAAGTGGCGGTGCGTGACCGACGGGACGGCGCGCAGGGGGCCGCGGCCCTCGAGGAGGATCTCCGCCGTCGTCCGCAGGTCGATGACCTCCCGTAGCCCGACCTCCTCGACCAGCCTGCGGACGTCGTCGTCGCTGAGCGTCTGCAGGTTGTCGCTGCGCAGGATGCGGCCGGGGAACGTGCGGCCGCCGTCCGTCGTGGGCAGACCGCCCAGGTCGCGGGTGTTCGCCGTCCCGTCGAGCCGCAGCCAGCGGTCCGTGCGCATGGAGGTCACTCCCCGACCGTACGTCGCGGCGCCGACAGCCTCGCGCCGGGCGGCGGCCCCTCGGACGTCAGTCCAGGAGCCGTTCACACACGTCGACCAGGCGGCCCCGCAGCGGCGCGGCCCGATCGCCGAACTGCCGTTGCCGCCGCACGTACTCGGCTCGGCCCTCGGACGTCTCGATCGGGACGGCGGGCAGACCGTACGAGGCGAGGTCGTAGGGAGAGGCCTGCATGTCCAGCCGCCGGACGTCCCTGGCCAACTCGAAGCAGTCGAGGGCCAGGTCGCCGGGAACGGCCGGACCCAGCTTGAGGGCCCACTTGTGCAGGTCCATCGAGGCGTGCAGGCAGCCGGGCTGCTCGAGCTCCGGCTGCGTGGCGCGGGTGGGCGTGACCCGGTTGAGCCCGACGGCGGCGGGGGTGAAGAACCGGAAGGCGTCGAAGTGGGTGCACCGGACCGGATGCGACTCGACGACGGCGTCCGTGCCGGCCTGCCCGAGGCGGAGGGGGACGGCGTGCCGCCGCTCGTCGTCGCGGTAGACCATCGCCCACTCGTGCAGCCCGAAGCAGCCGGTGAACGCCGGCCGCGACGTGATGGCCGACAGCAGTCGGTGCACGAACGTCACGGTGTCCGACCGGTCGGCCAGGAAGGCCGCGGCGTCGAGCCGGACCGAGCCGTCGTCGTCCGTGGTGTACCAGCGCCATGCCGAGTGCGGCGCGGGGCCGTTGGAGGAAGCCTGCAGTGTCACGGCCACACCAGGGTGCCAGCGACGCAACAGTGACGGGCGGGTGTTGTAGTACTCGAACAAGAAGTCCTCGACCGCGTGCCGCTCTCCGCGGGCCTTGCGCGCCCGGCGACCGGCCGTCAGCGCATCGGCCCGCTCCGCGTGCGTCCGGGCCAGTTCCGCCCAGGCCGATCCGGGCAGGCAGGTGGGCGGGAGCGGGATCAGTGCGCGCTCCATCCGCCGTCCATGACCAGCGAGCTGCCCGTGACCGACGCGGCGGCGGGGGAGCAGAGGTACGCGACCGCCTCGGCGACCTCGCCGGGCTCGATCAGCCGGCGGATCGCGGCCGGCGCGAGCATCACCTGCTCGACGACCTCGTCCTCGGACAGCCCGTGGGCCCGCGCCTGGTCGGCGATCTGTCCCTCGACCAGCGGCGTGCGGACGTAGGCGGGGTTGACGCAGTTCGAGGTCACCCCGTGCTCCGCACCCTCCAGGGCGATCACCTTGGAGAGCCCCTCGAGGCCGTGCTTCGCGGTGACGTAGGCGGACTTGTAGGCCGAGGCCCGGATGCCGTGGACCGAGCTGATGTGCACCAGACGGCCCCAGCCCCGCTCGTACATGTGCGGCAGCGCACCCCGCGCCAGCCGGAAGGGGGCCTCCAGCATCAGCCGGAGGATGAAGGAGAACCGGTCCGGCGGGAACTCGTGCACCGGCGCCACGTGCTGGATGCCGGCGTTGTTGACCAGCACGTCGACGTCGAGATCCAGCGCGTCGATCGCGTCGAGGTCGGAGAGGTCCACTGCTACCGCGGCGCCCCCGACCTGGTCGGCGACCGCTTTCGCGCCGTCGGCGTCCCGGTCCACCACGACGACGGCGGCCCCGCTCTGCGCCAACCGGGCCGCGCAGGCCCGGCCGATGCCAGATGCGCCGCCGGTGACGAGTGCGCGGCGCCCGGCGAGGAAGTCGGTGGAAGCCATGTGTGGAGGCTAGGCCCGGCGCCGCTGGGCCGCCCCAGGTGCCGAAATGGCCATTTCGGCACCTCCGGTCAGGTGCCGAAATGGCCCTTCTGGCACCTCGGGCGTTGCTCAGTCGGCGGTGTTGCCGGGGCGGGCCTCCGAGTCCTCGCGCTGGGCGCTGTCGTCGGTCGTGAGCCCGGTGTCCTTCTCGCCGGCGTCGGCGACGTCGTCGCCGGGCGTTCCGTCGACCAGGCTCCCGCCGGGACCGCCGTCGGTGGTGTCGGGGGATTCGCGGTAGCCGGTGGGGGTCGACTCGGTCATGTCACTCCTCATTTGCCGGGTGGACCAGGTCAGGCGCCGTCGAAAGGGTCGGCCGCCTCGGCCCGCGCGACATCGCCGTCGGCCCTGGCGGGCAGGTCGTCCGGCCGGGAGGCGTCGCGGCGGATCGCCTCGTCGCGGGTGAGCGGCACGTCGTCGAAGGACGAGTCGCCCAGGTCGCTGTTGTCACCCGTGCCCGAGGCGGTGGGCACGTCCTGCTGGATGCGATCGCTGCCCTGTGGATCGGTCATGGAGTCCTCCTCACGATGCGGGCACAGCTCCCATGCCCGCCGGCCGACCCGCTACACGCATGGAGCGGCGACGGACTGCTCAGAACGCGGCCTCGTCGACCTCCATGAGCGCATTGTCGGTGTTCTCGACGATGACCCGCTCCGAGGCCAGTCGCGGCAGCACCTGGCTGGTGAAGAACCGGGTCGCGGCGAGCTTGCCCTCGTAGAAGGACCGGTCCTTCTCACCGACCTCGCCGGCGAGCGCGGCCAGGGCCACCTCGGACTGGCGGACCAGCAGCCACCCCGTCACCAGGTCACCGACGGCGAGCAGCAGCCGGCTGGTGTTCTGCGCGACCTTGTACAGGGCGGACATGTCCTCCTGGGCCGCGGTCAGGTGGCCGAACATCGCGGTGAGCATGCCCTGGACGTCGGCGAGCGCCGTGGCGAGCTGTGCCCGCTCCTCCTTGAGCCGGCCGTTGCCCGCCTCGGCGTCGATCGTCGCCTGGATCTGGCCGGCGAGCCAGGTCAGCGCGACCCCGCCGTCCTTGACGACCTTGCGGAAGAAGAAGTCCTGGCCCTGGATCGCGGTCGTGCCCTCGTAGAGGGTGTCGATCTTCGAGTCCCGGATGTACTGCTCGAGCGGGTAGTCCTGCAGGTAGCCCGAACCGCCCAGGGTCTGCAGCGACTCGGCGGTCAGCAGCTGCGTCGCCCGCTCGGAGCCGAAGCCCTTCACGATCGGGAGCAGCAGGTCGTTGACCCTGGCCGCGAGCACGGCGTCCTCACTGTCCGCCGTCCCGGCCGCCTCGGCCTCCATGACCTGGTCGCGGAAGGTGGCGGTGTACAGGTACAGCGCGCGCATGCCCTCGGCGTAGGCCTTCTGCAGCATGAGGGAGCGGCGGACGTCGGGGTGGTGCGTGATGGTCACGCGCGGGGCGTCCTTGCTGGTGGCGGTGAGGTCCGCCCCCTGCACCCGCTCCTTGGCGTAGGCCAGCGCCTGCTGGTACCCCGCCGACAGCGTGGCGATCGCCTTGGTCCCGACGAACATCCGGGCGTATTCGATGATCTTGAACATCTGGGCGATGCCGTCGTGCACGTCGCCGACCAGCCAGCCCGTGGCGGGCACCGGGCCGTCGCCGAAGGTCACCTCGCAGGTCGTCGAGACCTTCAGGCCCATCTTCTTCTCGACGTTGGTGACGTAGACGCCGTTGCGCTCGCCGAGCTCGCCGGTCTCCAGGTCCACGTGGAACTTGGGGACGACGAAGAGCGAGAGCCCCTTGGTGCCCGCCTTCGCGCCCTCGGGGCGGGCCAGGACCAGGTGGATGATGTTGTCGCTCAGGTCGTGCTCGGCCGAGGTGATGAACCGCTTCACGCCGGTGATGTGCCAGGAGCCGTCCGCCTGCTCGACGGCCTTCGTGCGGCCGGCGCCGACGTCGGAGCCGGCGTCCGGCTCGGTCAGCACCATGGTCGCTCCCCAGCGCTTGTCGACCATGAGCTCGGCCAGCCGCTTCTGGTCGGCGTTGCCGAGGTGGTGCAGCGTGGCACCGAACGTCGGGCCCGAGCCGTACATGAAGACGGCGGGGTTGGCGCCGAGGATCATCTCGTAGGCCGCCCACCGCATGCTCACGGGAGCGCCGAAGCCGCCCAGCTCGTCGGGCAGGTCGAGGCGGAACCACTCGCCCTCGTCCAGCGCCCGGAAGGACCTCTTGAACGACTCGGGAAGTGTCACCGAGTGGTTCGCCGCGTCGAACACCGGCGGGTTGCGGTCGGCGTCGATGAAGGACTCCGCGAGCGGTCCCTCGGCCAGCCGGCGGATCTCGGCGAGGACGCCGCGCGCCGTCTCGGCGTCCATCTGCTCGAACGGCCCGGTGCCGAACCGGTCCTTGGTGTCCAGGAACTCGAAGAGGTTGAACTCGAGGTCCCGCAGGTTCGCGGTGTAGTGGCTCATGCCTGACTCCGTCTGCTCCGTGCCGCTCGGTGACCGGCGA
>JAODNJ010000347.1 GCA_025465155.1 Frankiales bacterium
CGCCGTCGACGATCATCGCGTCCTTGCCGCCCAGCTCCATGAGGACGGGCACCAGGTTCTCCGCGCAGGCGGCCATGACCTTCCTGCCGGTCGGGGCCGAGCCGGTGAAGGCCAGCTTGTCGACGCCGGCCCGGCACAGCGCCGAGCCCGTCGCGCCGAATCCGGTGACCACCTGGAAGGCGTCGGCGCAGTCGGTGACCGCCGCCCGCCACGCGGCGGCCAGCCACGCCCCGATGGCGGGGGTGTGCTCGGAGGGCTTGAAGACGACGGCGTTGCCGGCGGCCAGTGCGTAGGCGATCGAGCCCATCGGAGTGAAGACCGGGTAGTTCCAGGGCCCGATGACGCCGATCACGCCCATCGGCTGGTACTCGAGGTAGGCGGCATGGTTGACCGCCAGCAGCCCGGCGTTCACCTTGCGCGTCCCCAGCAGCTTGCGGGCATGGGCA
This sequence comes from Frankiales bacterium, assembly GCA_025465155.1. GTDB lineage: Bacteria > Actinomycetota > Actinomycetes > Mycobacteriales > Geodermatophilaceae > Geodermatophilus. The sequence goes on from JAODNJ010000347.1 coordinate 447, forward strand.
CCGGCCCAGGCAAGGTGGTCGATGGCGAGGGTGATCTCGAGGATCGCATCCGCGTGCGGCTTGCCGTTCTCGCGGTGCACGAGGTCGGCCAGCTCGTGCATGCGCCGGGCGAGATAGCCGCGCCAGGCGGCGAGCCGGGTGCGGCGGCCGTCGAAGCCCAGCTCGCGCCACGCGATTGCGGCGGGCCGGGCGCGTCCGACGGTCTCGCGGACGGCGTCCGCGTCGTGCACGGGGAAGACGCCGACGACGGCCCCGGAAGCCGGGTCGGTCGACTCGAACGTCTCGCTGGTCGAGTGCCGGTCGACCGTGCCGGCGGTCGTGCGCGTGGTGCTGTCCAACTCCTCGCTGAGCGACATGCGCGGATGTTACCCGCGGGTCACCTCCCTCACCCAGGCGTGCCGGGGATCCCCGCTGACATGCTGACCGGGTGTCCGATCCCTTCGCGACGGCGGAGCTGCGCCGCCGGGTCCTGGCCGGCTGGGCGGATTCCGCGGCCCGGTTCCGGGAGGACGCGAATGCCGAGGAGGACCTCGTCCGCGGCGGGTACCGCGACCGGTTGCTCGTGGAGCTCGCCCAGAACGCGGCCGACGCCGCCGTCCGCGCCGGGGTCCCCGGCCGGCTGTGGCTGGAGCTGACCGGCGATGGCGAGGGGGAGGCGCTGCGCGCGGCGAACACCGGCGCGCCGCTCGACGCGGCCGGCGTCCAGGCGCTGGCCACGCTGCGCGCCTCGGCCAAGCGGGACGAGGCGGCGACCGTGGGGCGCTTCGGGGTGGGGTTCGCCGCGGTGCTGGCCGTCAGCGACGAGCCGGCCGTCGTCTCGACGACCGGCGGGGTCCGGTTCAGCGCCGAGCGGACCCGCGCCGAGGTCGCCGCGCTGCCGAACCTGGCCGGCGAGGTGGCCCGCCGCGAGGGGACCGTCCCCGTGCTGCGGCTGCCCTGGCCGGTGGAGCCGGTGGAGCCGGTGGAGCCGGTGGACCCGGTCGAGCGCGGCGACCTCCCCGGCCCTCCGGAGGGCTACTCGACCGAGGTCGTCCTGCCGCTGCGCCGGGGCTCCCGCAGCGCCGTGCACGCCGCCCTCCGGGCACTCGATGCCGAGTTGCTGCTCGCGCTGCCGGGGCTGGCGGAGATCGAGATCGTCGCCGACGGCACGGTCCGCACCCTCGCCGCCGCGCTCGAGCTCCCCCGCGCGCGGCTCACCGACAGCGGCCGGACGACGACCTGGCACCTGGCCCGGCGGTCGGGGGAACTGGCCGCCGACCTGGTGGCCGACCGGCCGGTCGAGGAGCGCGAGCGCCGCGCCTGGACCGTCACCTGGGCGGTGCCGCTTGACGACGACGGCCGGCCCGTGCCCCTCCCGGGCCGCCAGGTCGTGCACGCGCCGACGCCGAGCGACGAGCCGCTGTCACTCCCCGCCCGGCTGATCGCCCCCTTCCCGCTCGGGCCCGACCGCCGGCACGTCGCCCCCGGTGCGGTCACCGACGCGCTGGTGGCGGAGGCGGCGGCCACCTACGCGGATCTGCTGCCCGGCCTGCCCAGCGACCCCGCACTGCTCGGGCTGGTGCCGCGGGTCGGCCTCGCCGCCGCCGAACTCGATGCCGCGCTCGGCTCGGCGGTCCTCGACACCGTCCGCGCGACCGCCTGGCTTCCCGTGGCCGGCGATCCGAAGGCGCGGCAGACGGCCGGGACCGCCGCGGTGCTCGACGAGGCGACCGACGAGCGGGTGGCCGCCCTGACGGGGGTCCTCCCCGGCCTCCTGCCGGCCGACTGGTCGCGCCGGTCCGATGCGCCGGCCCTGGCCGCGCTCGGCGTGCGCCGCATCGGGCTGGCCGAGGCGGTCGAGGCGGTACGCGGCATCCGGCGCCCGCCGGGGTGGTGGGCGGCGCTCTACGCCGCGCTCGAGGGCGCCGATCGCGACGAGCTCGCGGTGCTGCCGGTGCCCCTGTCCGACGGGCGGACCGCGCACGGCCCGGCGGGTGTGCTGCTGCCCGAGCCCGGGCTCCCGGTGGACCGCCTCGACCCGATCGGCCTGCGGGTCGCCGAGCCCGCGGCTGTCGCGCCCGAACGCGCGCGGCGGCTGCTGGAGCGGCTCGGCGCCCGGCCGGCGACCGCCGCCGCGGTCCTGGCCGACCCGGCGGTCCGGGAGGCCGTCGAGCGGTCCATGGACGCCGTCGACGACCGCCTGGCGGACGCCCCCGGGCCGGCCGAGCTCGCCGAGGCCGTCCTCGCGCTGGTCGACGCCGCGGGGCCCGCGCCGGGGGAGCAGCCGTGGCTGGCCGACCTCGCCCTTCCGGACGCCGACGGCGGCTGGGCGCCCGCGGGCGAGCTCATGGTGCCGGGGTCACCGCTGGCCGCGGTCCTCGAGGAAGGTGCCCTGGGGGTGCTCGATCCCGCGACCGCGGCGGCCTGGGACGCCGACACGCTGCGCGCCGTCGGGGTTCTCCACGGGTTCGCGGTCGTGCGGGCCGAGGACCCGGCCGACCTCGACGTCGTTCTCGCCGACCAGTGGATGGACGCCGTCCTGGACCGCCTGCCGCCGGACATGCCGCCGCCGGAGTGGCCCGAGGTGACCGCCGTGCGCGACCTCGAGGTGGTCACCGACTGGCCCGCGGCGCTGCGGCTCCTGGCGGAGGCGCCGCCGGAAGCGTGGGCGGACGTCGTCCTGTCGGGTGTCGCCGTCCCGGGGTATCTGCGCTGGTGGCTCTCGGTGCATCCGGTCCTCGACGGGCGCCGCCCCGACCGGCTGCGCCATCCGGCGAGCGTCTCCTTACAGGGACTGTACGAACCGGCGACCGGGGATCGGGCCGTCCTCGACCTCCTGCGGCCGCCGGCCACGCTCGACGACGTCCTGGCCGACGTCGACGGGGCGCTCGACCTGCTCGACCGGCTGGGTGACCCGGCCCGCACGGTCCGCCCCGACGTGCTCGCCACCGTCTATCCGCGGCTCGCGGCCGCCCTCGACGGGGTGGACGCCGAGCCCCCGACGAGGGTCCGCGTGGCCCCGGACCGGGTCAGCGACGACGCCGTCGTCCTGGATCTCCCGTGGTTACTGCCACTGGTCGACCGGCCGGTCGTGCCCGCCGGCGGTGCGCCCGGGCCGGTCGCGGACCTGCTCGACCTGCCGCTGGCAGGGGAGCTGGTGCGGGCACGGGTCACCAGCCGCCCCGACCGCACGCTGCGCTGGGCCGACGTGCCCGGGGCGGCCCTGGCGGCCGCCCGGCTCGGGCTCGCCGAGCTGCCGGGGAAGGTGGCCGTCCACGACCGATTGGAGGCCGGCGGGCGGCCGGTCGCGTGGTGGCCGGGGGGCGACCGTCCGGACGCGGTCGACGGAACGCCGGAGGCGCTCGGCCGGGCGCTGGCCTGGCGGGCCGGCGCCTGGCCGCTGCGGCAGGCGCTCGCCGAGGCGTTCGCCCACTCCGACCGGGCGGACCAGCTGTCGGCCGAGGACGCCGTCGGCTGAGCTGCCTCTCAGAACCAGCGGGGTGCCGCCTTGGCCCCCGGCGCGTGGCCGTGGGCCGACGGCCGGCCCGACCGCCCGCCGTTCGGCCCCCCGGAGCGGGGTGCACCGGCCGACTCTGATGCGGCCGCGAACAGCGAGAGCCACTGCTCGGCGGTGAGCGCGGACGCCCGCGCCGTGGGGGGCAGCCCGGCGGCGGCCAGCCAGCGGATGCCGGCGGTGCCGGGGAGCGCGGCCCGCAGGGCGGGGCCGAGGACGGCGCCGGGGGAGTCGAGGACGGCGCCGGCCAGCCGGTCGAAACGGGCGGCGTCCTCCTCGGACAGCGACGCGCGGGCCTCGGCGGCAGCACCCTCGAGCGGGCGATGAGTACGTGACATGGGGCAGCTCCTGGTGAACGAGGGGAAGCCGCGCGGCGGGGCGGCTCGGGGAGGGGGCGGCCCGCGCATCAGGAGCCCATGCGCGCAACGTTACGGGGGGCCTCGCCGCGCCGCCGACCCGATTACCCTCCCGCCCATGACCGACCCCTCCGGCCCGCCGTTCCGGGCCGACCATGTGGGCAGCCTGCTGCGCCCCGCGAACCTGCTCGACGCCCGGGCCCGCTTCGCGGCCGGCGAGATCGGCGCCGACGAGCTCCGCGGGATCGAGGACGACGCGATCGCCGACGTCGTCCGCGTGCAGAAGGACGTCGGCCTGCGCACCGCCACCGACGGCGAGTTCCGCCGGGCCTCGTGGCACATGGACTTCATCTACGCGATCGACGGCATCACCAAGGTGACCGGCGAGGACATCGTCGTGCACTTCAAGAACGCGGACGGCTCGATCGACTTCACGCCGGCCGGGCTGCACGTCGACGGGCCGCTCGCGATCGACGAGCCCATCTTCGCCCGCGACTTCGCCTACCTGCAGAGCCAGGTCACCGACGGTCAGACGGCGAAGCTGACCGTCCCCTCGCCGTCGATGGTCCACTACCGAGGGGGCGCGGCGGCCATCGATCCGGCGGTCTACCCCGACGAGGACTCGTTCTGGGACGCGCTGTCGGCCGCCTACCGGCAGCAGGTACAGGGCATCGCGGCGCAGGGCTGCACCTATCTGCAGCTCGACGACACCAGCCTCGCCTACCTCAATGACCCGAACCAGCGGGCCGAGCTGGCCGCGCAGGGCCGCGACGCCGAGCACCAGCACGAGCGCTACATCCGCCAGATCAACGCGGCGCTCGCCGGCCGGCCGGAGGGCCTGACCGTGACCACGCACATGTGCCGCGGCAACTTCCGCTCGTCCTGGGTCGCCGAAGGTGGCTACGACTTCGTCGCCGAGGCGCTGTTCGGCGGACTGGAGGTCGACGGCTTCTTCCTTGAGTACGACGACGCCCGTTCCGGTGGGTTCGAGCCGCTGCGGTTCGTCCCTCCGGGGAAGCGCGTCGTCCTCGGACTGGTGACCACGAAGCGCCCCGAGCTGGAGGACAGGGACACGCTCAAGCGGCGGATCGACGAGGCGTCGCGGTTCGTCCCGATCGACCAGCTGGCGATCTCGCCCCAGTGCGGTTTCTCCTCGACGGTCGAGGGCAACGCGCTGACCCGCGACGAGCAGATCGCGAAGCTGGCGCTCGTCGTCGAGGTCGCCGAGGAGGTCTGGGGCTAGCCGGGCTCAGGCATCGGTGCCACCGCGGTCCTTGCTCCGGGCGGCCTCCCAGATCGCGCGGTCCTTGGCCCGGGCGCCGGCTCGCCGCTCGTACTTCTCCTTGCGTCTGCGGGCGCGGGCGAGTTCGCGTTCCTCGAAGGTCGAGTGGCTGTCCCAGCTGCCGGCCAGGGCGCCGACGATCACCAGGGTCAGGCCCATGATCGCTATGAACAGGGCGATGATCCAGTTGAGGAACACGAAGCCCAGGACGCTCACGACGGCGTAGACGACGGTCCAGCGCCACCATCTCTTCGACACGGCCTCCAGTATCCGCGCCGCCCCGACGGGGCCGGTCGCAGCCGGGGCGCGGCCGGGCCACGTGGCAGAACTGCCCTTGCACTCGGCGGATCCGGTGCCTACGGTCGGAGGTGCGGTTCAACAGCAAGCCGTTTCCCCGGCAGGAGTGGCGTCGTCCGCGATCGTCCACCAGAGGTGCCGCCGGACCGGTTCTTCGCCTCAGAGAGGCTCTCGTGACCGCAACTTCACTGGACCCATCGACCAACGAACTCCTGACGGCGGACCTCGTCACCCTCGAGGTCACGTCCCGCGGAAGCTCCGTCCGCGTCGCCGCCGTCGGTGAGGTCGATTCCTCCTCGGCGCCGTCGCTGCGCGCCGAGGTGGACGCCGTTCTGGACGGCGGCCCGTCGGAGCTGGTTCTCGACCTTGACGGCGTGACCTTTCTCGACTCGGCCGGACTGTCGGTCCTGGCCGGCGCCCGCCGCCGCGCCGTCGGGCAGGGGGTCCGGCTTCGGGTCCTCGCCTCCGGACGGGCGGTGATCCGGCCGATGCAGATCACCGGGCTGTGGGACCTGCTCGGCGCGGAGCAGATCGACCCGGGCGGGGGCAGCTCCGCCTGACCCCGCACCAGGGCCTGACCTCGCATCAGGGCCCTGACGTCGCCGGAGGGTGCCCGAGCGAGGGCCGCCGGGGGAGAGGAAACTGCCTGAGCAGCCGCCGGCGGAACGAGATCGGGCCGGCGGCCGGTCGGACAGGAGGATCCCGGTGCGAGATGCGGTCATCTGCGAGCCGCTGCGGACCCCGGTCGGTGGCTTCGGGGGAGCGCTGCGCGACGTCCCGGTCCAGGAGCTCGCCGCCACCGTGATCCGTGCGCTGATGGAGCGCACGGGGCTGCCCCCCGAGTCGGTCGACGACGTCCTGCTCGGGCACTGCTACCCGACCATGGAGGCGCCGGCGCTCGGCCGGGTCGCCGCGCTGGACGCGGGCCTGCCGGTGACCGCGACCGGGCTGCAGATCGACCGCCGCTGCGGCTCCGGCCTGCAGGCCGTCCTCTACGCGGCGATGCAGGTGCAGAACGGCGTGTCCGACGTCGTCCTCGCCGGTGGCGCGGAGTCGATGAGCAACGCGCCCTTCTACTCGACGGCGATGCGCTGGGGCGTCTCGGCCGGCCCCGGCGTGCTGCTGCAGGACGGCCTGGCCCGCGGCCGGGTCACCGCCGGTGGCCGGAACCACCCGGTGCCCGGCGGCATGCTCGAGACGGCGGAGAACCTGCGCCGGGACTACAAGATCTCCCGCGAGGAGCAGGACGAGTACGCCGTCCGCAGCCACCGGCGGGCCGCTGCCGCCACCGAGGAGGGCCGCTTCGCCGACGAGATCGTGCCGGTGACGGTGAAGGGCCGGAAGAGCGACACGCTCGTCGACCGCGACGAGCACATCCGGCCGGACTCGAGCGTCGAGACGCTGGCCAGGCTGCGGCCGATCATGGGCAGGGACGACCCCGAGGCCACCGTCACCGCCGGCAACGCCAGCGGCCAGAACGACGGCGCCGCCATCTGCGTGGTCACCTCGCCGGAGAAGGCCGCCGAGCTGGGGTTGCGCCCGCTGGCCCGGCTGGTGTCCTGGGGCATCGGCGGCGTGCCGCCGAAGACGATGGGCATCGGCCCGGTGCCGGCCACGGCCAAGGCGCTGGGGCTGGCCGGGCTCAAGCTCTCCGACATCGACCTCATCGAGCTCAACGAGGCCTTCGCCAGCCAGGTGCTCGCGGTGACCCGTGAATGGGGCTTCACCGAGTCGGACTTCGAGCGGACCAACGTCAACGGCTCGGGCATCTCCCTCGGCCACCCGGTGGGTGCGACCGGCGGGCGGATCCTGGCCACGCTGACCCGCGAGATGGACCGCCGCGAGGCCCGCTACGGGCTGG
>JAODNJ010000361.1 GCA_025465155.1 Frankiales bacterium
TCGCCCGCGACCTGCGGCTGGAGCTGGTCCGCGAGCACCTGGACCGCGCCGCGGACGGCAGCGGGGACGGCGACCTGCTGGACCCCGATCGCTGCGTGGCGGCCCTGGACGCGAGCGCCCGGGCCCTCGATTCCTGGCACCGGAGCGGCCGGCATGGCCCCCGCCCGCCGGGCCGGCTGCGTCCGCACCGGCCCGAACGGCTGCCGCTCCTCACCCGCCTCTGGGCGACGCCGGTCTACCGCCTCCTCGACGACCCGGACGGCCGGCCCTTCTCGTTGCGGGTCAAGCGGGAGTTCTGACCTCTCGCCGTGCGCTCGGCGGCACCGCCCACCCCAGCTCGCGGACAACTCCCGGCCGGGAAGGGGTCGGCAGAAGCTTGTGCTCTGCCCACCACAGTGGGCAGAGCACAACTTTCGGGACAGTGGGCAGAGCACAAGCTTCGGGGAGGTACATCCGGGTCCGGGTAGGCACATCCGGCCCTGGCTCGGAGGACTCGCCGTCCGTCCACAGATGTGGCCATCGCCGCACCGATCCGCACCCGACTGGCACACGCTGACGTGGTGGCGCCACTCGACCTGCCTGGCATCGTTCGCCGGATCAGGCGGCTGGCCGATCTCTCTCAACGCGAGCTCGCCGCACGTCTGGGGGCGTCGAAGTCGGCGGTGGCGGCCGCGGAGACCGGCACGGGCGGCATGGACGCTCGCCTGCTTTCGGAGGCCGCGGCGCTGGTGGGACTACGGCTGGCGCTGCTCGACGGCGAGGGCCGCGAGGTGGCGGGAATGGCGGATGGGGCGGTCCGGGATCACGGCGGTAGGCGGTTCCCCGCCCATCTCGACACGAGATACGGGGACGAGCGGTGGTGGCACGGCGACGAGCGGTACAGCCGGCCGAAGCCATGGTTCACGTTCGATCGTGACCGGGAGACCCGCGACTCGTGGCGCCGGGCGGACGGCACCCCGGACGACCACCAGCACCCACAGCCGGGCGACGCGCCGTGGGACCGTGGGGCCGCCCGGCAGCGGGCCGCGAGCGAACGTCAGAAGGCGGACTTCCGGGAACGGCTGGCGGCCGGTGAGGTCTTCTGGCCCGAGCCGTTCGTGTGCGGTTGTCCGCCGGAGTGCGACGAACTCGACAACTGGACTGCCAAGCCGGTGCACGCGCCCGACTGCACATGTTGCTGCGATCTCTGACGCGCAGCGCCCGGATGCCGGACGACCCCGGCGAGCGGCCTGGGAAGGCCGCTCGCCGGGGTCGCCGGCAGTGCGTAGTCGGATCAGCGGTTGATCAGATCGCTGCCCCTCGGCGACGACGGGCCAGGATCAGGCCGGCCGTGCCGACCGCGACCAGGCCCACACCGGCACCCACCCACGGCAGGGCGGAGAACCCGGTCCACGCGAGCTGGTTGCTGGCCGAGGCCAGCGTGATGTCCATCCGCATGAACCGCTGAGTGCCGTCCGAAGCCACACCCGAGGACACCAGGTGGTGGTCACCCGGGGCGAGGTCGGCAGGAACGGTCACGGCGAGGGTGAAGTTGCCCGCGGCATCGGTCACCACCGACCCCAGCACGGTCGGGGTCGAGTAGATGATCACCGTCACGGTCGAGTAGGGCAGGTAGCCCGAGCCCTTGACGGTGATCTTCTGCCCCGGCGTGGCGCTGGAGATGACACCCTTGTCGGTGGTCAACGCCTGGTCGGTCGACGGCACCTGAGCCGGCACGTCAGGCGACGTGACGGTCCCCGGCACCGAGGCCGACGCACCCGGACCCGTCGTGCCGTCCGCCGCGACGGCGACCACGGTCGCGGTGTAGTCGACGCCCGCAGACGCACCGATCGAGCAGCTCAGCCCGGTGGTGGTGCAGGTCTGCCCACCCGGCGACAGGGTGACCAGATAGTGGTCGACCGCGCCACCGCTGGCCGGAGCAGTCCAGGAGACCGCCACCTGCGCCGTCTTGGCCTGCGCGGAGACACCCTTGGGCGCGCCGGGCGTGCTCGGGCTCGGCTGCGTACCGCCGCCACCGGGCACGGGGGTCGGCCCGGGCGGCGTCACCGGCGGCGTGGACGACGGCGTCGACGTCACCGTGACAGGCTGGGCGGCGCTCGCCGCGCCTGTGCCGTTGGCGCTGTCCGCCCGCACGGAGACCTGGAGCGTGGCGCCTTCGGGCTGGTTGCTCAGCACGATCTGCTTCTTGCCGCCCGTTCCGTCGGTCGCCGGCTGGGTGGTGCCCCAGTGCTGGCCGCCGTCCGTGCTGACCTGCCAGCCGGTCTCGGTGGCACCGTTGTTGTTGCCCGGGGTGAAGGCCAGGTCGACCTCACCCGGGTGGGGAGACGTCGGCGCGTCGAGGGTCGGCGCGGCCGGGACCGGGGTGGACGGCGGCGTCGACGTCACCAGCACGCTCTGCGACGGGCTGCTGGCCGGGCTGGTGCCGTTGGCGCTGACGGCCCGCACGGAGACCAGCAGCGTGGCGCCTTCGGGCTGGTTGCTCAGCACGATCTGCTTCTTGCCGCCCGTGCCGTCGGTCGCCGGCTGGGTGGTGCCCCAGGTCTGGCCGTCGTCCGTGCTGACCTGCCAGCCGGTCGCGGGAACACCGTTGTCGTTGCCCGGGGTGAAGGCCAGGTCGACCTCACCCGGGTTGGGCGACGTCGGCACGTCGAGGGTCGGCGCGTCCGGCAGGTGCGCGACCGTCACGGAGTTGCTCTGGGCCGCCGGGGCATCGTTGGTCGCGGTCTTGGCCCGCACCCAGAGGGTGTACTGATTACCCGGGGTCAGGCCGGACACCGTCGCCAGCAGCATGCTGCCGCTGCCGCTCGTCGTGGTCAGCGTGGTCCACGTCGCGTTCGGATCCGTGGACGACGTCGCGTCCGTGCTGACCTCGTGGTCGGTGACGGTCACGCCGTTGTTGTTGGGGGTGAACGACAGGTCGATCGCGCCGTTGCGGCTGGAGGTGGCCGAGTCGATGGTCGGTGCAGCCGGCGTCGCCGGCGCGGCCACCGTGAAGCTCTGCGAGGTGCTCGCCTGGCCCGTGACGCCGTAGTCGGAGACGCCGCGCACCTGGAAGTGGTAAGTGCCGGCGGTCAGGCCGGTCAGCGACATCTGCTCCTTCGCGCCACTGGCGGTGGCCGGCTGCGCCGCCCACGTGCTCCCGCCGTCCTTGCTCAGTTCCCAGCTCGTGACGTTCGTGGTCGGCGTCGAAGCAGGCGTGAAGGTCAGGGTCACGTCGCCCGTGTTGGTCCCGGCGGTCGCGGGGTCCAAGGTCGGCGCGCCCGGCATGCACCCGATGACGTCCGCGGCGACCGTGCCGTCGCCGGCGCTCGTCAGGGTCGTGTTGACGTCGGCGGGGCCGGCCGTGCCCGGGGTCTCGATGGAGTTGGCGCCGCCGCCGCCCCCGCTGCCGGTGGTCGAGCCGTCGGTGGTGCCGGCACCCCCAGCGAAGTACCCGCCACCGCCGCCGCCTGCGCCGGCGTTGCCCGTGGCGTCGGCTCCGTAAGTGTTACCGGGGGTTGAGGGCCCGGCCAGGCCTCCGGCGAGAGCGGGAGCGGTGACGTCATCACCCGGAGCGCCGGCGTTGCCACCAGCCGACCCGGTGCCGGCACCGCCGCCACCACCGGCGACGAGGTCGGGGACAGCCGTCGAGTCGGCTCCGTACCAGACGGCACTCGCGCCGCCACCGCCGCCACCGCTCGTCCCAGCGGTGCCGCCGGCGAACCCGGCGCCGGCCGCCTCGCCCGCGCTCGCGCCCCCGGCACCGCCCTGGCCCGCCGCGCCGACGTGGATCGTGAACTTGGCGGTCCCGTCCGAAGCGACCGGCACACGCTGCGTGACCTTGCCGCCGAAACCACCCAGGGTGCCGCCGGCCGCGCCGCCACTGCCGCCCTGGACGGTCCAGTCGATGAAGCAGACGCCGGCGGGGACCGTCCACTGATCATTCGCGGCGGTCTCCGCCTGGGTCCACGTGAAGTGGGTCGTCGGGGTGGTGGCCGCGGCGGAGAAGCCAGGGAGGAGCAACCCACCTCCCGCGACCGCGATGCCGATCACCCCCGTGGCGGCGAGAGTGCGCCTCCGCCAGGGCGCAGATGTACCGGAGTCCATCCCTGATTCCTTTCAGCGAGCCCACGGACGCGGGCAGGGGTCATCGCCCGGCGAGCGCCGGGTGAGCAGTGCGGTGAACGTGCCGGTTCGCGGCCTGGGCGCCGCCGGTGAACGGGATCAGCCGGCGGTGGGCGGTCGGGTGACGATCGGCGTCATGCGGTGGCCTGGGGAGGGAACCCGTCGCTCGGCAATGTGTGCCTTCCCCGTGCCGTCGAGGCGGGAGTCATGGGTAACTGCCGCCGTCACGAGGATTTCTATCGGATCCGTTTCGGAACAACTTGAGTCGAAACACACAGGATCTGCCAGACTTCAGCGGTCGCCGGTGGCATTCCATGAGCGCTCGCCGGGCACACCGGGAAGGCCTGACAACAGGCTCCTCAAAGGCCCCGCGATTCGGCGCGCACCGGCCCGTCGCCGCCGGCGCCGGCACGAGCCGTGCAGCAGGGCCGGATCGACTGCTACCGTCGTCATCGTGCGCGGCAGCCTCCTGCTTACCAGCCGCGGCGAGGCCCTCTCCTAGGTCGGCCCCCTCGCCGCGGGGTCCGCGCGTTCCCGGCGCCTGCTGACCGCCCCACCGGAGCTGAGTCCAGCCCGCGCCAGAGGAGCCGAAACTCGTGAGCAGCACCCCGCCTTCGCAGCACCCGCACGCACGCAATCCTCAGCAGCCGTCGCGGATGCCGATCCACCGCTACGCGCCCTTCACCCCGGTCGACCTGCCCGACCGCACCTGGCCGACCACGATCACGACGACCGCGCCCCGCTGGTGTGCGGTCGACCTCCGGGACGGCAACCAGGCCCTGATCGACCCCATGACCCCCGACCGCAAGCGGCGCATGTTCGAGCTGTTGGTGCGGATGGGCTACAAGGAGATCGAGGTCGGCTTTCCCGCCGCCAGCCAGACCGACTACGACTTCATCCGGCAGCTCGTCGAGGAGGACCTGGTACCGGACGACGTCACCGTCCAGGTGCTCACCCAGGCCCGCGACGAGCTGATCGAGCGGACCTTCGAGTCCCTGCGCGGCGCCAGGCAGGCGATCGTCCACCTGTACAACTCCACGAGCACCCTCCAGCGACGCGTGGTCTTCAACTCCGACCGGGCCGGGATCGTCGACATCGCCGTCCACGGGGCACAGCTGGTGCGCAAGCTTGCCGAGCAGATGAGCGACACCGAGATCCGCTTCGAGTACTCACCGGAGTCCTTCACCGGCACCGAGCTCGACTTCGCCGTCGAGGTCTGCAACGCGGTCACCGACGTCTGGGAGCCCACGGCCGACCGGCCGACCATCCTGAACCTGCCGGCCACGGTCGAGATGGCCGAGCCCACGGTGTACGCCGACCAGATCGAGTGGATGCACCGCAACCTCGGCCGCCGGGACGCCGTCGTGCTGAGCCTGCACCCGCACAACGACCGGGGCACGGCCGTCGCCGCCGCCGAGCTCGGCCACCGGGCCGGCGCCGACCGCATCGAGGGCTGCCTGTTCGGCAACGGCGAGCGCACCGGAAACGTCGACCTGGTCACCCTGGGGCTGAATCTGTTCAGCCAGGGCATCGACCCGCAGATCGACTTCTCCGACATCGACGAGATCCGCCGCACCGTCGAGTACTGCAACCAGCTCGGCGTCCACGAGCGGCATCCCTACGGCGGCGACCTGGTCTACACCGCGTTCTCCGGCTCCCACCAGGACGCCATCAACAAGGGCTTCGCCGCCCTGGCTGCCGACGCCCGGACCGCCGGGACGACCGTCGACGAGATGCCCTGGGCCGTGCCGTACCTGCCGATCGACCCTAAGGACGTCGGCCGCAGCTACGAGGCGGTCATCCGGGTGAACAGCCAGTCCGGCAAGGGCGGCGTCGCCTACATCATGAAGACCGAGAACCACCTCGACCTGCCGCGCCGGCTGCAGATCGAGTTCAGTGCGGTCATCCAGCGGCACACCGACGACGAGGGCGGCGAGGTCACCGCCGCGCAGATGTGGGCCGCCTTCAGCAGCGAGTACCTGCCCGACCCCGACGCGCCCTGGGGCCGGTTCACCCTGACCGGGCACGAGCACACCGCCTCGGGCACCGGGGTGGACGAGATCACCGTGGACCTGGTCGACGGGGGGGTGCCCACGACCGTGCGGGGGCAGGGCAACGGCCCGATCGCAGCCTTCGTCGACGCGCTCAGGACCGTCGACGTCGACGTCCGGGTCCTCGACTACGCCGAGCACGCCCTCTCGGCCGGCGGAGACGCCCGCGCCGCGGCCTACGTCGAGTGCGCCGTCGGCGACCGCGTCCTGTGGGGCGTCGGCATCGACCCGAACATCGTCTCCGCGTCGCTGCGCGCCGTCGTCTCGGCGGTGAACCGGGCCGAGCGCTGAGTGGAGGGGTACCGGAGTTCTCCGACGACGGGGCGTCGGAGAACGCGGTCCCGGATCGACGTAGGGCCATGAGCTCGACGACCGGGTGACCCCGGGACGAGAGGCGCTGCTGCAGCGCACCCTGCGCGCGATCGAGGCGCTGCCGGTACGGGCCCGCACGGCCTTCGGCCGGGCCTGCGGTAGCGGAGGCGGACGGTGCCCAACCCGGACCACACCGAGGATCCTGTCCCCACCGCCGAGCCGTCAGGAGAGTCCCCGATGTCGAAGCTCACGCCGTACCTCGCCGTCCGCGACGCGCGCGCGGCGATCGACTGGTACACCGACGCGCTCGGCGCGCGGGTCATCGGCGACCCGTACGTCATGGACGACGACCGCATCGGCCACGCGGAGCTCGATGTGGGCGGGGCAACGCTGTACCTCGCCGACGCCCACCCCGAGCTCGGCCTCACTCCGCCGGAGCCGGGCCGCGTCTCGGTCACCCTGCAGCTGACGGTGCCCGACATCGACGCCGCCGTCGAGCGGGCGGCTCAGGTCGGTGCGACGGTCGAGCGCCCACCTGCCGACGCCCCGTACGGGCGCACCGGCGTCCTCCTCGACCCCTACGGGCACCGGTGGATGCTCCAGACGCCCAGCCCGGCCCCTGATGCGGACCGGCCGCCCATCCGGCCCGGCGACCCGGTGTACCTGACGCTCCACGTGCCCGACGGGGCCCGGGCCCGTGACTTCTACGAGGCAGTGCTCGGCTGGTCGGCGGTGCCGGGCAGGGTGCCTGACGGCTGGCAGGTCGAGGGGACGACGCCCTTGGTGGGCATCGGTGGCGGCGCGCGTGAGTCCGGCACCGTGCCGATGTACGCGGTCGACGACATCGAGGTGGCCGTCGCGGCGGTGCGGACAGCGGGCGGCCGGGCCGATGACATCGAACGGATGCCCTACGGCCTGACGGCGCACTGCCGGGACGACCAGGGCCTGCCGTTCTACCTCGGCGAGCTGGGCTGACCAGCCCGGGCGACGCCCGCGGTCAGCCCTCGGCCACCTCCGCGGCGGCCAGCCAGCCGGTCTCGACCTCGTCCTTCTCGGCGATGAGGTCCCGCAACCGGGCATCGAGCTCCATCACCCGGGCATGGTCGGTGGCGGCGGCCGCCAGGTCGGCGTGCAGCCGCTCCTCCTCGGCGGCCAGCCGCTCGAGCCGCCGCTCGAGGCGGGCGGCCTCCTTGCGGGC
>JAODNJ010000576.1 GCA_025465155.1 Frankiales bacterium
AGCGAGGATAAATTGTGAAAGTTTCCGGTTAATTGAGTGTCGCCAAATTCACTATCTGCATATTGTGTGCAACCAGGCTTTACAATCCTGTAGCGCCCCCGGCCATTCTCTCCCGAAAATTCCAAACTGGTGTCGAAACAGTCCAAACCACCAATATCACTGCTATTCCTTAAACGAAATTCGATCGTCATTCGATCTCCATTAATGTGAAAGTCATGGATGTTCCGATAATCGACCCAAAATTCCTTTTTAGTGTCAATATTCAGTTTACTGATCGCTTCCGTTGGAAAATATAACATCCCATTATTGTTAAACATTTTTCTATTGATGACAATCTGGGCATTGGCATCATTGTTTCCTACATAGCAAACCCATCCATCGGTCTTTACATTTACGTTCGCTTTGGCTACAACTAATCCATCGGCGATTAGCTTGATTTTGAAGAAATTAGGTGTTTTATAGAGATAAGAGAGCTCTCCTTTCTCACTGAGAAGTAATTTGTATTCACCGTCATTCCCAAAATCAATAAAGGCATTTTTGTGATTTATACTGCTTAGGTCGTAACTGATCGCTGCCGTCAGCGGAGCGTTACCAATAGTGTTTTTAACGGTAAATGACACCTTATCGTGATGCTGGGTAGTAATCAGAAAAACTGACACGATTATTAGTATAGCGGCGATGAAGGCGATAATTTTGTATACTTTTGCTTTCCCAACCACAGATGGGACTTCAGGCAGGGGAGGCAGCGTTTCATTTTGCCCATTTTCGAAGTTTTCCTTAACAAAATGAGTCCAATCCCGGTATCCCAAAAAATGAACTAACGCATTCTTGGTAGCAATCTGTGGCTCATAGTGATCATCGGACTTAAAAATCCTTTTCAATGTGCGAACACTTATAGAAATCTTAGATGCTTCAAAAATTTGCTCACTCAAACGGCTGAAGTTAAAGTCTATCCAGTCGCTACTATTTCCCCATTGCAGTTTGTCTTCAATCAACCGGGTGCATTTTACTAAATATTCATGTTTCTTCATTTTAAGCGTTAGGTAAACAAATGTGTGCACAACGCACTCACAGTTTATAATTAATTTAGATATTATTCAGGAGATCAAATATCTAAATTCAATTCCGAATTTTAGTGGAATCATCCTATTTTTCCTTTGTTTTGAAAATAGATAGTCTGAGTGCCGTTCAGGCCACAAGCGGCCATTATGCGAGCCTTCACACTTACACCTTGCTGAATAATTCATTACAATATTAATCTAAAAGGCAAAGCCAAACGCCGTTAGGATGATTCTGCTTGATTCTGCCTGAAAATGCACCTGCAATCAACCTTCAGTATTTATAGTTTCGCTACAAATACCTACCCGGTCAAGCTACAACTTGGCTCTGAAAGAAGCAAATAAATTAGAACTACTTTATACCTAAGATGAGAAAATATCTACTACTGTCTTTTATTTTTATGATGTACCGCGTGTCGGCTCAGCATGTGTCAACTCAGATTAAACAAATGCGAGAGCGTATTAATTTTAACGATGGATGGCTTTTTCATTTAGGGGAGGCAATTGACGCATATAAAAAAGAGTATGAAGATCAAGGTTGGCGCCAACTCTCTGTTCCGCACGATTGGAGTATTGAAGGCCAATTCAGTGCTGACAACCCTGCAGGTTATGACGGAGGAGCTTTGCCAGGGGGAATTGGGTGGTACCGTAAAAACTTTTACGTTGGCGTTTCGGATAAAAGGAAAATGTTTTTTATTGATTTTGATGGAATTTACCAAAGAAGTGACGTCTGGATTAATGGTCATCATTTGGGTTTCAGACCTAATGGTTATATTTCATTCCGTTACAATTTAACACCTTACCTTAACTATGGTAAGCAGAAAAACGTCATCGCTGTAAAAGCAGATAACTCCAAACAACCAAATTCACGGTGGTATTCGGGATCGGGTATATACAGAAATGTATGGCTGGTTAAAACAAATAAAGTTGCCGTTGATCATTGGGGGACATTTGCCACTACACCAAAAGTATCAAGCAAATCTGCTGAGATAAATGTCAAAACTCAGATTCATAACTACACCGGAAAATTGCAGCAGGTGAAGCTAGTAACAATCATTAAAGATCAACAAGGAAAAACCGTGGCAAGCAGTAAATCCGCAGCTGTTTTTTTGACGGATACGGTAACCTCAGTAGAGCAGGAATTTCATATTACACAACCAGTACTATGGTCGGTTAACCAACCATACCTTTATAAAATAATTACACATATTGTTACAAATAACAGAGTAACGGACGAATATATTACACCATTAGGGGTGCGTTATTTTAATTTTGATTCGGATAAAGGCTTTTCATTGAACGGAAAACCAATTAAAATACTGGGTGTTTGTGATCATCACGATCTTGGAGCTTTGGGCGCGGCTGTAAATTACAGGGAATTGCAAAGGCAATTGGAGTTGTTAAAGGCAATGGGTTGCAACGGCATCCGTACTTCTCATAATCCGCCCGCACCTGAATTACTTGACCTATGTGATAAAATGGGATTTATTGTTATGGATGAAGCCTTTGATGTATGGGAAAAAGGAAAGAAAAAATTTGACTATCACTTATTTTTCAAGCAATGGTCGGCACGTGATCTGCAGGACCAGGTGCTTCGCGACCGCAACCACCCGAGCGTTTTCATCTGGAGCATTGGCAATGAGATCCATGAGCAAAATGATACAGTTGCCTTGCGGATCGCACCGAGGCTCGCTTCTATTATTCACCAGTTAGATCAAACCCGACCTATAACTACTGCAAACAGCCGGCCCGATACCACCAATCAAATCATCAGCTCTGGCGCGGTAGACCTAATCGGCTATAATTATCATAATCGTGATCTTGCCAGGTTCCAGCAGATTTACCCGGGTAAGAAGTTTATTGGTTCAGAAACCACATCAGCATTAGAGACAAGAGGATATTATGATATGCCCTCAGACAGTATCCGGCGGTGGCCTTTAAACAGCACCACCCGAGGTCTTAATCACGATTATACCGTTTCGGCATATGATAATGTTAGCACTTCATGGGGCGGTACTCACGAGGAAACCTGGAAACTGGTTAAAAAATATCCATTTCTTTCGGGGATGTATATCTGGACCGGATTTGACTATATCGGAGAACCTACGCCGTACCCATGGCCAGCAAGAAGTTCTTACTTCGGCATTATTGATCTTGCCGGATTTCCAAAAGATATTTATTACATGTACCAAAGAGATCGGAAGAG
>JAODNJ010000449.1 GCA_025465155.1 Frankiales bacterium
CAGCGGCCGGCCGGTAGACGCGCAGCCGCATCCGGCCGCCGGCCGCATCCGGGATCACCCGGTCCTCCACCGAGCCGACCGGCTCCGGCCCCTCGATCCCCCGGTCGGCCATGACCTTCCTGACCGCGTCGTCCGGACCGGGCTGCCTGCGGGCCTCGTCGGGTTCGAGGATCTCGACGGGCAGTGGCCCGAGCGCCGCGTGGGCGTCCACGATGGCCTGGGCCTGCGGGTCCAGCAGCCCGGAGGCGTCCGTGCCGAGCTCCTTGCTCCGCCCCGAGAGCACGTCGCGGACCCTGTCGATCGGCTTGGCCAGGATCCCCGCGACCCGCTCGGCGACACCCTCGTCGGGAGCGTGCGGGTGCGGTCGGGTGGGGGCCTGGCGCTTGGCCGCGAGGAACTCCCGGCCGAGTTCCGCCATGCGCGCGGCGCCGGCCTTCCGCCGGAACTCCGGCAGCTCGTCGGTCTCCTCGTCGTCGACGTGGTGGCGGGTCACCCGGATGAGCCGGGCGAGCGCGTCCTCGAACTCGGTGTCGCCGGGCTCCTTCCGGCCGAGGACGACGAGCAGGTCCTTGATCTCCTGGTGCTCGTGCTCGGCGTCCTCGTGCTGGTCGGTCATCCCGACCTCGGACCAGATCGGGTAGAGGACGGTCTCCTCGGCGAAGGCGTGCAGGGCGAGCTCGAAGGAGACCTGGTCGACGAGCACGCGACGGTTGCCGCGACCGGCCTCCAGGTGCTGGAACTGTCGCTCGACGACGGCGTGGTCGTCGGCAATGAGGTGGTCGATGTCGCCGGGCAGGGTCGGATGGTCCAGGGCCACGGCCCACTCCTCCACTGGGGGACCACGCCTGTGCTCGGCGCGCGCACGTGACCGCGACCTACCCCTCGGCCCTCCCGGTACACGCCGCTGCCGGGTGTCGGGGCGGGTGGCCCGGCAGGACCGGTCGCCGGGCGGCCTGTCCGGGGGAATCCCCCGGACAGGCCGGCGGTCACTTGTCGGAGGAGGAGAAGGCGTCCCTCGCCCGGTCGAGCATCGCGGCGAACGGACCGGCCACGTAGTTGGCGGCGGTCGACTTCGCCGACGGGTGCGGGTGGGTCGGCGCCATGTCCTCGGCGCGCTTCACCCGGTCGCGAGCCTTGACCAGGGCGTCGGGATCGTTGTTCTGCCGCAGCAGCGGGAACTCCTGAGTCTCCTCCGCCTGGGCGTGGTCGAGCACCGACTGGCGGAACTCACGGAACTTCTGGGCGAACTCCGCGCTGTCGACGTCCATCTTCTCCAGTGCCGCGAGCACCTCCTTGGCCTCGTTCTCCTCGTCCATACGGCCCTCGGCGACCTGCTCGCCACCGGGCGCCTTGCGGGTGAGCGGCCGGATGATCATCTCCTCGGCCGTCTCGTGGCGGGCGAGCATCTCCCGCACGGTGTCGAAGTAGTGCCGGCGGTCCTCGCCGGTGGCGGCCAGGACGTCGTCGAGCAGCCCGCGCACCTGCTGGTGCTGGTTGAGCAGGAACTGGATGACGTCGCCGGCGTCGTTCGGAACCTCGCGTACGTCGGTCATCGGTGGTGTCTCCTCCCTGCCACGGACGGCGCTCAGGAGCGCGTCGCCGCGGCTACCCGGATGTTCCCCGCGTCCGCTCACGGGGCCGCACACGGTCGCGTTGCGGCTCGACCGTGTACGTGGGGTCCTGCGCGCTCTCCATACCGGCATCGAGGATCCCGAAACCGGTCCGCGCGGACCGATCGCCGGCGGGCCGGCGGAGACCGACCTCGCCGCAGATGGCCCGCGCCCTCACGACGTTCGTCGTGCGCGGGTGCGTCGGCCGCCGGCGACGCCCGTCCGGCGCTCCGACCGGAGCCAGGCGGCCACCCAGCCGCTTTCGAGCGCCGCTCCAGCAGGTACACCCGGCTGATCCGGCCCGGGAGGGCGTACCGGAGATCGATCGCGCCGAGCACGGTCGCCGTCCCGATCCCGATCCTGCGGGCCTGCGCCACCCCGTCCGGCGAGCGGGGCGTCCGGAGCTGGGTCCAGCCGTTGGCCACCAGCAGCCCGGCCACCGTTCTCACCAGCCACCGGTCGTGCTTCGGGCCGAGGACCGCCTCGAAGCTGCGCAGGTGCAGCAGCGGCCACAGCCCCCCGAGGACGTTGGCCGCCCCGTGCGCACGGGCCAGGACCACGTCCTCCGGTGCCGGAGTAGATGTCACGCCGCTCCCCCGGGGCCGCGTCGGGTTTCGCCGCCGAGAGTCCGGTACCCGGCCGTCACCAGGGCAGACCCCACGTGCGCACCCCCGTTCCCGGACGTGGTGGATCCGCTCGGACGCGCCCGGCCGACCGTCGACTGTCATGCGGGATGGCCCGGCTCCATGTCATCGACCTGGAGCAGCGTGAGCGCGTCGAGGTCGGGGGCGCTGCGGCCCTCGACCGGCTCGAGCACATGGCCGACGTGATCCCCCAGCGGCAGCCGGTCGAGCACCCGGCCGACGAACCAGCCCCGCACCCCGTCGAGGACCGGCACGCCGCGGCGGGTCTGCCACGAGCAGGCGGCGAACTTGTCGACCCGGTCGCCGGTCTGCTCAC
>JAODNJ010000457.1 GCA_025465155.1 Frankiales bacterium
TGCCCGTGCGGGCCCGGCGGCCTGGCCGCCCTCGGGCAGGTAGGGCCGCCGCGGCGACCGCAGCGACCGCAGCGACCGCGGCGGCCAGCCAGACGGCGCGGGACAGCCGCACCGCGCGGCCGACGTCCCTCGCGTCCGGAGGGGGACCGTCGCCGAGTTGCGGCCGCTCCTCCGCCCGGCTCCCGTACACGTTCCGGCCACCGAGGCGGACGCCCAGCGCGCCGGCGGCGGCGGCCTCGCAGCGCCCCGCATTGGGGCTCGGGTGCGCGGCCCCGTCACGCCACCAGGTGCGCAGCGCTCCTGCCGGCGACCCACCCACCAGGGCGGCGCAGGTCACCGTCAGGGCCGCCGTGATCCGCGCGGGCAGCCAGTTCGCGACATCGTCCGCTCGTGCCGCGGCCCAGCCGAACCGCTCATAGCGGGGGGAGTGGTGCCCGACCATGGCGTCCAGGGTGTTCACGGCCCGGTAGCCGAGCAGCCCGGGCAGCCCGGCGACGGCCCCCCAGAACAGCGGGGCCACGGCGGCGTCGGCCGTGTTCTCGGCCACCGACTCGACCGTGGCGCGGGCCAGTTCCCCGGCGTCGAGGCCGCGAGGGTCGCGGCCGGCGAGGGCGGGCAGCGCCGACCGGGCGGCGGGCAGGTCACCGGCGGTGAGGTGCCGCTGCAGCGTGCCGGCCGCCCGGCCGAGCGACGTGCCGCCGAGGACGGTCCAGGTCGCGGCGGCAACCACCACGGCGCGCACTGCGGGGCGGCGGCGGGTGGCCCGGTCCAGCGCCGAGCCCAGGACGACGACGCCCCCCGTCAGAGCCATCGCGTAGCCGGCGCCGGCGCCCCTCGAGTCGTGCCACACCCGCCGTTCGAGGGCGGCGGCCGCGGTGCCGAACCCGGCGACCGGATGGCGGCGGCCGGGGTCGGCGAGGACGAGGTCGGCGGCGGCGCCGAGGGCCAGGCCCGCGGCGAGCGGGAGATCGCGGCGCCGGGGCATGGGGACATCGTGCCGAAGGCCCTCCACGACGCCGTCCCTAGGATCGACGGACATGCGCCTGCCCGGCCGTTACGACGGCGTCGCCCGCCCGATCGTCACGTACGGCAGCAATCCCGTCCTGCACCGGCCCAGCGCTCCCGTGACGGCCTTCGACGAGTCGCTGCGCCGCCTGGTGCTCGACATGTTCGCCAGCATGGCCGCGGCCGACGGGGTCGGGCTGGCCGCCAATCAGATCGGCGTCGACGCGCGGGTCTTCGTCATCGACTGCCCGGACGCGGCCGGTGAGGACGTCATCGGGTACGCGGTGAACCCGGTCCTGACCCTTCCGGCCCCGGTCGGCGACGAGCCGGCCCAGGAGGTCACCGAGGAGGGCTGCCTGTCCGTGCCCGGCCCCTACGCCGAGATCTCGCGGGCCTTCCGGGCGCGGGTGGACGGTGTCGACGTGAACGGCGACCCGGTCACCATCGAGGCCACCGGAATGGCCGCCCGCTGCCTGCAGCACGAGATGGACCACCTCGAGGGGATCGTCTACGTCGACCTGCTGCCCGAGGAGCTGCGCGAGCGGCTGCTGGCCGAGGCGGCCGGACCGGAAGGGGAGTTGCCCGCGTGAAGGTGACCGTCGTCGGCGTCGGCGCCGACGGCTGGGACGGGCTCTCGCCGGCCGCACGCCGGGCCATCGAGGCCGCGGAGGTGCTGCGCGGAAGCGAGCGCCAGCTCGCGCTCGTGCCCGAGAGTGTGCCTGCCGAGCGCGTCCCCTGGCCATCGCCCATGCTGCCGGCGATGGCTGCCCTGGTCCGGGACCACCCCGGCCGGCGGGTGGTGGTGGTGGCGAGCGGCGATCCCATGTTCTCGGGCATCGGCACCTCGCTGGTCCGGCTGCTCGGCCCCGAGGCGGTGGAGGTGGTGCCGCACCCGTCGTCGGTGTCGCTGGCCTGCGCGCGGCTCGGCTGGGCGGTGGAGGAGACGACGGCGGTGACGCTCGTCGGCCGCCCGACCGCTCTGCTGGCCCCGCACGTGACACCGGGACGGCGGCTGCTCGTGCTGGGCTCGGACGGGTCCACCCCCGCCGAGGTGGCCCGGATGCTGACCGACCGGGGCTTCGGCGGCAGCCGGCTGACCGCGCTGGCCCAGCTGGGCGGCCCCGCTGAGCGCAGGTTCACCGGGACCGCCGCCGGGTGGCCGCACGCCGAGACCGATCCGCTCGTGGTGACCGCCGTCGAGGTGGTCGCCGACCCGGGCACGGTTCCGCTGCCGACCGTGCCGGGCCTGCCGGACGACACGTACGCCCACGACGGTCAGCTGACCAAGCGGGACGTCCGCGCGGTGACACTCGCGCGCCTCGTGCCCCTTCCCGGTCAGCTGCTCTGGGACGTCGGCTCCGGGGCGGGCTCGATCGGCATCGAGTGGATGCGGGTGCACCCCTCTTCCCGGGCCGTCGCCGTCGAGTCGCAACCCGCGCGGGTCCGGCGGATCGCGGAGAACGCGTTCGCCCTCGGCGTCCCCGGCCTGGAGATCGTCGAGGGCCGGGCGCCGGACGCGCTGCGCGGTCTGCCCGCACCCGATGCGGTGTTCGTCGGGGGAGGGGCGACCACACCGCTGCTGCTGGACACCTGCTGGGAGGCGCTCGGACCGGGCGGCCGGCTGGTCGTCAACGCGGTGACGATCGAGAGCGAGGCGATGCTGGCCGAGTGGCACGCACGGTGCGGCGGGGAGCTGACCCGGCTGTCGGTGGCCTCCGCCGCTCCCGTCGGCGGCTTCACCGGCTGGAAGCCCGCGATGCCCGTGACCATCTGGTCGGTGGCGCGGTCGTGACGGCCTCGACCTCCCGGCGGTCCGGGCCCCGGGCCGGCCATGACCGCCGGACAGTCCGGGGAGGGGCCGCGGCATGACGGTCCACTTCATCGGGGCGGGGCCGGGCGCCGCGGACCTGGTCACGCTGCGGGCGGCTCGGGTCATCGCCAGCGCTCCGGTGATCCTCTACGCAGGTGCGCTGGTGCCTCGCGAGCTGCTGGACACCGCCCGCCCCGACGCCCGCCTGGTCGACACGGCGAACCTCGACCTGGACGCGATCACCGCCGAGCTGGTGGGCGCGCACCTGGACGGGCTCGACGTGGCGCGGCTGCACTCGGGCGACCCGTCGGTCTACAGCGCGATGGCCGAGCAGATGCGCCGGCTGGACGCCGCGAACGTCCCGTACGACGTCGTCCCGGGGGTGCCGGCGTTCGCGGCGGCCGCGGCGTCCCTCAAGCGCGAGCTCACGGTCCCGGGGGTCGGCCAGACCGTCGTCCTCACCCGGACCTCGGCCCGCTCCACGCCGATGCCGCCGGGGGAGGACCTCGCCACGCTGGGGGCCTCCCGCGCGACGCTCGTCCTGCACCTCGCCGTCCAGCGGATCGCCGAGATCGTCCCGGAGCTGGTGCCCAACTACGGCCCCGACTGCCCTGTCGCCGTCGTGGCCTACGCCAGCCGGGACGACGAGCTCATCCTGCGCGGAACCCTCGCCGGCATCGCCGCGCAGGTCGAGGCCGCAGGCGTGCGCCGGACGGCCGTGGTGATCGTCGGTGCGGTCCTGGCGGCGGAGGAGTTCCCGGACAGCCACCTCTACTCGACGACGCGGCCCCGGTGATGCGGACCCGCACCGGAACGGTCCCCGCGCTCGAGCGACTCCGCTCAGGCCCGGCCGACCACGGTGCCCGCGCGGTCGATGACGACGACGTCGACCTCCACCGGGGCGCCGAGGAGCACGCCGGCGGCCGTCTCACGGGCGCCGGCGGCGACGAGGTCGCCGAGCGGCAGCCCCTCCGCCTGGCATCGGTGCAGCGCGTCGAGCGCGGTGTTGGCCGCGCGCACGGCCGCGACCAGTTCGGCGGAGCCGCCGGCGTCCCGCACCCGCGCGGCCAGCGAGTCGAAGGACACCTGCGACCGGCCGGAGTGCAGGTCGAGGTGCCCGTCGGCGAGCTTGGCGAGCTTCCCGATTCCGCCGGCGACGGTCAGCCGCGGGACAGGGTGGCGTCGCAGGTACTTCAGGACGGCGCCGGCGAAGTCCCCCATGTCGAGCAGCGCGTCCTCGGGCAGCCCGTAGAGCTCGGTGACGACGCGCTCCGACGTCGCCCCGGTGCACCCGGCGACGTGCTGGTGCCCGGCGGCGCGGGCGACGTCGATGCCGCGGCGGATCGAGTCGATCCAGGACGAGCACGAGTACGGGACGACGACGCCGGTCGTGCCCAGGATCGACAGTCCGCCGAGGATGCCCAGCCGCGGATTCCACGTCTTCCGCGCGAGTTCCTCGCCGTTCTCCACCGACACCTCGACGACGACGTCGCCGCTGCCGCCGTGCCGGGCGGCGACCGCTGCGACGTGCTCGCTGATGAACCGCCGCGGCATCGGGTTGATCGCCGGCTCGCCCACCGGCAGTGGCAGCCCGGGCTTGGTCACCGTGCCGACGCCCGGGCCGGCGCGGAAGCGGACTCCGCCGCCCGGCTCGCCGGGCGTCACCCGCGCCGACACCAGCGCGCCGTGCGTGACGTCGGGGTCGTCGCCGGCGTCCTTGACGATGCCGACGGTCGCTTCGCCGCCGGGAGTCAGCGATTCGCGGGCCAGCGCGAAGGAGGGGTGCAAATCGCGCGGCAGGTCGATGGTCACCGGGTCGGGGAACTCGCCGGTGAGCAGCGCGGTGTACGCGGCGGTCGCGGCAGCGGTCGCGCAGGCGCCCGTAGTCCAGCCGTGGCGCAGCCCGGTGCCGCGCTCCCGTCCGCCCGTCGTCACCCGTTCAGCATGCCTGGAGCCCGTCGGTGAGCGGCCGGGTGCTGCTGCTGGGAGGCACCGGGGAGGCCCGGAGGCTTGCCGAGGCGCTGGTGGCCGGCGGTGTCGACGTCGTGTCCTCGCTCGCGGGCCGGGTGGCCCAGCCGGTGCTGCCGCCCGGTGAGGTGCGGATCGGTGGCTTCGGCGGCGCCGAGGGGCTCGCCGCCTGGCTGCGCGCCAACCCGGTCCGTGGCGTGGTCGACGCCACCCATCCGTTCGCGGCCACGATGACCCGGAACGCGGCGTCCGCGACCGCGGCGACCGGGACGCCGCTGGTGCGGCTGCATCGGCCGGGGTGGACCGCGCTGCCGGGGGACGACTGGCGGTGGGTCGACTCCCTGGAGGAGGCGGCCACGGCGGTCGGACGCTTCGCGCACGTGTTCGTCACCACGGGCCGGCTGGGCCTCTACGCCTTCGCCGGGCTGCCCATGGAGGTCGTGCTCCGCACCGTGGAGCCGCCCGAGCCGCCGCTGCCCGCGCGCACGACCGTGGTTCTCGGGCGGGGACCCTTCACGGTCGGGTCAGAGCTCGCCCTCATGCGGGAGCACGCCGTCGACGTCGTCGTCACCAAGGACAGCGGCGGCGGCATGACGGCGGCCAAGCTGACCGCGGCCCGGGAGCTCGGCATCCCGGTCGTCCTCGTCCGCCGGCCGCCCCTGCCGGTCGGGGTGCCGGTGGTGGAGTCGGTGGAGGCGGCACGGGCCTGGGTGCTGAACCGGTGAGGGAGCTCGCGACCGAACGCGGCGACCGGAGCCGGCTCGTCCGGTTCGACCTCGACGGCACCCGCGGTCACGGCAGTGGTTGACGAACGGCGAACGCGCAGGTCAGTGGCTAGATAGCGCGTTGCCTGCGAGCGGTGATATCCAGCTGTTTCGAGCTGTGATGTGTACCCCCGTTCTGTACCCAAGATCATCGTGTGCTGCGCCGCAGCCGGCTCTGACCGGCGCGTGAGGGTCGCGGATGCCGCCCAGGCGCATGAGGCCCCGCCATGGTGTCCGGTGCCAGGATCGGGCGCATGCGTGCAGTGATCGTGGCGGCAGCCGGCGGCCCGGACGTCCTCGACGTGTCCGACCGGGAGACTCCGACGCCGGGGGCGCACGACGTCCTGGTGGACGTGGTGGCCGCCGGGGTGAACTTCATGGACATCTACGTGCGGGAGGGCCACCCGCCCTACGCCCGCCAGACGCCGTTCGTGCTCGGCTCGGAGGGCGCCGGCACGGTGGCCGCGGTGGGTGCCGAGGTCGCCGGGGTCTCCGTGGGTGACACCGTCGCCTGGACCGGCGTGCCCGGCAGCTACGCCGAGCAGGTGGTCATCCCGGCCGACCGGGCGGTGCCGGTGCCCGTAGGCGTCGACCCCATGACGGCGGCGGCGGTGATGCTGCAGGGCTGCACGGCCCACTATCTGGCGTGCAGCACGCACCCGATCTCCGCGGACGACCTCGCCGTCGTGCACGCCGCCGCTGGTGGCGTCGGCCTGCTGCTCACCCAGATCGTGCGCCTCCGCGGCGGCAACGTCGTCGCGACCACCTCCGGCGGCGAGAAGGCAGACCTGGCCAGGCAGGCCGGCGCGCAGCACGTCGCGGGATACGACGACTTCGTCGACGTCGTCCGCGAGGTCAGCGGCGGCCAGGGCGCGTCGGTGGTCTACGACGGGATCGGGCAGGCCACCTTCGACGCCGGGCTGGCGGCGCTGCGCCGTCGGGGGCTGATGGTGGTCTACGGCGCCGCGAGCGGGCCGGTTCCGCCTGTCGAGATCCAACGCCTCCAGACCGGCGGCTCCCTCTACCTCACCCGGCCCACCCTGGTCGACTACATCGTCACCCGGGAAGAGCTGCTGTCCCGCACCGACGAGATCTTCGACTGGATCAGTTCCGGACTGCTGTCGGTGCACATCGGAGGGACCTACCCGCTGGCCGACGCCGCCCGCGCCCACGAGGACCTCGCGAAACGCCGCACCACCGGCAAGATGCTTCTCGTGCCATAGCCCGAACGGCACGAGCGACCTATCCGCCACCCCGCTGACCGCCACCAGGACAGAAGGCGAGACACAGTCCGGCGAATGAGACGTGTGGCCTGGATCCGTCAGCCGCCCACGGGCGAACGGACTCGCAGGCGGTACACGCTCAACGTCTGGGCACCAGCAGGCGCGGGACAGCCCGCCGACGGCTTGCCTGCGACGCCGTAGCTCTGCAGCGCCTGCACGGACTGGCCGTCTGAAGCGATCGGGTGCCCGTCCAGCTGCAGGTCGACGGGCTGGTGCGTGCGGTCGACCTGGGTGCCGTCGACCCACACCGTCTGCACCACGCCGGCGTGCTCAGCGACCCACGAGCAGCCGCTCCGCGCATCGATGTGCAGGGTGCCCACAACTACTCGTCGGACCGGGTGCACGTTGGTCGGCGTCGAGCACGCGGCGGACAAGGCGAGCAGCCCCGCTGCCACCGTCCACGCCGACCACTGCAGCCGCACGTCGGGATAACGAGAGCCACCCTGCGCCGATGCGCCCCAGCAGGTCGAGGCCCGGTACGGCGTGGGCCTCGGGCGCTGGAGAGTGTCCCTTCCGGCTGGGGGGGCATCGGGCAAGCCTCGCCCGTTGTCCTCCTCAACCGAGCGGTGGACTGGGGGGCACGTGGTGACGTCGGGACTTGTGCGGTTTCCGTCGGTCCCGAGCTCGTCGCACACCGATGCGAGAATCTGGCCGACCGAGCGTCAGCGTCGACGTGTTGATCCCGAGGGAGCTGCGATGGCCAGCCTGGAGAAGCGCGCGCGCACGGACAGCTGCGCTGGGGCGCTGATCTCCCGCGGCGTCTCCGTCGTCCCCGTCTCCCGCTGGCGGGGGCACTCCAGCCGCGAGATCACCTACCGCGTCTACGCCCATCTGCGCGAGGACGACGAGACCGCCGGGCGCGCCGCCGTGGCCGCAACCCTGGGCAGAATCGTTCCCGATGTGTACCCGGTGTGTACCCCGGGAGCTGCTGACGCGGAAAACCCCAGGTAGATGGCGCAAGGAAGACGCTTGGTCCTGTTCGACCTCGACGGCACCCTGGTCGACTCGGCGCCGGGGATCTGGGCATCGGTCCGCGCCGCGGCCTGCGAGCTCGGTCTGCCGCCTCCGACCCCGGACCAGCTGCGGGCGATGGTCGGCCCTCCCCTCCAGGACGGCTTCGCCGTCGTGATGGGGCTGGCGGGTGGGGACGTCGACCGTGCGGTGGCGGCGTACCGGGCCCATTACGCGGCGGGGGCGATGCTCGACGTCACCGTCTACGCCGGGATCCCGGAACTGCTGGACGCGCTGGGGCGCGACGGCGCGACGCTCGCGGTGGCGACGAGCAAGCCCGAGCCCTTCGCCGTCCGCGTACTCGAGCACACCGGGCTGCTGTCGGCGTTCGCCTCCGTGCACGGGGCGACGTTCGACGGAACGGTGCGGCACAAGGAGCAGGTGGTGGCTGCCGCTCTCGCCGCGCACCCCGACGGCCGGGATGCGGTGCTCATCGGCGACCGGGCGCATGACGTGCTGGGGGCCGCGGCGCACGGCCTGCCGTGCATCGGCGCCGGCTGGGGGCCGGCTCGGGACGGCGAGCTCGAGGAGGCCGGCGCGGCGGTGCTGGCGGCGACGCCCGCGGACGTCCTCGCGGCGCTCGCCCGGCTCTGAATCCGCCGCCGGTCAGCCGTGGAGCAGTGCCTCGGCCCGGTCGGCCGCCCTCGGCCGGGTCCGCGCCTCGACGGCGAGCCGGTCGGCGAACTCGAGAGCGGCGCGGGCGTACGCCGGATCCCGGAGGACCGTGTTCACGGCCGCGGCGATCCGGTCGGGCGGCGCGTCCCGATCCACCCGGACGCCCGCGCCGAGCCGCAGGACCCGCACGGTGTTGTCCTTCTGGTCGCGGCCCATCGGCACGCAGATCAGCGGGATCCCCGCTGCCAGGGCCTTGAGGGTGATGCCGTGACCGGCGTGCGTGACCACCGCCGCGGCCTCGGCCAGCACGGCGCGGTGGGGCGCGGCCGACACGACGCGGACGTTGGGCGGTGCCGGGACGTCGGTGGGGTCCACCGCCCGGCCGGTGGTGAGCACGCCCCTCACCGGCAGCCGGCCCAGCGCGGCCGCGGCCCGCCGCAGGAGGTCCGTCTGTCGCTGGAAGATGGAACTGCCCGCCACCAGCACGAGCGGCGCGTCTCCGGGGGGTCGCCACGAGCCGGGATCCGCGCCGCCGGCCGCCCAGTCCGGATCGTCGAGTTGGGGACCGACGAAGCGGACGTTCGGCGGGATGTGCGGGGAGGAGAAGTCGAACGACGGGCTGGTGAGCACGAGCACCTCGGCGCAGCGGTCCAGGAGTTCGAACAGGTCGCCGATCGGGGGAAGGTCGTACGCGGCGATGGTCCCGTTCAACGGAGGCAGGAAGATCGCCGACGCGCGCCTGGCGGCGGCGACGGCGAGCGTGTCCCTCGCCCGCCCGACGCGTCCCGTGCCTTGGCGCCAGCCCGTTCCCATGACGGGCAGGCCGCGGGTCGGGCGCATGTAGACATTGGCCATCAGCGCGGCCGTCGGCAGGCCCGTCGCCGTGGCTCCGATCAGGATGCCCGGGACGGCGGCCTCGGCCAGGACGGCGTCGGCCCCGACCTCGCGCGCGGCACCGATCACGTCCGCGGCGAACCCCGGGGCGCCGCCGCAGATCAGCCGGTCGCGCGCGACCCGGAACGCGCGCACCGGATTACCGCCCTCGATCGCGGCGATCAACGTCGTCTGCTCGGCGAGGGAGGCGAAGTGTGGGCCGGCCCGCCAGGAGGTGAAGCCGCAGCCTGCTGCGCGCGCCGACGGTGCGACGGTCGGGTCGGCGAGGACCGTCACGGCGTGACCGCGCCGCACCAGCTCTGCGGCCAACCCGAGGGCGGGCGGGACGGTCCCGCCGCCGTCGATGATCGCAAGCAGGAACCGGCCTCCGCGGGCGCGCTGTCCGGTCACCTTCCCACCCCCCTACCTCGGCGGGCGTCCGGCCACCATGGTCGGGGGGTCGGATCGCGGCGAGTAGGGGTACCGGCGTGCGGTGTGCCCGCGCGATCGTCGTCCGCCGTATTGACAGCGGATCGAATGTAAGACTAGGAATTCACCAGCACCGCAATTGCCAGCTGCCATTCCTGTCCAGATAACAAACGTCTGCCCGGACCCCGGTCCTGGTTGCGCCACTGCACGCCCGCCTGCACCGGTCCGGAGTACCTCCCCGCACCACGACAGGAGAGTCGTATGCGCTCCCCGCACGAATCCAGCGTCGGTCAGATCGGCTTCATCCAGAACAACGGACTGTGGACCGACGATCAGGACTCGGCCGCGCAGGAACTCCGGAAGCGGTTGGAGAAGGAGGACATCCGGCGGGTCCGGATCGCGTGGTGCGACCAGCACGGGATCGCCCGCGGCAAGACCCTCACGACCCCCGACTTCCTGCTGGCCATGCGCAACGGTCAGGACTTCCAGACCGCCACGCTGATCATGGACACGACCAACAACGTCGTGACCCCGCTGTTCGCCAAGGAGGGCGCCTACGGCGTCGAGGAGCTGACCGGCTTCCCGGACGCGATCCTGGTGCCCGATCCGGGGACGTTCCGTACCCTTCCGTGGAGCCGGGGGACCGGCTGGGTGCTGTCGGACATGTACTTCCAGAGCGGTCGTCCGGTTCCGTTCTGCAGCCGGCAGATCATGCGCCGCAGCCTCGCCACGCTCGCCGAACGCGGCTACGACTACCTGGCCGGCCTCGAGGTCGAGTTCTACATCACCCGGCTCGAGGACAAGAAGCTGACGCCGGAGCAGTCGGGATGGCCCCCGGACGCACCGACGGTCTCGACCGTGGCGCACGGGTTCCAGTACCTGACCGAGATCCGCAACGACGAGATCGACGACATCCTGATCCTGCTTCAGGACAACCTCGAGGCCCTGGACCTGCCCCTGCGATCCATGGAGGACGAGTGGGGGCCGGGCCAG
This sequence comes from Frankiales bacterium, assembly GCA_025465155.1. Taxonomy (GTDB): domain Bacteria; phylum Actinomycetota; class Actinomycetes; order Mycobacteriales; family Geodermatophilaceae; genus Geodermatophilus. The sequence goes on from JAODNJ010000457.1 coordinate 10,752, forward strand.
ACCGAGTTCACCTTCGACCCGCAGCTGGGACTGGATTCCGCGGACTCCATGCTGCTGTTCCGGACAGCGGTCAAGCAGCTCTGCCGGCGCAACGGCCTGCACGCGACGTTCATGACGAAGCCGGCCCTGCCCAACTTCTTCTCCAGTGGCTGGCACCTGCACCAGTCGCTCGTCGGTCGCGACGGCTCCGGTAACGCCTTCACCGACCGGACGAACGGCGAGGTCCTCTCCGAGGTGGCCCGTCACTTCGTCGGCGGCCTGCTCGAGCACGCCAACGCCAGTTCGGTGTTCGCGACGCCGACCATCAACGGCTACAAGCGGTTCGCACCGTTCTCCTTCGCCCCGGACCGGGCCTCCTGGGCGGTGGAGAACCGGGGCGCGATGATCCGCGTCCTGGGCGGCCCGGGCGACGAGAGCACGCACCTCGAGAACCGGGTCGGGGAACCGTGCGCCAATCCGTACCTGTTCATGGCCACGCAGATCGCCGCGGGCCTCGACGGCATCGACCGCTCGCTCGACCCCGGGGCGCCGGATGCCGAGCCCTACGGGGCCGACCGGCGAATGCTGCCGACCGGCCTCGACGAGGCGGTCGCCGCGCTGGAGACCGAGGGCCAGGTCTTCCGGGACGCGTTCGGCTCGGCCTTCGTCGACTTCATCCTCTCCATCAAGCAGCACGAGCTCGGCCGCTACCGCGCACACGTCACCGACTGGGAGCAGCGGGAGTACTTCGAGGTCTACTAGGCGGCTCTCCGCATTCGACAGCTGGAACGGGACGGGATACCGGAGGGCGACGGAATGACGGAGGAGAAGGCCGAGTGGCGCGGCAGGCTCGGCGGCATGAGCGCGGCGGAGGTGAACGAGTTCCTCGCCGGGCCCTGGATCGCGAGAATCGCCTGCCTCAAGCCGGACGGCTCGCCCTACATCTTTCCTGCCTGGTACCACTGGGACGGCGTCGCCTTCTGGCTCGTCCCCCGCGCCCGGTCCGCCTGGGCGCACTACCTCGTCCGCGATCCGCGGGTGAGCCTCGTCGTCGACGAGCCGGAGCCGCCGATCCGCAAGGTGGTCTGCGAGGGCACCGCCGTCTGCGTGGAGGCCGCGGTCGGGGCCTACCTCGAGAACGGCGAGATGTCGATCTGGAACAAGATCGGCACGTACGAGACCGGGCCGCGCTACCTGGGGGAGAAGGTGAACGACTACCGCGGCGAGGTGAACGTCGAACCGTGCTGGACGTTCAAGATCGTGCCCCAGAAGCTGACCACCTGGCAGGGCTTCGGCTGGGCGAACAGGTACGCCCACGACGAGCTGCACCCGGACGAGAGCGGGCAGGCCGTGGTGACACCGAAGTACTACGGCTGACCCCGCGACGGCGGAGTCAGGCCGCCAGGGACTCGCTCTCCGTCGCCGGCTCCGCGGCGGCGTGACCCGCGGTCCTGCGGCGCAGTAGCAGGCCGCCCACCGCGACCAGCGCCAGCACCATGACGACGGCGCCGTAGATCTCCGTCGTGGCGGCCAGCCCCAGACTGCCGACGGCCATCCCTGCGGCGACGGCCGGCAGACTGAAGGCGAGATAGCCGACGACGAAGGTGCTGGCCAGCAGGCCGGCGCGGTGCCCGGGCTCGACGCCGTGAGTGATCATGGCGACCGCCCCGAGGAACGAGCCGCCGAACCCGAAGCCGGTGACGACGGCCGCGAGGAACAGCAGCGCCACCGAGCCGGTGAGCACGGCGGCGATCGTGCCCCCCACGCCGACGGCGAAGGTGACGGCACCGGCCAGCAGCGCCGTCTCGGGGGCGACCGGCCGCATCGCCAGGGAGCCCAGCAGGCCCGTGCCGTTGAGAGCGAGGATCAGCAGGCTGCCGACGACGTGGTTGTCGATGCCGAAGACCCCGGCGACCAGGGACGGGCCCAGTGAGGCGTACAGCCCGCCGATCGCCCACGCGGCCACCAGACACGGCAGGGCTACGAGGAACGGACGTCGGTGGGCGACCGGCACCTCCACCGTCGGACGCAGCGACGCCAGCACGCCGGGCACACGCGACGAGGACTCCGGCAGCAGGAGCACGCTCACGGCCGCCAGCAGGAAGACGCCGGTCAGGACGCCGAACGCCCACCGGCCCGGCGATGGCACGAACTGCACCAGCAGCCCCGATCCGACCGCGCCGAGAGACAGGCCGAGCCCGGGGGAGGCGCTGTTGACGAACGACCCGAGCGGCCGCTCGGACCGCTGGAAGTCCAGCACCGCGGCTCCCAGCGTGCTGGTGAGGGCCCCGGTAGCCAGACCCTGGACCACACGGGCCGCCAGCAGCGACCCCACGCCGTCGGCGGCCAGGAAGAGCACCATGGCGCCGGCCTCGAGCAGGAAGGCCACCGCGAGCACCGGCCGCCGGCCGACGTGGTCCGACAGGCCGCCGACCACCAGCAGCGAGACCAGCAGGGCCAGCGCATAGATGCCGAAGATCGCGGTCAGCACGCCGGAGCTGAACCCGAACTCCTGCTGGTATACGCGGTACAGCGGCGAGGGAACGCCGGAGGCGGCCAGCATGAGCAGCAGCAGGAACGCGACCGACCAGAAGGCGGCCGGCCCGGAGAGGCGGGGCACGTCAGCTGCCAAGCCGCCGGGCCCCCGGCTGATTCCCCGCCGCACCCCTCGCGACATCCGCGGTCGGGGTCAGCTCCAGTCGCGGGTGAAGCCCGGCGGCACCAGGACGTCGTCGCGGGTCAGGTCGTGCACCGAGGCCTTGCCGAGCCCCAGCAGCGCCGAGTCGATGCCCTGGCGCAGCACGTCGAGCACGTTCTGCACCCCCCGGTCGCCGTTCGCCGCCAGACCCCACAGGTAGGCGCGGCCGATCATCACTGCGCGGGCGCCGAGCGCCAGCGCCTTGACCACGTCGCTGCCCCGGCGGATGCCGCCGTCCATCACGACCTCGATCCGGTCGCCGACCGCGTCGACGACGCCGGGCAGCGAGCGGATCGCACCCGGGGTGCCGTCGAGGTTGTTGCCGCCGTGGGTGGAGACCGAGATCGCCGTGACCCCGGCGTCGACGGCGCGGCGCGCGTCGTCGGCTCTGCTGATGCCCTTGAGCATGAACGGGCCGCCCCACTGCTCGCGCAGCCAGGCGATGTCCTCCCAGCGGGCCGGCGGGGTGGTCATCCACTCGTAGTACGCGCCGAAGAACGTGGGCGCCGGCGCCCCGCCGAGCGGCAGGTTCGGCACCGTCAGGTCGGGGATGGCACCGGTGCGGAGGTAGGAGGCCAGCCACCGCGGCTTGAGCAGCACCTCGGGGGCGAACCTGATCGCGCTCTTGGCGTCGATCTTCTCCGGGATCGGGGGGGCGCCCCAGTCGCGCCGCGAGTTGAACGTCCAGTCCAGCGTCACGATCAGGCCCTGCGCGCCCGCGGCACGGGCCCGCTCGGCACGGGCGAGGATCGTGTCGCGGTCGCCGGACCAGTAGAGCTGGAAGAAGGTCTTCGGGTTGGCCGCGATCACCTCCTCCATGGGCTTGCTCGCGTAGGAGCTCAGCCCCATCGCGGTCCCCTCGGCCGCCGCCCCGCGGGCCACGGCGACCTCGCCGTCGGGGTGCACGGCCTGCACGCCCGTGGGCGAGATGAGGACCGGCAGCGAGATCTGCTGGCCCATCACGGTGGTCGACAGGTCGCGCTTCTCCGGGAGGTCGGCGACGTGCGGGCGGAAGCCGAGCTCGTCGAAGGCGGCGATGTTGTCGTTCATCGTCAGCCCCTTCTCGGAGCCGGCGACGAGCGCCAGGTACACGGAGCGGGGCAGCCGCCTGCGCGCACGCCGCTGCGCCGTCTCGACGGTCTCGAACCAGTCCCGCGTGTCCGCCATGGACGGGATTGTGCCCCAGCCGTGGCACTGAGTGCCACGAGCGTTCCGGCGGTGCCCTCAGCCGGGGTAGGTGCGCGGTGTGTAGACGGCGCCCCCCGGGCTCACCCGGGTCTGCGAGGAGCCGACGAGCACCAGGCAGCGCATGTCCACCGCGTCCGGATCGAGGTCGCCGAGGGTGGTCACGGTGAGCAGCTCCTCCGGGCCGCCCACGTCGCGCCCGACGACCACGACCGTGTCGGGCGACCGGTTCTCCAGCAGCACCTTCTGCGCCTCGCCGAGCTGGTGCGGCCGGGCCTTCGACCGGGGGTTGTACAGCGCGATGACCAGGTCGGCGGCGGCCGCGTGCCGGAGCCGGTCGACGACGACGTCCCAGGGCTTGCGGACGTCGGACAGCGAGAGCACGCAGAAGTCGTGGCCGAGCGGCGCACCGACCTTCGACGCCACCGCCTGCGCCGCGGTGAGCCCGGGCAGCACCCGGACCTGGACGCCGGCGAACTCGGGTCGCTCCGCCACCTCGAGCACGGCGGCGGCCATGGCGAACACGCCGGGGTCGCCGCTCGAGACGACCGCGACCCGCCGCCCCTTCCTCGCCAGCTCCAGGGCCGCGGCCGCCCGTTCGGCCTCCACCCGGTTGTCGCTCGGGTGCCGGGTCTGCCGCGGGTTGGCCGGCACGCGGTCGAGGTAGGGGCCGTAACCGACCAGGTCGTCGGCGGCGGCCAGAGCCTCGGCGGCCTCCGGCGTCGTCCATGCCCGCGCGCCGGGCCCGAGGCCGACGACCACCAGGCCGCCGGTCCGCGCCGCGGCCTCGTCGTGCGGCTCGGGCTCCGGCAGCGGCCCGGTGAGCGGGCTGGGCAGCAGGGCCAGGGAGAAGTACGGGACCGTCGCCGGGTCGACGTCGGCCAGCGGCAGGATGCGCTGATCCGCGGTGGTCGCCCGCTCGACGTAGAGGGCGCGATCCAGGACACCTGCGCGGTCGAACGCCTCCCGGACCCCGGCGAACGTGCGGCCCAGCTTCATGACCGCGGCCGAGTCGGTGGTGGCCAGCCACTCGGCCAGCTCCTCGGGGGAGAGGGTGCCCGGCAGCACGGTGAGCACCTCGTCGCGCTCGACCAGCGGCCGGCCGACCGCGGCCGCGGCGGCGCTGACGCTGGTCACGCCCGGCACCACCTCGGTCGGGTAGCGGTGCGCGAGCCGCTTGTGCATGTGCATGTAGGACCCGTAGAAGAACGGGTCGCCCTCGGCGAGGACGACGACGTCGCGCCCGGCGTCCAGGTGGGCGGCCAGCCGGGCGGCGGCGGCCCCGTAGAACTCGTCGATCGCGCCCTGGTAGCCGCCGGGGTGGTCGGTGGTCTCGGTGGTGACCGGGTAGACCAGCAGTTCCTCGACCTGCCCCTCGCGCAGGTACGGCCCGGCGAGCGCGCGGGCGACCGATCGGCCGTGCCGCGCGGCGTGATAGGCCACGACGTCGGCCGCGCCGATGAGCCGGGCGGCCTTCACCGTGACCAGTTCGGGGTCGCCCGGCCCGAGCCCCACCCCGTACAGCCTCCCGGTCACCTCCCGCCCCCCGGGGCCAAAATGGCCATCTCGGCCCTCATTCGAGGTCGCTCGCGATCGCGTTCACGGCGGCGGCGGTGATCGCGCTGCCCCCGCGCCGGCCGCGGACGACGAGGTGCTCCAGGTCGGAGGCGGCCAGGGCGTCCTTGGACTCGACGGCGCCCACGAAGCCGACCGGGATGCCGAGGACGGCGGCCGGCCGCGGCGCCCCCGCCTCCATCATCTCCAGCAGGTGGAACAGCGCGGTCGGGGCGTTGCCGATGGCGACGACGGCGCCGCCGAGCCGGTCCCCCCACAGCTGCAGCGCGGCCGCTGTGCGCGTCGTCCCGAGCTCGCGCGCCAGGCCGGGGGTACGCGGATCGTTGAGCGTGCAGACGACGTCGTTGTCCTTCGGCAGCCGGCGGCGGGTGATGCCCGAGGCGACCATCTCCGCGTCGCACAGGACCGGGGCTCCGGCGTCGAGGGCCTCCCGCGCCCGGCGGACGACGGCGGGGGAGAACGCGAGGTCGTCGACGAGGTCCACCTGCCCGCAGGCGTGGATCATCCGGACGGCGACCCGCGCGACGTCGTCGGGCAGGCCCGCGAGGTCGGCCTCGGCGCGGATGGTCGCGAACGAGCGGCGGTAGATGGTGGCGCCGTCGCGCTCGTACTCGTACATCAGGCCGACCCGACGCGGTAGCCGCCGGCGGTCGCGATCACGTCGACCACCGGACCCACGGGCCGCCCGCACCGGCGCTCGCAGCCGGCCCAGTGCTGGCGGGCGCCGCCGGCGGGGAGGGCGCCGGTGAGGACGGCGGTGGCGGCGTCGGCCCGGACATCGGCCAGGGCCCTGCCGCAGCCGGGCCGGCCGGCGCAGGCCGTGACCCAGACCCACGGGCTGTTCTCGTCGAACACCATGCCGGTCCGGTGCAGGTCCACGGCGGCGTCGTCGACGGCGTCCTGCGCGAGGTCCGGCACGACGACGCTGCGCCACGGGGTCAGCTGCACCTCGCCGGCCAGGCTGCCCAGCAGCTCGGCCTGATCGGCCCCGATCCGGCCGAGCGGGACGACGGCCACGAGCGCCGTCCGCCCGTCGCGCTGCCCGATGGCACCGACCGGCCCGGTGAGGGGCGCCGCCGGCACGGCGACGGGCGGGCCGACCTCGGCCGCCACCCTTTCGGCCACCCTCGCCCGCCCGTCCTCGAGCTCGGAGAGCCGCCACGCCGTCCCGCCCTGGGCCGCCCGCTCGTCCAGGAAGGCGTGCGTGGCGGTGAGGGCGAGGTCGACGGCGTCGTCGGGTGGGGTCCGGAGGCCGCTGTCGGCGCCGCCCAGCAGCAGCGCGACCGTCGCGCGGTCGAGGGCCAGCAGTCCGACGTCCCCGCCGAGCCCGGCGACGTCACCGCGGCCGTCGTCCAGCGTGAGGAGGAAGCGGCCCGGCAGGTCGGCGAGCGCGGGATCGGCGCAGAGCCCGCGGTCGAAGGCGCGGACCCAGGGGCGGGCGTCGACGTGGCCGCCCGCCCGGCCGGTCAGCGTGCTGGCCACCACGTTGCGGATCCGCTCGTGGGTGGCGCTCGGGAGCAGGCCGGCGCCGGCCAGCCGGTCGCCGAGCTCGGTCTCGGCGCCGTCGGGCAGGCCACGCACCTGCAGGTTGCCGCGGCTGGTCAGCTCCAGGGCGCCGTCGCCGAGTTCGCGGGCGGCCTCGGCGAGCACCCGCAATTGGTCCGCGGTCAGCACGCCGCCGGGTACGCGGACCCGTGCCAGCCCCCCGTCGGCCGCGGCGTGGGTCTGGAGGGCGCCGGGGCAGGCGTCGGAGCGGACCCGGGGTGGCAGTGCGGCGGTCATGGCGCACGCGAGGCTATGTCAGACGTCGGCTCCGACACCCGACGGGGCGTCGCTGAAGTCCGGGAAACGTCGGGTCTGCACCTCGGAGGCCGACGAGCGCGGCATCGGGCCTCGAGGGCGGCCCGCAACCGGCCCCGCTCGTCCTCGGCGACGGCGAGGTGCTCGCCGCTGTGGTGGTCGTGCAGCACGTCGGCGACGAGCCGGAACCGGCGCTGCCGACGGCGCCGGCGCGTGCGGTCGGCCGCTGCCGTCGCCGCGGCGCGCGGCATCGCGCCGACCTGCACGGCCGCCTCGGCCAGCAGGCCGGCCGCGGCCAGGCCGAGGCCGACGATCCCGGCGTCGGGACGACGTCCGACCGGCCGCGGGCGCAGGCCGGTGAGCGACCAGGCGACGAGGCCCGCCCCCACCGCGACCGCACCCGCGACGACGCCGCGGTGCAGGCCCTCGATGACCGCGAGCGGGATCAGCCCGTCGCCGGCGATGTAGGCAGTCACCAGCCCGGCGAAGGAGAGCAGCACGAGGGAACGCGACCGGCTGCCCCCGGCTGCGCCGGTCAGGATCCGTGCCCCCGCGCCGCACGCGGCCACCAGGCCCACCACGAGCACCGGCAGACCCCAGCGGCCGCTGCCGGTCGCGGCCGAGGCCACGACCAGGCCGCCCACCGCGAGCAGCCCGGTGCCGACCGCGACGGGACGGCGTTCCGCGGCCACCGGGATCAGCGACGCGTGCCGGCCGACGAGGACCCGCGCCAGCACCACGACGATCGCCGGCCACGCCATGGCCCACCGCCAGCCCGCGGCGACGGCGATGGCGGCGTTGAGCGCCGGCCCGGCGAGCGAGGGCAGCAGCCACACGACGGAGAAGAGGCCGAGCACACGCGGGCGCACCTCGTCCTCGTAGAGGCCCCCGACCGCGGTGAGCCCGAAGGCGGCGAGCAGGCCGCCGGCCGCGCCGCGGACCGCGCTCCCCGCCAGCAGCAGCCCCATCGTGGGTGCCGTGGCCGCGAGCGCGACCCCCGCGACGGTCGCGGCCGTGGCCAGCCCCAGCGTCGTCCTCGGGCGGAGCCGCGCGGTGACCCCCGACCCCAGGGCGAGAACCAGCGCGGTGGCCAGGGATCCGGCCGACAGGGTGGCGCCGTAGAGGCGGCTGCCGTCCAGGTCGCGCGCGGCGAGCGGCAGCACGGTCACGTAGGCGATGCCCTGGACCGCCCCGGCGAACTCGGCCAGCAGAAGCGCGCCGAGGAGGCGGCCACGGTGACCGGCGAAGACGGCCCGAAGGGAGGTGTCCGGCGCCGTCCTCCCCGGCACCGTCGGCTCGTCGTCCATCGCCCGGGCATTGTGCGTCAGCGGCGCCGTTCAGAGCTCGAACGCGCCGCCGGCGCACCCCGGCTAGACGATCAGATGGAGGACGAGCACGCCGACCAGCCCGACCACGGAGATGATCGTCTCCATCACCGACCAGCTGGCGATGGTCTCACCCACGCTCATCCCGAAGTACTCCTTGACCAGCCAGAACCCGGCATCGTTGACGTGGGAGAAGAACAGCGACCCGGCGCCGACGGCCAGCACCAGCAGGGCCACCGTCGGCTTGTCCAGCCCGGCGGCCAGAGGCGCCACGATGCCGGCGGCGGTGATGGTGGCGACCGTCGCCGATCCGGTGGCCAGGCGGATGCCTACCGCGACCAGCCAGCCCAGCACCAGCGGCGAGAAGTTGGCACCCTTCGCCCACTCCGCGATGAGGCCACTGATCCCGGAGTCGACCAGCAGCTGCTTGAAGCCGCCACCGGCGGCGACGATGAGCAGGATCCCGGCGATCGCGGGGAGCGCCCCGCCCACGGTCTCGGAGATCCGTTGCCGCCCGAACCCGACCGCGACGCCGAGGGTGAACATCCCGACGATCAGCCCGATGAGCAGTGCCACCGGCGGATTGCCCAGGACGTCGGTGATCTTCTGCAGCCCGTTCTTGGGGTCGTTCACCGTCAGCTCGACGATCGCGCGGAGCAGCATCAGCAGGATCGGCAGGAGGACGGTGAAGATCGTCGCGCCCAGCGCAGGCCGGCGTCGGGGCAGCCCGTCGGCGTTCCGGTCGCGGATGCCCGCGGTCGTGTCCACCGGGTGCCCGAGGTCCACGTCGACGTCGTCGGGGCCCAGACCGGCCGACCCGGTGGTCCCGGTCTCGCGTCGGCTCCCGGCCATGGCAGGCGCAGGAGCGTCGACGAGGGCCGCCGGGTGCCGCACCTCCATCCGGCGGCTGATCACCGTGCCGAAGACGGGGCCCGCGATGATCACCGCCGGGATCGCCAGGATCAGGCCGAACAGCAGCACCATGCCCAGGTCGGCCTTGAGGCTGGCGATCGCCACGAGCGGCCCGGGGTGCGGCGGGATGAACCCGTGCAGTACCGAGAGACCCGCCAGCGCGGGGATGCCGACGCGCAGCACCGGCTGCTGACTGCGGCGGGCGACCAGCAGGACGATCGGGATGAGCAGGACGACGCCGATCTCGAAGAACAGCGGGATCCCGATCAGGGCGGCCACTGCGCCCATCGCCCAGGGCAGTCCCCGCGGACCGACCCTGTCGACGATCGCGGTCACGATCCGGTCCGCGCCGCCGGACTGGGTGAGCAGCCCGCCGATCATCGCGCCGAGGGCGATCAGCAGGCCGACGCTGCCGGTCGTCGTCCCGAAGCCGGTCGTGAAGCTGGTGACGATGTCGGTCGGGCTGACCCCCGCGACGAGACCGAGGACGGCAGAACCGAGGATCAGCGCGAGGAACGGGTGCAGCTTCAGGACCGTGATCAGCACGACCACGGTCGCGATGCCCAGAAGGGCGGCGACGACCAGGAGCGGGTGGCTGCTCGTGTGCTGGACGCCGGCGGCGAAGACGGTCATCGAATCTCCTCCGGACCGGAGTAGGGCGACCTAGCTGTGCCCCGCAACGGGGTCCGACAATCCGACCGGCGTCAGCGGGCGGGTGCGTGGACGGCGGGGCCGAGGGGCAGGTCGTCGGTGAACCGGTCGGCGACCGCCCGGGCGCTGGCCTGGGCCGCGGGCGTGGTCGCGACCGCGGCCAGGACGAGGATCAGCGCCCCGCAGCCCACGATCAGCCACCAGGCCGGGTGGGTCGCCGTCGCGAAATCGGAGCCGATGACACCGGCCGCCGCCCCGGCGATCGTCCCGGTGACCGCCACGCCCAGCGACGACCCGACCTGCCGGCTGGTGGAGGCCACGGCCGCCGCCACGCCCGCCTGTGCCCGCGGCATGCCGGACACCGCCGTGTTCGTGATCGGGCTGTTGACCATCCCGAAGCCGATGCCGAAGACCAGGTACGCCAGGAGCAACTGGAGCAGCGGGGTGGTCCTGGTGAGCCCGGTCAGGAGAGCACCGGAGACGATCATGCAGGTCCCCGCGGTGTACAGCGGGATGCGCACGCCACGGGCGCCGACGATCCGCCCGGCGACCGGGGCCAGCAGGAACGAGGCGAGCGCCATCGGGAGGGTGCAGAGGCCGGCCTGCAGCGCGCTGTAGCCGCGGACGTCCTGGAGATAGAGGGTGTTGAGGAACAGGAACCCGGCGAAGGCCGAGAAGGCGGCGACGGCGGTCAGCGTGGCGCTGGTGAACGGCACGCTACGGAAGAAGCGCAGTTCCAGGAGCGGCTCCGTGCGCCGCGGTTCCCAGGCCAGCAGGGCGCCGAGCGCGAGACCGGAGACGGCGAACAGCACGACGATCTCCGGCGAGGTCCAGCCGTGCCGCGGTCCCTCGATGATCCCGTAGGTGAGCGCGGTCAGGGTCGCGGCGACCAGCAACTGGCCCACCGGGTCGGGTCGGCGCGGGCGGCTCGCGCGAGATTCGGGGACGAAGGCGGCGGCGAGCACGAAGGCGGCGATGCCGATCGGGACGTTGATCCAGAAGATGGCGCGCCAGCCGACCGACTCGACGAGAGCGCCGCCGATGATCGGGCCCAGCGCCATGGACAGGCCCATGACGGCACCCCACACCCCGATGGCCCGGGCGCGCTCCCGGGCGTCGGTGAAGACGTTCGTGATGATCGACATGGCCACCGGGTTGAGCATCGAGCCGCCCACGGCCTGGACCACCCGCGCCGCCACCAGCCAGCCGAGCCCCGGTGCCAGGCTGCACAGCAGCGAGCCGGCGGTGAACGTGGCGAGCCCGACCTGGAAGGTGCGACGGCGGCCCAGCCGGTCGGCCGTCGAGCCGGACAGCATGAGCAGGCTGGCGAGCACCAGCGTGTAGGCGTCGATCGTCCACTGCAGGCCCGACAGCGGGGCGTCGAGCTCCCGGCGGATCGACGGGAGGGCCACGTTCACGATCGTGTTGTCCATCGAGACCATGAGCAGGCTGCTGCAGCAGATGAGCAGCACCAGCACCCGGCGGCGCGGTGTCATGGATCGGTTCCCCCTGCGTGGTTGCTGCAGCTAACTTTACGGGGGGCGCGCGATGACCGGCGTCACACGGCGCCGAGCCGCCGGCGCCCCGGATCCGGACCGCTTCTCGTCGCGGTAGCGTCGGCCCGCGATGAGTGATCAGCGCACCTTCACCCTGCTCTCCACCAGCGACACCGACCTCCTCTCCGCCCGCGCCAGCGGCGCCGGCTGGCGGCCGGGCAACCCGGCGCGGCTCGACGCCGACGGCATCGCCGCGCTGGTCGCGGGCGCCGCGCTCGTCGTCGTCCGCCTGCTGGGCGTGCGGCGGCAGTTCGAGGAGCTCCTGGCGCCGCTGCTGGCCGGGCCCGTGCCGGTCGTCGTCCTCGGGGGGGAACAGGTACCGGACGCCGAGCTGATGGAGCTCTCGACCGTGCCGATGGGGGTCGCCACGGAGACGCACGGCTACCTGGCACAGGGCGGTCCCGGGAACCTGACCCAGCTGCACCGCTTCCTCTCCGACACCGTGCTGCTCACCGGGGAGGGCTTCGAGCCGGTCGCGGTCGCACCCGACTGGGGCGTGCTGGACCGGCCGACCCGGTGGGCCGGCGGTCCGAGGGTCGCCGTCCTCTACTACCGGGCCCACCACCTGGCCGGGAACACCGCGTTCGTCGAGTCCCTGTGCACCGCGGTCGAGGACGCCGGCGGCTCCGCGCTGCCGGTCTTCACCTCCTCCCTGCGGTCGGTCGACCCGGGCCTGCTGGAGACGTTGCGCGGTGCCGACGCCCTCGTCGTCACCGTCCTGGCCGCAGGCGGGTCCCGGCCCGCCACCGCGCAGGCCGGCGGCGACGACGGCGCCTGGGACGTCGGCGCGCTCGCCGAACTCGACGTGCCGGTGATCCAGGGGCTCTGCCTGACCCGCGCCCGCGAGGACTGGCTGGCCGACGACGACGGGCTCTCCCCGCTCGACGTCGGCAACCAGGTCGCCATCCCGGAGTTCGACGGCCGGCTGATCAGCGTGCCGTTCTCCTTCAAGGAGACCGACGAGGACGGGCTGACCTCCTACGTCGCCGACCCGGAGCGGGCGGCCCGGGTGGCCGGGACCGCGGTGGCGCACGCGCGGCTGCGGCACACGCCACCGGCGGAGCGGCGGATCGTCGTGATGCTGTCGGCCTACCCGACCAAGCACGCCCGGATCGGCAACGCCGTCGGGCTGGACACGCCCGCCTCCGTCGTCCGGCTCCTGGCCGCCCTGCACGGCGAGGGTTACGACATCGGGCCGTTCGGCGGCCCGGGCGCGCTTCCCGGCGTCGCCGACCTGGACGGGGACGCGCTGGTGCATGCGCTGATCGCCGCCGGAGGCCAGGACGCCGACTGGCTGACGTCGGAGCAGCTGTCCGGCAATCCGGTCCGCATCCCGGCGGCCGAGTACCGCGCCTTCTTCGAGAGCCTGCCCGCCGACCTGCGCGCGTCCATGGAGCGGCACTGGGGGCCGGCGCCCGGGTCGCTGTTCGTCGACGAGTCCGACGGCGCGATCGTCTTCGCCGCGCTGCGGGCGGGCAACGTCGTCGTGATGGTGCAGCCGCCGCGGGGCTTCGGCGAGAACCCCATCGCGATCTACCACGACCCCGACCTGCCGCCGTCGCACCACTACCTCGCCGCGTACTGGTGGCTGCGGTCGTCCTTCGGCGCGCACGCGATCGTGCACGTGGGCAAGCACGGCAACCTGGAGTGGCTGCCCGGCAAGACGGTCGGGATGAGCGCCTCGTGCGGCCCGGACGCCGCGCTCGGCGACGTCCCGCTGGTCTACCCGTTCCTGGTCAACGACCCGGGTGAGGGGTCGCAGGCCAAGCGGCGGGCACACGCGACGCTGGTCGACCACCTGGTCCCGCCGATGGCCCGCGCCGAGTCCTACGGCGACATCGCCCGGCTGGAGCAGCTGCTCGACGAGCATGCCAACGTCGCGGCGATGGACCCGGCCAAGCTGCCCGCCGTCCGCGCCCAGATCTGGACGCTGATCCGGGCGGCGAAGCTCGACCACGACCTGGGTCTCACCGATCGCCCGGAGGACGACCACTTCGACGAGATGGTCCTGCACGTCGACGGCTGGCTCTGTGAGATCAAGGACTCGCAGATCCGCGACGGCCTGCACGTCCTGGGAACCCCGCCGACCGGATCGGACCGCGTCGACCTCGTGCTGGCGATACTGCGGGCCCGCCAGATCTGGGGCGGCTCGGTCGCTCTGCCGGGCCTGCGCGAGGCGCTCGGCCTGGCCGAGGAGGCCTCCCGCGCCGACACCGACTCCGTCGAGGCCGTGGCGGTCGCGCTGGTGTCCGGGATGGAAACCCGCGGCTGGACGGTGCCCGCGGTGGACGACGTCGTCCGGGAGGTACTGGGCGGTCCGTCCGAGGCCGTCGCCGCCGTGCTGAGGTTCGCCGTCGACGAGGTGGTGCCCCGGCTGGAGCGCACCACGGACGAACTGGACGCCGTCCTGCACGCGCTGTCGGGGGGCTACATCCCCGCCGGGCCGTCGGGCTCACCGCTGCGCGGGCTGGTCAACGTGCTGCCGACCGGCCGGAACTTCTACTCGGTCGACCCGCGCGCGGTGCCCTCCCGGCTGGCCTGGGAGACCGGCCAGGCGATGGCCGAGTCGCTGGTCGACCGCTACCGCACGGACACCGGCGAGTACCCCCGCTCGGTCGGGCTCTCGGTGTGGGGCACGTCCGCCATGCGTACCTCGGGTGACGACGTCGCCGAGGTGCTGGCGCTGCTCGGCGTGCGCCCGCTCTGGGACGACGCCTCGCGCCGGGTGACCGGGCTGGAGCCGGTTTCCCTCGGGGAACTGGGCCGGCCGCGGATCGACGTCACCGTGCGGATCAGCGGGTTCTTCCGCGATGCCTTCCCGCACGTCGTGACGATGCTGGACGACGCGGTGACGCTGGTGGCTTCGCTGGACGAGCCGGACGAGCAGAACTTCGTCCGGGCGCACGTGGAGGCCGACGTGGCCGGGCACGGCGACCGGCGGCGGGCGACCACCCGGGTGTTCGGCTCGAAGCCCGGGGCCTACGGGGCCGGCCTGCTGCCGCTGATCGACAGCCGCAACTGGCGCGGGGACGCCGACCTCGCCGAGGTCTACGCGGTGTGGGGCGGTTACGCCTACGGCCGGGACCTCGACGGGGTGCAGGCGCGACCGGACATGGAGGCCGCGTACCGGCGGATCGCCGTCGCGGCGAAGAACGTCGACACCCGCGAGCACGACATCGCCGACTCCGACGACTACTTCCAGTACCACGGCGGGATGGTGGCGACGGTCCGTGCTCTCACGGGCACCGCGCCGGCCGCCTACATCGGCGACTCGACCCGACCCGAGTCGGTGCGCACGCGGTCGCTGTCGGAGGAGACATCGAGGGTCTTCCGCGCCCGCGTGGTGAATCCGAAGTGGCTGGCCGCGATGCGCCGGCACGGCTACAAGGGCGCCTTCGAGCTGGCCGCGACCGTGGACTACCTGTTCGGCTACGACGCCACGACCGGCGTCGTCGACGACTGGATGTACGAGAAGCTCACCGAGACCTACGTGCTCGACCCGGAGAACCGGGAGTTTCTGGAGAAGTCGAACCCGTGGGCGCTGCACGGGATCGCCGAGCGGCTGCTCGAGGCGGTGGACCGGAGGATGTGGGCCGCACCGGACCCCGACCTGCTGGCGCAGCTGCAGCAGGCCTATCTCGACACGGAGGGCGACCTCGAGGGCGGCGGGACTCCGGCCCAGCAGGGCGCCTCCGCCTGAGCCGCCGTGGTGCCGGGGGTCTCGGCCATGGCCCTCGTCACTGCGTTCTGTCACCCGATCGTGCCAAGCTGTGATCGTGTCGAGAAGAAGCCAGTACATGACCGGCGCGAAGCGCATCGTGGCGGTGGGTGCCTCGTCCGCCGTCGGCGTGCGCACCGACGACCGACCTGCCGGCGTGGCACACGCGATCAATCGCCTCATCCGTGAGCGTGACGACGTCGCCCTGTGCGGAACCGGCGTGATCCCGCTGCCCCACCAGGACTGGTCGGAGCCGACCGTCGGTGTCCTCCGCTGCAAGGAGTGCGCGACCCTCGCTTCGTGACGCCGGACCGTCGGCGCAGGGAGGTCCTCAGCCGACGCAGGCCGCCACGAGCAGGGCGACGGTCGCGGCCGTCTCGCCCATGGCGCCCATGACGTCGCCGGTGACCCCGCCGAGCCGCGCGGTCGCGCGGAGGCGCAACAGCTCGGCGGCGAGCATCCCGGCCAGCAACCCGGACACCACAGCGATCGCCAACCGGTGACCGCCGATGCCTGCTCCCGCCGCTGCGCCGCCGACCGTGACGATGAACAGCCATCCGGCCAGCCACGGCGCCGACACGGTGCCGGCCACCGCACGCCCGAGCGAGGACCCCTCCGCCGTCGGCACCCCGCGCAGGCCGGTCCTCGCCATGGCGAGGCGGGCACCGGCCACCGCCGTCCAGACGATGACCCACCCGCCGGGACGGCCGAGGAGGGAGGCGGCGCAGGCCGCCTGCAGCAGCAGCGTGAGCACGAGGGCGGCGACGCCGAAGGGGCCGACGTCGCCCTGTCGCATGACCTGCAGCGCCCGCTCCCGCGCGCGGAGCGGGCCGAGCCCGTCGGCGGTGTCGGCGAGGCCGTCGAGGTGCAGCCCGCGGGTCAGCAGTGCGAGCGCGGCGAGCGCGAGGACGGCGCCGGTCAGCGGGGAGACGGAGCGAGCGCCCAGCACCCCGACGCCGGCCGCCACACCGCCCAGGACGAGCCCCACCAGCGGCGCCCACGGAAGGACACCGCGGGTCGAACGAGTCGCACGGGTGGGCACGGGGAGCGCGGTGAGCAGCGCGGCGGACTCGAGCGGACCGGTGAGCCTCATCGCAGCCGCTGGGGGAGGCCGGCGACCACGAACCAGACCTCGTCGGCGGTGCCGGCCAGCCGCTGGTTCACCGCACCGAGGGTGTCGCGGAAGAGCCGCCCCGAACGCGTCTCCGGGATCACGCCCAGGCCCACCTCGTCGCTCACCGCGACGACGTGCGCCGGGGTCATCGCCCACGCGTTGACCAGGGCGTCGCAGCGCCCGGCCAGGCGCTCGGCCGCCCCCGGCTCGTCGCGCCAGACACCCGTCTCGTCCATCAACGCGGCGACCCAGGTGGTCACGCTGTCGACCAGGAACGGGCCCCCGCGTAGCAGCGTCGAGGGCGCCGTCGTCTCGACCGTCGTCCAGGAGGTGGGGCGGCGGGCGCGGTGCGCGCCGATCCGGGCGGCCCACTCGTCGTCGTCCGGTGCCGGTGTCGACGTCGCCACGTAGGTGACCTGCTCGACGCCGGCGAGCAGCGACTCCGCGTGAGCCGACTTGCCCGAGCGCCCTCCGCCGAGGACCAGGACCCTGCTCACGCCCCGATCTCCAGCCTCGTCACCGTGCCGTTGCGCGGGGTCTCGGCCGGCATCGCCTCCGGGCCGAGCCCCGCGGCCACCGCCTGCGCGGCACGGATCGTGTCGCCGTGGGTGACCAGCGCGACGACGTCGGCAGGCGGGTGCTCCCGTAGCTGATCGAGGTAGGCGGCCACCCGCGCGTGCAGCTGGGCGAGGCTCTCCCCGCCCTCGGCCGACCAGTGCGGATCGGTCCAGTCGACGACGTCCCACAGCTCCCGCGACGGCCGGCCCTCGAGCACCCCGTACCCCTGCTCGCGCAGGGCGGCGGTCGTGCTGAGCCCCAGGCCGGTCGTCCGCGCGCAGTGCTCGGCCGTCTGCAGTGCCCGCCGGAGGTCGCTGGAGATGAGCGCGCCCGGCCGCAGCCGGCCCAGTTCCCGGGCCGCCGCGGCCGCCTGCTCGTGCCCCAGGTCGGTGAGCGGAACGTGCGCGGTCTGGCCCTGCATGCGTCCGGCCGCGTTCCATTCGCTCTGCCCGTGGCGGACGAGCAGCAGGGTGAGCGGGCGGGTCCCGCGGTCGGACAGCATGGCGGACAGGAGCGTAGGACAGCCCGCGGACGGGGCTGCGCTCCGTGGCTCGTACCGTCGACGGCGTGACGATCCCTGTCCGTCCGGGCGCCGCGCGTCCCGCTCCCCGGCCGGCCGCACCCGATCCGCTGGCGCCGCTCCTCGACCTGCCCGGCGTCCGGGAGGCCGCGGGTGCCTCCCGCGTCGCGATCGACCGGCTGCTGGCCCA
Source organism: Frankiales bacterium (assembly GCA_025465155.1). Taxonomy (GTDB): domain Bacteria; phylum Actinomycetota; class Actinomycetes; order Mycobacteriales; family Geodermatophilaceae; genus Geodermatophilus. The sequence goes on from JAODNJ010000457.1 coordinate 28,533, forward strand.
CCGGCTCATGCGCAACCGGTCCGCCGAGGTCAGCGCGGAGTCGGCGCTGCGCGGCGCCCGGGCGTCGGCGGCCCTGGAGGGCGTCGACGTGCCGTTGGCCGACCTGCGCGCCGGCAGCGTCGGTGACCCGGTCGTCCAGGGCTCGCTCCGGGTGTCCGTGGCGCTGGGGTCGATGACGGAGACCTGGCGCCGCGCGCCGGGTCAGGTGCTGGCCCGCCTGCACGTCCTGGCCGCGGCCGACCTGGTGGACCGGAGCGAACTCGGCCGCCCTTCGGCCCAGGCAGGGCCCCGGCTGAGCGGGCTGTTCGGCCTCGTGACCGGGGAGACGACGGTGCCGGCCGTCCTGGTGTCGGCGCTCGTGCACGGCGAGTTGGCCGCCCTGGCACCGTTCGGCAGCGCCGACGGCGTCATTGCCCGCGCGGCCGGGCGGCTGACCGGGATCACCCGCGGACTGGACCCGAAGGCGGTGTCGGTGCCGGAAGTGGGCTTCGCCGAGCTGGGGCGCGAGGCGTACGCGCGGGCCCTCGCCGGTTACGCATCTATGGCGCCGGACGGCGTCGCCGGATGGCTCGTGCACTGCTGCCGCGCCACCGAGCACGGGGCGCTCGAGGGGCTGGCGATCTGCGAGGCCGTCCTCCGCGGCTGACCACCGCTGGTCGCGTCGGCGACCGTTCCGGCGAAGACTGGCGGTATGCGCTACTTCGACATCGACGGAGTCGGCCGGGTCGGGCGGGTCGGCCTCGGTACCTGGCAGTTCGGCTCGGGCGGGTGGGGCTACGGCGAGGCCTACGCCGCGGGACCGGCGCGCGAGATCGTGCGTGCGGCCCTCGAGTTCGGCGTCACCCTCTTCGACACCGCCGAGATCTACGGCTTGGGGCGCAGCGAGCGGATCCTCGGTGAGGCGCTGGGTGACGAGCGGACCGGTGTCGTCGTGGCCAGCAAGATCCTGCCGATCGCCCCGTTCCCTGCTGTCGTGAGACAGCGGTGGAGCGGCAGCGCGCGGCGGCTCGGCGTGCAGCGGATCCCGCTCTACCAGGTGCACCAGCCCAACCCGGTGGTCCCCGACTCGGTGATCATGCCTGCCTTCCGGCAACTCCTCGACGAGGACAGGATCGGCGCGGCCGGCGTCTCCAACTACTCGCTGGACCGGTGGCGCTCCGCCGACCGTGCCCTGGGCCGGCCGGTGATCAGCAATCAGGTGGACTTCTCGCTCGCCGCGTCGCGGCCGCTCGAGGATCTCGTCCCCTTCGCGGAGCGGGAGGGCCGGCTGGTCATCGCCTACAGCCCGCTGGCGCAGGGTCTGCTCGGGGGGCGCTACGGGCCCGACAACCGGCCGGGCGGCGTCCGGGCGATGAACCCCCTGTTCGGTACCGAGAACCTGCGGCGAGCGCAGCCGCTGCTGGATCTCCTGCGTGAGGTGGCGGAGGCCCATGGTGTGAAGCCGGCGCAGATCGCGCTGGCCTGGCTGCTGAGCCAGCCACGCGTCGTCGTGATCCCGGGCGCGTCGAGCGTGGAGCAGCTGGAGGCCAACGTGGTCGCCGGCGAGATCGAGCTGCGCGGCGACGAGGTGGGTGCCCTGACGGCCGCGGCGCGCGCCTTCTCGCCGGTGTCGATGGCGCGCACCGTCGCCGACGGCGTCCGCGAGCGGGTCGAGCAGGTGCGGGAGCGCTTCGGCAGGTGAGTGGGCCGGGTGTTCCGTGCGCGCGCTCAGGCGCCGCGGCGCCACCAGCGGCCGAACGGTCCGGGTGCACCCGCGAGCGAGCCGGACTGCCGCAGTGCGCGGTGCCGGGCGTACCAGGCGAGACCGACGACCGCCGCGCCCACGCCGACCGCTGCGCCGGTGACCATCGGCGCCGGGGGAACGGCGAACCGTGCCCGGATCGGCACCGGCCGGGTGAACTCGCGAACCGGCCACCCGCGCTCGGCGGCCACCCGGCGCAGGCCCCGATCGGGGTTGACCACGGTGGGGTGGCCGACCGCCGCGAGGAGGGGCAGATCGGTGACGGAGTCGCTGTAGGCGTAGCAGTCGGCCAGGTCGTAACCGCCGGCGGCGGCGAGCTCGCGCACGGCGACCGCCTTGTTCTCGCCGTAGGCGTAGAACTCGATGTCGCCGGTGTAGCGACCGTCCACGGCGACCATCCGCGTGGCCACCACCCGGTCGGCGCCCAGCATCTCGCCGATCGGCTCGACGACGTCGGCGCCGCTGCTCGAGACGATGACGATCTCCCGCCCGGCCAGGCGGTGCTCCTCGATGAGGTCGGCGGCCTCCGCGTAGACCAGCGGCTCGACGATCTCGTGCAGGGTCTCCTGGACGATCTCGTGCACCGTCGCGACGTCCCACCCGGTGCACATCTCGGTGAGCTGGGCGCGCAGCCGCTCCATCTGCTGCGCGTCGGCGCCCTGCAGGGAGAAGACGAACTGCGCGTAGGCGGCCTTCAGGACGGCGCGGCGGTTGATCAGCCCACCCTGGAAGAACGGTCGTCCGAAGGCCAGGGTGCTGGACTTCGCGAGGACCGTCTTGTCCAGGTCGAAGAACGCCGCAGCGCGGGTCACGAGACACGACTGTAAGCGGATCAGCACGGGCCGACATGGCGCGCGCGCCGTCCACACCCGAACGGGTCATCCACAGTTCGTCTCCGTCTCTGGCCCGGCCGGCCGCCGGGCGCTGAGGTCGACCGCGTGCCCTTCCCTCCCGCGCCCGCCATCCGCGCCCGGCCCCTGGTCGTCAGTACCGACGACGGGCTCCTCGACGACCTCCTGCGCGTCCTCGCGGCAGCCGGAACGGAGCCGGAGCTGGCCACCGGCGGCCCGGCGCTGCGCCGCGCCCACCGGGAAGCGCCGCTGGTGCTCGTGGGCGCCGACGCGCTGCCCACCGCAGCGGTCCGGGCGCTGCCGCGGCGCCCGGGGCTCCTTGTCGTCTCCCGCGGCGAGCTGCCCGCCGCGGACTGGTCGGCCGCCGTGGAGCTGGGAGCCGAGCGGGTCGTGGGCCTGCCCGACGACGAGGGCTGGTTGCTGTCGCGGGCGGCGGGGGCGGTGCGCACACCCGTCGAGCGGGGGTGGCTGGCCGTCGTGGGGGGCAGTTGCGGTGGCGCGGGGGCCAGCACCGTCGCGACCGCCCTGGCCCTGTCCGCGGCGGCCGGGCAGCAGGGGGTGCTCCTGGTCGATGCCGATCCGGTGGGTGGCGGGCTCGACCTCCTCCTGGGCGCCGAGCGGGACGAGGGGTTGCGCTGGCCCGAGCTCACCGGGCTGCGCGGGCGGTTGTCGGGCGACGCCCTGCTGGCCGCCCTTCCCGAGACCCACGGCGTGCACGTGCTGGCCGGCTCCCGCGAGGTCGCCTGCCGCCTGCCCGAGGAGGCACTCGTAGCCGTGGTGGATGCGGTCCGCTCGGCCGGACGGCCGGTCGTGGTCGACCTGCCGCGGGGCGACCCGGCGGGCGAGACCCTGCTGGCCGAGGCGGACCTGGCCGCCCTGGTCGTACCCGGCCGCCTGCGGGCGGCCTGCGCCGCCCGGCTCCTGGTCGGCTCGGGGGTCGGTGGTTGGGCAGCGGCGCGGGTCGTGGTGCGCCGGATTCACGGCGGCCTCAGCGGTCCGGAGGTCGCCGAAGTCGTCGGCCGGCCCGTCCTCGCCGAGCTGGCGCACGACCGCGCGGCCATGGCCCGCGGTGAACGCGGGGAGCCCCCGGTCATCGCGCCGCGGTCCCCATGGGGTTCGCTCTCGCGGCGGCTGCTCGGCGAGCTCGACGCCGCCCGGGCGGTGTCGGGGTGAGCCGGCCGCTGGTGGAGCGGGTCCGCGCGCGTCTGGCCCTCGAGCCGGGCATCCCGACGTCCGCCGGGGTGGCGGCAGCGGTTCGGGAGGAGGCGGGCGGGCTCCTGGGCGACGACGACGTGCTGCGCGAGGTGCGGTGGGCCGTCGACGAGCTGGCCGGTGCCGGACCGCTGGAGTCACTCCTGCGCCTCCCCGGCGTGACCGACGTCCTGGTCAACGGCCCGGACGAGGTCTGGATCGACCGTGGGGCCGGGCTGGAGCTCACGGCGGTCCGGTTTCCGGGGGACGACGCCGTCCGCCGCCTCGCGGTGCGCCTGGCGGCCGCGGCCGGCCGTCGGCTCGACGACGCCGCGCCGTGGGTCGACGTGGGGCTGCCGGACGGGACGCGGCTGCACGCCGTCCTGCCTCCCGTCTCCGCCGGAGCGACGTGCCTGTCCCTCCGGGTGCTGCGCCGGTGCGTGCTCGACGTCGCCGACCTCGCGGCCGGGGGGATGTTCCCCGGTCGCGCCGAGGAACTGCTCCGGGCGGTGATCGATCGCAGGCTGGCGTTCCTCGTGACCGGGGGGACCGGCTCGGGCAAGACCACGCTGCTGTCGGCGCTCCTCGGCCTGGTCGACACGGACGAGCGGCTGGTGCTCTGCGAGGACGCCGCCGAGCTCACGCCGGTCCATCCGCACGTCGTCCGGCTGCTGACCCGACCGCCGAACGTGGAAGGCGCCGGGCTCGTGAGCCTGCGGGACCTGGTCCGGCAGGCGTTGCGGATGCGGCCCGACCGGCTGGTCGTCGGGGAGGTCCGCGGTGCCGAGGTGGCGGACCTGCTCGCCGCCCTGAACACCGGTCACGACGGCGGCTGCGGCACCCTCCACGCGAACCGGCCGGCCGAGGTCCCGGCCCGGTTGGAGGCGCTGGGAGGCGCGGCGGGGCTGGACCGTGCCGCGATCCACAGCCAGGTGGCGGCCGCGCTCGCCCTCGTCGTGCACGTCCGGCGCACGCCAGGAGGGCGGTGCGTGAGCGAGATCGGCGTCGTCCGGCGGTCGGGGGCCTTCGTGGCGATCGAGCCGGGCTGGCGCGCCGACGCAGGCCCGGTTCCCGCCGCCGACCGGCTCGCCGACCTGCTGGGCGAGGGACGTTGATGCCCGGCGCACTGCTCGCACTGGCCGCCGCGCTGGTGGCGTGGCCGGGCGACGGTGCCCCCCTGCGGCGGCTGACCGGCCGGGCCGGGTTGCCACCCGGACTCGTGCCGCCTGCCGCGGCCCTGACCTCTCCCGCCGTCGCCGGACCGGCCGGCCTCGTGGTCGGCGCAGTGCTCAGTACGCCGCTCGTCGCGGTGTTGTGCGGGGGATGCACGGCACTCGGGGCGCGGGCTGTCGGCGTCCGGCGGCGGGCCGCGGCTGCCGATGTCAGGGTTCTCGCGCTGGCGGATGGCATCGCCGTCCTGTCCGCCGAGCTGCGGGCGGGGCGCTCGACGATGGCCGCTGTGGCTGCCGCGGCGGAGGCATGCCCCGACGAGGGGACCGGCCGGGAACTGTCCACCGCCCTGACCGCTGCTGCCGCGGGAGCGTCCGGGAGAGCCGGCGGCGAGGGCGGCCCGGACCTGACCCGGATCCGGGCCGCGGTGGAGCTCAGCGTCGCGACGGGGTGCTCCCTCGTCGCCGTACTGACCGCGCTGGAGGACGACCTGCGGGCCCGCCACCGGCAGCGTCTCGAGCTGAGGTCGGCGACGGCCGGCCCCCGGGCCAGCGCGATGGTCCTGGCGGGCCTTCCGGTCCTGGGCCTGGCGATGGGCAGTGGTGTGGGAGCTGATCCCTGGCGGGTGCTCACGACGACCGGCCCGGGCCAGGTGCTGCTCGTCGCCGGTGTCCTGCTCGAGGTCGCGGGGGTGGCGTGGGTCGGCCGGCTGACCCGGCGGGCCGCGCCGGAGCTGTTCCCGGTCGGTCGTCCTCGTG
>JAODNJ010000461.1 GCA_025465155.1 Frankiales bacterium
ACCAGGTCGCCAAGGCCACCCAGTTCGCGGCCCAACTGCAGGCCCTCAAGCAGAAGGGCCTCAGCTCCGACCTCATCGCGCAGATCGCGGCGGCCGGGGTCGATCAGGGCGGGGCCACGGCGGCGGCACTGGCGTCGGCGAACAAGAGCACCATTAACCAGCTCAACTCGCTCCAGGGCTCCATGAAGACCGCCGCCAACAGCACGGGTGCGGCGGTTGCCGACTCCATGTACGGCGCGGGCATCAAGAGCGCCCAGGGCCTGATCAAGGGCTTGCAGTCGCAGGAAAAAGCGATCGAAAAGCAAATGATGAAGATCGCCAAATCCATGCAGAAGGCCATCGAGAGAGCTCTCGGCATCCACTCCCCGTCCACGGTCATGGCGGAGATCGGCGACAACACGTCCTTGGGCATGGCCGTCGGCATCGACCGCAGCACCAAACACGCCGTCATCGCCGCGCAAGGCTTGGCGATGTCCGTCCGGCAGGGCGCCACCCTGCGCAACCCGGGCATGGGGCTCGCCGGCGGGGGTGGCGGTGGCGGGTCGGTCGTCAACAACTACCTGCACCTCGAGGTCCACGGGTCGGTGCGGACGGACCGCGACCTCCGCGACGCGATCGAGCAGGGCATGCTGCGGCTCGGCATGCGGAACTCGGGCACTTACGTGCCCTATAAGCGATGAGGCGGCCAGCGATGCTCACGTGCGACTACTGCTCTGAGCAGTTCGAGCGGCCTGCCCGGGGACCGCTGCCGCGGCTGTGCAGCCCCCCGTGCCGCCGCGCATGGGCCAACCGGCAGCAGCGGCGGCGCACCAGGGCCGACCGGCTCGCCAAGGAGCTGCCGCAGATGACCGGTGCGCAGCGCCGCCACTTCGAGCAGGTCGAGCAGCTGCTCCGGATGGGGCTGGCCGTCAAGGGCCCACGGCGAAAGGGTGATGCGTGATGGCCGCTGAGATACGGATGCGCCGTACACCGCCGGCCGGGCTCGGTCCGATGCTGGGCGCGGCTCGGATGCGCGCCGGCTATCGGCTGCGGGAGGCTGCGCGCCGAGCGGGGATCAACCACGCCTATCTGCTGCACCTGGAGACCGGCCAGCGCGTGCCGTCGATGGCCGTGGCAACGTCGCTCGCCGAGATGCTCGACCTCGACGAGGCAGAGCGCGCACAACTGTTCGCCGCCGCAGTCGACGACGCCGGCCGAAGCCACCCCGGACGGCGCAGCGGTGAACCGGAATCAGGTCTTCCGATGGTTTCCTAGGGAACCAACTCACTACAGAATAATGACTGTTATCCTGTAGTTATGGATTTCCTTCCCGCGGTGCCCGAGCCGAGCCCCGTCCCCGCCAACCCGGCCGCGCCCGCGGTGAAGCTTCGGGGCACGCCGCCCGCCAACTCCCCGACCGCTCTCGTCGCACTGCTCCGTGACGCCGGCGCGGCGCCGAACATCCTCGAGGCGACCGGCGCATGGATGAACAAGCGCGAGTCGGAGCACTCCCGCACCGCCTACGCGAAGGACGCGTCCTGGTGGCTCGCCTGGTGCGCCGCCACCGGAACCGACCCCGCCTTCGCCAAGGCCGTCGACACCGACAAGTACGGGGCGGCGCTCCGGGACTGCGGCCTCGCCAAGTCCACCCGCGCCCGGCGCCTGGCCGTCGCCAGCAGCTGGTACGACTACCTGGTGCGCGCCGAGGCCGCCGAGCGCAATCCGTTCATCGGCATGGACCGCCCGTCCGTCGAAGCCGACTCCTCGGCCACCCGCGGCATGACGCCGGCGGAACTCGCCAAGCTGCTCACCTACGCCCGCGAGCACGAGAGCGCCCGCACCTACGCCCTGCTGGTCGTGCTGGCCACCACCGCCGGGCGCATCGGCTCCGTCCTCGCCGCCAAGGTTGGCGCCATCGGCCACGACCAGGGCCACCGCACCGCCGACCTGGTCGTCAAGGGCAACCACGCGAAGCGCGTCGTCCTGGTGCCGCTGGCCGTCGAGGCAGTCGAGACGTACCTTGCCGGGCGCCGCGGTGAAGTCGTCGACGACGAATGGCTGGACGAATGGCTGTTCGCCACCCGTACCGGCGGGGCGATGGATGAGCCGGCCGCGTTCCGCACGCTGCGCCGCGTCGCCAAGGCAGCTGGCATCCCGCACGCCGGCACTCTCTCCCCGCACAGTCTCCGTCACAGCTACGCCACGGCGCTGCTCGACAAGGGCATCCCCCTTGCTGATGTCCAGGACGCCATGGGCCACGCGGACCCGCGCACCACCCGCCGCTACGACCGGCTCGCCGGGGCCCTGCACCGCTCACCGTCGTACCGGATGCAGGAAGAGCTGACCAAGGCCATGCACGCCGCCCGGTGAGACTGTCAGCCCGACAGTCTCATCCGTGACCCGGACGGACATGGTTGCGACCGAGTCCCGCTCGGTCACAACCACGGTCGTAACGGCCACGGTTGCCGGGTCCTTCTGGGACCTCGCAGAGCCAGCTCATTGCCCGGGGGCTGGCGCGCGCGTGGGCTGCCCCGTATGTCACGGTCGGGCAACCATGCGCACCTTGGCGTATCGCGCCCCACCCCGTCCTGTAATGCTCCGGTCACGCATCAACGCCTTTGGGGGGCAGCGTGTCGAACACACCGCAGTGGGCTC
>JAODNJ010000549.1 GCA_025465155.1 Frankiales bacterium
GACGCGGAGCGCCACCTCGAGCAGGGCGTAGCCCTGGCGCGCCTGATCGAGCGACCCTTTCTCGAGTTCACCGGGCTTGCGCATGCGGCGAACGTCGCGAACATGCGGTCGTATCGGCTGGGAGCGCTGTACGGCAGGCAAGCGATCGAGGTGGCCCGGCAGAACGGCTGGACCGACGAGCCGATGGCCGGCGTCGCCTACACGGCGCTCGCCGCTGCGGCGCTCGCCCAGGGACGACTCGAGGAGACACAGGCGTGGGCAGAGCACGCCGAGCGCACGGTCCACGAGGAGGTCGAACCGGCCGCCGGGCTGCTGCTCCACCACGTTCGCGGAGGGCTGGAGATCGCTCGCGGCAGGAACGAGGAGGCATTGGTCGCCCTCCGATCAGCCGAACAGCTGGCCGGACTGCTCGTCACACCGCACACACTCGCCAGCGCCGCGCGACGGTGGCGCCTGCAAACTCTGGTGCGGATGGGCGAGACCGACGAGGTCGAACGGGCCTTCGCCGAGATGGACGCGCAGGAACTCGAGGCCGGAGAGCTGCACACCGCCCTGGCGGCGCTCCGGCTCGCCCAGGGAAACCCGGAGGCCGCGACCGTCGCGCTCGCGCCGGTACTCGACAGCTCCGCCCCCGTGACGAACCCCAACTTCGGGCTGTCGTACGCCTTCCTGCTGGAAGCGATCGCCCGGGACAGGATGGGCGAGGAACAGACCGCAGAGCACGCCCTCGAGCGCGCCCTGGATCTCGCCGAGCCCGACGGCATCCTGCACCCATTCCTCGTCTACCCCACCCCCGAGCTTCTCGAGCGCCATGCGCGGCACCACACGTCGCACGCCTCCCTGGTCGCCGAGATCCTCGACCGACTGGCCGGCGGGAGCCCGACGCCATCGCCGGGCGAATGGGTACCGCTGACCGAGTCGCTCAGCGACAGCGAAAAGCGCATCCTGCGCTACCTGCCGACCCATCTGTCCGCACCCGAGATCGCCGACGAGCTCTATCTGTCGGTGCACACCGTCAAGTCACACATGCGCCATCTGTACGCGAAGCTCGGAACGCACCAGCGCGCGGAGACCGTCGATCGGGCTCGCGGCCTGGGCCTGCTCGCGCCGTCGTCGCGTCAGCGATGAGAGCCGCGTTCCGGAAAGTCAGATCGGATTCGCCCGTCGAGGCGTGCACGTTCTCGACCCACCGGCATCTCCGGGGGATTGCACCGCACCCGCCACGCGTTCAGGACCGCTTGCGGTGGAGATCGAGCAACTCCAGGCCGAGCAACGCGATCTGGGCCAGGACCCCGTGCAGCGCTGACTGATCGGCGAGCGACCCGGCGAGCACGGTCTCGCCTCCCTGCACGTCCGCGTGAAGACCCGGGAACGCGCCGAGCAGCGTCTCGCCCAGGAGCCCCCGGATGCGGAACTCGTAGTACACCCCCCCTGCCCGCTGCCTCATGAGCGAAGCACCCCGCAGGAGTTCGAGGCACGGGCGACGTGACCGACGGCGGTCGGGCACGGGGCGAGCCTGGCACCGATGTCTTCGGAGCCGATGACGGCGGCGGTCATTGCCCGGACGAAGAGGATCTCGGGCCGCAACCCGTCGTCGGTCCCGACCCGCCGCAGCGGGTCACGGTAGCCGCCGCCCCGGACGACGCACCCACAGGCCCTCGCCGGATCAGCGATCCCGTCACCTGGTTCATGCGGCGAGCGTTCATGCGGCGAGCGTTCATGCGGCGAGCGTTCATGCGGCGAGCGTCGCGGCGAAGCGGATGAACGGGCATCGCACGGATCGTGCGAGGCACTGCCGGTCAAGACCCCGGCGCCGAGGCCCCCCTCCCATCGCAGGGCGAGCGAAGGATCCGCACCGCGCGGCCGATTGCGCCCCGCGGATGCACAGACCGGCCCGTTCCCCGGGGCTGCGCTGATCGCGCGATCTCTCGGATCGGGGCGGATTCGCTCGAACCGTGCGACGACTGCTCATCCCTGTCCGGCCGAATCTGGGCTTGCCGTCGCCGCCCGACAAGGCGGAGGCCCCCCTGCGAAGTCGCCATCCGCGGCGGACCAACGAGAGGAACTGACATGCAGACATCCAGTCGTGGCCGCACCCGGCGTGGTCGGCGCCGCGCGCTCCTCGCGCTGCCCGCCGTGGCCGCAGCCGGCGCCGCCCTCACCCTCGCGGCCTGTAGCCCGTCGGCGGCACACCCTGGCAGCAGTCCATCCGGCGGCAGCTCCCCCAGCCCGTCGACGGGGGCCGCACCAGCTGCCGGCGGCACCGCTCTCGCCGTACGGAGTACGTCCCTGGGCACGATCCTGACCGACGGTCGTGGCTTCACCCTCTACGCCTTCGAGGCCGACCAGGGCACCACCTCGGCGTGCTCCGGCGCGTGCGCCACGGCGTGGCCCCCGGCCGCCGCCACGAGCGCGTCACCCGACGTCGGCACCGGCGTGACCCCGTCCCTCGTCAGCGAGGCCAGGCAGGCCGACGGCACGACCCAGCTCACCTACGCCGGCCACCCGGTGTACCTGTTCACGCACGACAGCGCGCCCGGCAGCACCAGCGGCCAAGGGCTTCAAGCGTTCGGCGCCCGCTGGGACGTGCTCACCGCAGCAGGCCAGGAGCTGACCACGGGCAGCACCGCCTCGACGTCGGCACCCTCCTCCTCGGCGCCGTCGCCCGCCCCGACACCCACGTGCACCATCCCGCAGAACAACGGCGGCGACCACGACGCCGACAACAACGGAGGACCCGATGACGGCGACGGCTGCGACAAGTAGACCCCCCGCGGTCGCGATCCTGCTGCGCCCCGTCCCGCGCTCCCTTCGGCCGGCCGCGCGGCGGGGCGTGGTCGCCGGGATCGTCGTCGGCGCGGCGATGATCGCGGCATCGGCGCTCATCCACCTGCACCTGTGGGCGATCGGCTACCAGCACATCCACCTCATCGGCCCGGCGTTCCTGTTCCAGGCCATCAGCGGGCTCGCTCTCGCCGTCGTCCTGGTGGCCTTCCGCCGGCTGGTCCTCGTCGTCGCCGGGCTCCTGTTCTGCGCCGGCAGCGTCACCGCACTGCTGCTGTCGGCGACCGTCGGGTTCCTCGGCCTGCACGACGGACTCGGCGTGCCCTGGGCCGGCTGGTCGCTCGGGACCGAGCTGGCCGG
>JAODNJ010000563.1 GCA_025465155.1 Frankiales bacterium
GGGCGGTCTGCTGCTTGAGCCGGATCCACTCGCGGACGTCGGAGGCGGCCTGGTCCTCGCGCTCCTTCCACGACGACACGAGATTCGTCGTGAGCTCGAGGCGGATCCCGTTGGGGTCGTGGAAGTAGATGCTGTAGATGATCCCGTGGTTCACCGGGCCGAGGACGTCGACGCCCTGCCCGCGCAACTCCGCCGCCCAGCGGTCGACCTGCTCGACCGAGCCCGCCTCCATGGCGAAGTGGTTGAACACGCCGTAGGCGGCGTGGGTGGGGGCGGCCTCCGGTGGCAGGTCCAGCGACTCGAAGAAGGCGATGGTGGAGCCGTCGGCGAGCTCGAAGAACACGTGGATGTAGGGGAACGGGTCGCCGGTCGAGGGGACCGCGTCGTCGATCACCGAGCTGACCAGCTTCATGTGCAGCACGCGGGTGTAGAAGTCGACGGTGGCCGCGACGTCATGGGTGACGTGCGCGGCGTGGTGCAGCATCCGCGGGATCGCCTGGGCCTCGGCGACCGCCGGCCGTGCGGGAGCCGACCTGGTAGGTACGTCGAGCTGCGTGTCCTGGGTGATGCTCTCGAACGTGGTCACTGCCCGGCTCCCCTCGGCGGAACGTGATTACGGATTGTGTTGCGCAGTTGATCCCACCATAATCTCGGTGAACGCCGGCCGCAACGCGTTCGCCGTGGGGAAGGACGTCATGTACGACCACATCGCCGTGGACCAGCCCGTCACCGGGGTGGCGCGGATCCGGCTGGACCGGCCCGAGCGGATGAACGCCCTCGGCATCGGTCCGGGCTCCAATCGCGCCGAGATCGCAGCGGCGATGAGCGCCGCCGACAAGGACGAGTCGATCGGGTGCATCCTCCTGACGGCAGCCGGCGCGGCGTTCTGTGCGGGCGGCGACCTGAGCGGCGTGGCCCCGGCCGAGACCCCCGTCGACGACTACGCCTTCGTGGCCGAGCTCGGCGCCTTCTACGAGCAGCTGCGGGCCGTACGGACGCCGATCGTGGGAGCGGTCCAGGGCCTGTGCCTCGGCGCGGGGATGAGCCTGGCCGCGCAGTGCGACCTGCTCGTGGCCGCGGACGACGCCCGGTTCGGGCTGGTCGAGGGACGGATGGGCCACCCGGGCGCGACGGAGATCGCCCCGATCGTCGGCGCCGCGTGGGCGAAGTTCCTGATCCTCACCGGCGAGCTGATCGACGCCCACCGGGCCGAGCGGATCGGCTTCGTGCTGTCCGTCGTCCCGGCCGCCGACCTCGAGGGCCGCGCGCTGGACCTCGCCCGCCGCGTGGCCGCCGTGCCGCGTGCCTCCGCGCTGATGAACAAGGCCGCGGTCGACGCGATGGCCGACGCGCTCGGGCGCCAGGATGCGCGGCGGGTCGGCCGCGCCCACGACGTCACGACCAAGGCGGCCGCGCGCCAGGCGACCGCGCCCGACGGCCGGCTCTTCGACGACATCCTCCGCGAGGAGGGGACGGCGGGCCTGAAGAAGGCCCGCGACAGCCAGTTCACCGGCCGGTGGCTCGCCGCCGGCGGACCCACCGCTCCGTGACGCTCCCGCTGCTCCTCGAGCGGGCGGCCCGGGTGCTGCCCGGCCATGTCGCCGTCCGGCTCGGGACCCGCGACGTGCTGGACTACCGGGAGCTCGCCGCCCGCGCCGCCCGGCTGGGCGCCGGGCTCGTGCGGCGGCACGGTCTGCGGCCCGGCGACCGCGTCGTCCTGGCGCTGCGCAACGAGCCCGCCTACCTCGAGGCGCTGTTCGCCTGCTGGGCCGCCCGGCTGATCGCGGTGCCGGTGAACGCCCACCTGCACGCCCGGGAGCTCGCCGTCGTCCTCGACGACTGCTCGGCGGGTGTGGTGCTGACCTCCCCGGAGCTCGCCGGGGTCCTGGCCGAGGCCGTGGCGCACTCGGCCCGGCGGCCCGACATGGTGGTCTCGGGCGGCACCGACTGGGCGCGGCTGCTCGACCGGGACGAACGCCCCGGCACCGGCCGCGGGCGGCCCGACGACCCCGCCTGGCTCTTCTACACGAGCGGGACGACGGGGACACCCAAGGGGGCGGTCCTGTCCCACCGGAACCTGCTGACGATGACCGCCGCGTACCTCAGCGACGTCGACCCGACCGGTCCCGGCGACGCGATCATCCACGCGGCCCCCCTGTCGCACGGCTCCGGCCTGTACGTCCTCCCGCACGTCGCGGCGATGGCCACCCACGTGATCCCCGAGAGCGGCGGGTTCGACCCCGCCGAACTCGTCGGGCTGCTCGCGCGCACCCCGGGTGCGTCGCTGTTCGCCGCGCCGACGATGGTGCACCGGCTGGTGCGCGCCCCGGAGATCGGTGCGCTGGACCCCGGCAACCTGCGCTCGCTGGTGTACGGCGGCGGCCCCATGTACGTCGCCGACTGCTCCGCCGCCCTGGACGCCCTCGGCCCGCGGCTGGTCCAGATCTACGGGCAGGGCGAGAGCCCGATGACGATCACCGTGCTCCCCACGCGGGTGCTCGCCGACGTCGACGACCCCCGGCGCGAGCAGCGGCTCGCCGGTGTCGGCTTCGCCCAGTGGCCGGTGGAGGTGGTCGTCGCCGGCAGCGACGACCTCCCGCTCCCGCCCGGGGAGATCGGCGAGGTGCTGGTGCGCGGCGACACGGTCATGGCGGGCTACTGGAACCGGCCGGAGGCCAGCGCCGAGACCCTGCGCGGCGGGTGGCTGCACACCGGTGATCTGGGCGAGCTGGACGAGGATGGGTTTCTGACCCTCCGGGACCGGTCGAAGGACGTGATCATCAGCGGCGGGTCGAACATCTACCCCCGCGAGATCGAGGAGGTCCTGCTGCGCGATCCCCGGGTCGAGGAGATCGCCGTCGTGGGCCGGCCCGACCCCGACTGGGGCGAGGAGGTCGTCGCCTTCGTCGTCGGTTCCGACGTCGACGCCGCCGAGCTGGACCGGCTGTGCCTGGCCAGCATCGCGC
>JAODNJ010000017.1 GCA_025465155.1 Frankiales bacterium
TCACGGGGCCGGTGCTCACGGAGCTGATGGCCGCACTGCCGGTGATCGCTGCGGACGCGCAGGCATTCGGCGACGACCCGGGCCCCCGGACCCCGCCCACCACAACCGGAGCCACCGAATGACCGACCAGCCCAGCACCGAGGAACGCGTCGCCCGCTACATGGCCGCCACCGACTACGTCGAAGACCCCGCCGACGACGCGTGGTGGAACAGCCGCATCCGCAAGTTCAAGGCCGACTACCTCGCCCACGCCCGCACCGTCATCGCCATCGTCCACGGCGCCGACCTCCCCGCCACCGCCACCCCCGGAGCCACCGAATGACCGACACCACGAGCCCCGTCGTCACCCAGCTCGCCGCGCTGACGGTGGAGGCCCGGCGTATCGCGGACGCCCTCACCGCACCACTCCCCGGCGAGGACGACGGGGGTACCTGCGGTGCCATCGGAAGTCTGCTCACGATGGGTGGCGTGCTGCCCGGCAATACGGGGCTCTGCTACCGCCACGACAGTCACAAGGGTGTTCACCGCGACATCAAAGGCAGGGAGTGGGCGAACACCCCGGGCGCCGGGTCGGTGGATGTGGCTGCGGCCATGACCGGCGTCACGCCCGGCGGCAACGCGGAGGACTGCCCCCGCTGCACGGACCCGAACCCGGATTACCCGTTCCTCTGCCCCGGCCACCCAGCGACGGACAACAGCAGCGACCCGGCGGCCTGTGGCGACACGGCATGGCATCCCGCACACCGGTACATGCAGTGGGGGCAGGTCCACCAATGCCCCGGCGCCGAAGCGCAGGCGTGCAGCGAGGACACCACCCGACACGTTGGGACGTCCACCATCGGCGAACCCGCAACACCCGGCCGCGCCACGATCACCATCGCAGTGACCGCCCCCAACCAGGACAACGCCAACCGGTGGGCTGGCACGATCCGCGACCTCGTGACCGCCGAGCACGGGCACCACATGCGCCTCGACATCACGATCAGCGACAGCCAGCAATACGAGCAGAGCAGCGACGACGGGCTGCGCGAGCAGTACGCGGCGGCCATCCGCGCCCAGGCCGAGACGGGGAACGTCCGGTACGAAGCCCTCGCCGACGTCGTCCTCGCCGTCCGGGACCGCCGCATCGAGCAGCTCACCGCCGAACGCGACCAGTCCGAAGATGCTGCCTGGCGATTCCTCGCCCAGCGGCAGGAGATGGCCGCCGAGCGGTATGAGTGGCAGCGGCGCGGGGACCGGGCCGAAGCCGAGCGCGACAGCCTCGGCCGCGAGGCCGACCGGCTGCGCAAGGACTGGGTACAGATGCGCACCCGCGCCGAGCAGGCCGAGGCCACCATCGCCCGCGTACGCGAGGTGGGGCCCGACCTAGAAGTCGCCGCCACCGCGATCGGCCTGGCCGAGCCCGCCCGCGAAGCCATGCGCGCCGCATCCCGCCGCATCCGCACCGCCCTCGACGGCACGCAGACGCCCGCCGCCGAGCCGGAGACCGATACAGCCCTGGCCGAGTGGCGCAGCGCCGCCGAGGGCGCGCTCAAGGAAGTCGAGCAGCAGACCGCGCGTGCCGACGACGCCGAGGTCGCCATCGCCCGCGCGCACGCCCTCGCCGAGTGCTGGAAATACACCGGCGACCGGAAGAACGGCCCCCGGAAGGAACTCCTCACCGCCCTCAATGGCCCGCAGCCAGCCACCGCCGAGCCCGGGCCGGCTGACGCGCAGCCCACCATCTCGACCACGAAGGAGACCCGATGATTTGCCGACGCTGCGCCCACGCGGCCGACAACCGGCTTTCGAAGTCCGAGCACTGCGACACCACCGGCGGCCCCGGCGCAGCGTGCTTCTGCCAACACCGGCCCAGCCAACGCCCAGCCGCCACCGCCAAGGAGCAGTGACCCATGGCCCAGACGCCGCAGACCCTCACCGTGAAACTCGACCTCAGCGACACCGGCAGCCAGATCGCCCAATACATCCGGCAGGAGATCAAGAACCGGGTAGCGGCCATCGACCCGCAAGGCGTGGCAGGCACCGTGGCCGACGCCATCGATCGAGTCCGTACCCTGCACCGCCAGGAGTACGGCTGCTGCGCCGAGTGCACCCATGAGTCAGGCGTCGTGTGGCCGTGCGCCACTATCCGCGCCATCGACGGACCGACGGAGCACTGATCATGAGCAACCGCCATACCGTCCGCATCACCGCCAACGGACCCCACGCCACCGAGGTCTCCATCGACGGCACCGACATCCGCAACGCCCTCACCGGCCTGACGCTCCGCATGGGCGTCGGCGACATACCGAGGATGACCGTCGACCTGCTGCTGCTCGACGTGACCGAACTCCAGGACGCTGAGGCGCAGGTGCTCATCCCGGACGCGACAGTTGAGGCGCTGGTCGCACTGGGCTGGACACCGCCGGTCGACCCGGCGCCGGCCGACACCAAGGAGTAGGTCTTCCGCCCCGCCCGCGCCCGGCGTACGGTGCCAGGTGGGGGTCATCCCGCTTCATCCGGTCCTGCCGGAGCGCCCGCCGCACACCAGCGGCGGGCGTTTGTGCGCCCGCGTCAGCCCCCGTACTGATCCGTATACACCGACCCACCCAGACCCGCCTCACACCCCTGCCAATGATCCGGCGTCCCATGCGTCAACACCAGGACATACGACTGCGGCAC
>JAODNJ010000025.1 GCA_025465155.1 Frankiales bacterium
TACTTCCACGACCCCAACGGGATCCGCCTCGAGCTCACGACGAATCTCGTGTCGTCGTGGAAGGAGCGCGAGGACCAGGCCGCCTCCGACGTCCGCGAGTGGATCCGGCTCAAGCAGCAGACCGCCCGGACCGGCGACAGCAGTGCCGCCATCGAGTGGATCAGGCAGCGCCGCGGGGGGCACAAGCCGGACGACCAGCCGCTCTGAGCGCTGCTGGGGTGCTCGTCTCAGGCTGACGGGAGGAAGCCCAGGTCCCGCGAGACCTCCAGCGCCAGCGCGGCGATCCTGCCGGCGAGGTCCCCGTCCCGAGCGGCGTCGAAGCGGTCGGCCGGGCCCAGGGCGGACAGGGCCGCCACGAGGACGCCCCGGTGATCCAGCACGGGTGCCGACAGCGCGTTGACCGTGCTGTTCAGGCCACCGACCGTCGCCCCCAGACCGCTGGTCCGCACCTCGTCGAGCAGCGCCTCGACGTCCGCCGGGGACAGCCGGCTCGTCACGGGCGACCGCCGCAGGTCGTGCTCGATCGCCTCCCGCGTCACGTCGGGCGGCAGCCAGGCGGCGAACACCTGACCGGTGGCCGAGCTGAGCATGGGCATCACCTCGCCCACCCGCGTCCCGATGGTGATCGGCCGGCGCACGTCCTCCGCCGCGATGATCGTCGGGCCGGCACTCCCCCAGATGGCCAGCGCCACGGAGAAGCCGAGCTGCGCCGCGTAGGCCGGCAACCGCGGTCCCGCGACCTTGACCACGTCGAGGGACTGCACTGCCCGCAGGCCGACGGTGCGCGCCATCGGGCCGAGCCGGTAGCGACCGGTGACCGGGTCCCGCTCCACCATCCCGGACCGTACGAGGCTGACCAGGTAGCGGTGCGCCTTGGCCGGCTGCATGCCGGCGCCGGCCGCCAGGGTCTTCAGCATGGGCGGCGGCTCGTCCAGGGCGTGCTCGGCCATGGCCGCCATCAGCCGCATGCCGATCTCGAGCGAGCGGATGCCGCCCTGGCCGCCGTCGGGAGCGCCGGACGACGCCGGATCGAGCTCGTCCCAGCCCTCCGTCAGCTCGGCGGACCCGACGTCGGGATCCCCCCGGTCATGCCCGGACACCCATCCACCTCCACCCGGCCGTGCGGTGCGCCGACCACCCAGGACGCCCGGAAGCGTACGGCGGCATCCCGGCAGCGCCGGAGCGACGGGCGGCTGCGTCGGCGCGGCCTGCACCGCCACGGGACCGACCGCCGCCGCGCCGACGGAGCACCGGGCGGTCGAGTCCTCACGTGCGCCCCGGAAACGGCTACTCTCACTGCGCAGCTTCCTCGCCCCCGACCGTCCGTGTCCACTCGCCTCCGAACCGCCTACAGGCCGCTGACCTGCAGATATGAGGAGGGAGGGCAGATGTGGTGACACCTACGACATCGTTGTTTCTGACACTATGGTCTGGTATAGAATATTGATGTGGCCGCCGTCGACGAACCCGCCGTCCCTGCCGTGAGCGGCGACGGCGCCTCGGGCACCGGTCCGGTGCCCGAGGAACGTGAGCTGGCCATCCTGACCAACGAGTTCGCGAGCGTGCGGGTCCTGCTCGACACCCGCGGCAACGGGCCCCGCCTGCTGATCGAGGACCTCGAGGACGGCGCCCGCATCTGGCTGTCACCCCTGGAGCTGGCCAGCCTCTGCCTGGCGAGCCCCGAGGACCGGGTCAACTGGCTGCGGGTGGGCCTCTACCGGGACGAGCGGACGTGAGCCCGGCCGCCCTCGTGGGCCTCGGCCTGACGGAGATGTCACCGCGACCGGGAGGCGACGCGACCGAACTGGCGGTCGCCGCGCTCGGTGCGGCCCTCGACGACGCGGGGCTGGCCCGCGCGGACGTCGACGGCCTGGTCGTCGGCTCCAGCCAGGGCGTCCGCCCCGACCGGGTCGGCGTGGCGCTGGCCCGGCAGGCCGGCCTCGGAGACCTGCGCCTGCTCGAGCACGTGGAGATCAAGGGCGCCACCACCCTCGCGATGGTCGACCGCGCCGTCCGTGCGGTCGGCGAGGGCTCGGCCCGGACCGTGGTGTGCGTGTTCGCCGATGCCCCGCTGCGCGCAGGCGGGAGCGCCGGCTCCACCTACGCGAAGAGCGGCGGCACCAGCGGCGTGCGCGGGCTCGAACGCGCGTCGGGGCTGCTCGGCTCGGTGCCCACCTACGCGCTGCTGGCGGCCCGCTGGCTGCACGTGACCGGCGGTTCGGCCGCGGACCTGTGCGCCGTCGCCGTCTCCGCCCGTGCCTGGGCGGTCGACAACCCCGCCGCCGTCCAGCGGACGCCGCTCGACGCCGAGGCGTACTTCGCCAGTCCGGTCATCGCCGAGCCGCTGCGCCGGCTGGACTGCGCCCGCCCAGTGAACGGGGCCGCGGCCGTCGTCGTCACCGCCGACCCCGGCATCGGCCGGGCACCCCGTGTGGTCGTCCGCGGCAGCGGCGCGGTGCACCCGATGCGGCGCCGGCGGGCAGGCGCGGAATCGTGGTTCGGCGGCGGCCGCCGTGCCGTCGACGACGCGCTCGCCGCGGCCGGCATGGTGCGCGCCGACCTCGACGTCCTCGAGCTCTACGACCCGTTCAGCGTCGTCACCCTGCACCTGCTCGAGGAGTACGGCTTCTGCCCGGCCGGCAAGGTCGGGCCACTGGTCCGGGACGGCGCCATCGCGCCCGGCGGCACCCTCCCGGTCAACACCGGCGGCGGTCAGCTGTCCGGCTTCTACCTGCAGGGCATGACCCCGCTGGTCGAGGCGCTCGTGCAGCTGCGCGGCGACGGCGGGGGCCGGCAGGTCCCGAGCGCGCGAACGGCCCTCGTCGGGGGCATCGGCGGTCGCCTGGACCACCACGCCTCCCTCGTCCTGGAGGCGGCATGACCGCCGCGGAGGACTGGCTGCTGGACCCCTCGCTCGCGCCGTCCACCGGCGGCCGGCTCGCTCCGCTCTACGCCGGCGCCGCCGAGGGCCGGCTGACCCTGCCGTTCTGCGCCGCCTGCGACCTGCCGCTGGAGTTGGAGCAGCAGGTGTGCGACGGCTGCGGCCGCGACGACGTGGCCTGGCGGGACGTCGCCGCCGAGGGCACGGTGCACACCGTGACCGTCGTCCACCGTCGCGAGACCGGGCTGGTGCGCGCCGAGGACCCGTACCCGGTCGCCGACGTCGAGCTCACCAGCGGCCACCGGCTGCTCATGGCCGGGCGGCGACCATCGGCACCCCCGGCCATCGGCACGCCGGTGACCGTCTCCTTCCGGTTCCTCGGGGGGGTTGCGGTTCCCGCGTACGACGCAGCCGTCCCCGCGTCCGGCCCACCCACTCCCCTCCCGCAGGAGTCACCACGATGACGGAACTCGACACGCGACCCGCGCCGGCGCGCACCGACGTCGACGACCTGGTCCGCCCCGACCGGGTGTCCGGGGCGGTGTACACCGACCCCGAGGTCTTCGAACTCGAGATGCAGCGCATCTTCCGCGAGGGCTGGGTGTACGTCGGCCACGAGAGCGAGGTGCCCGAGCCCGGCGACTACGTGACCCGCCGGATCGGCCGCGAGCCGGTCATCCTCGTCCGCAGCAAGGACGGCGAGGTCCGGGTGCTCGCCAACCGGTGCAGCCACCGCGGCAACCGGCTGTGCAACGCCGAGAAGGGCAACTCCAGCACGTTCCGCTGCCCCTACCACGGGTGGACGTTCACCAACGCCGGCGACCTGGTGGGCGTGCCCATGCGGCAGGGCTACGCGGAGCGCTTCCTGGCCGTCCGCGAGGAGCTGGGCCTGGCCCCCGCGCCGCGCATGGACAGCTACGGCGGCTTCGTGTTCGCCTCGCTCACCGCCGAGGGGATCTCGCTGCGCGAGCACCTCGGCAGCGCCACGGGCGCCATCGACCGCCTGCTGGCCCTCTCCCCCACCGGGACCCTCGACCTGCGGGCCGGCTGGATGAAGCACCGGATGAGGTGCAACTGGAAGATGGTCATGGAGAACAACGTGGACGGCTACCACGCGCTGTTCACCCACCAGTCGGTCTACGACGCCGTCCGGCCGGCCAAGGTGTCGCACGTCCCGACCAAGGTGGAGGTCTACGTCCGCGACCTCGGCGACGGACACTCCGAGATCGACTACGCCGCGGAGTACACCCGCCTCGACGACGAGTTCGTCTGGTTCGGGCGGGCGCCCCGGGAGAAGCTGCCGAAGTACGTCGCGGCCATGGAGGAGGCCCACGGCCCCGAGGCGACGCACAAGGCGTTCGTCGTCGGCCCGCCGCACACGCTGATCTTCCCGAACCTGTTCCTCGCCGAGATGAACATCATGACCGTCGAGCCGCTGGGCCCCGGCGAGACGATCGCCTACACCACGCCGGCGCTCATTCCCGGCCAGGACGAGATGAACGAGCGGATGTTGCGCCGCACCGAGGGCGCGATGGGGCCGGCCGGGTTCCTCATCGCCGACGACGGCGAGATCGGCATGCGCAACCAGTTCGGCCTGGCCGCCCGGGAGCCCGAATGGATCCAGCTGTCCCGCGGCATCGAGACCGACATCGAGGACGAGACCGGCATCGTCAACCACGACAAGAGCGCCGAGACCCCGCAGCGCGGCTGGTGGAAGCACTGGTCCTCGGTCCTGAACGGGCGGGCCCCGGGCGCCGTCTCCGGCAGCACCGGCGAGGAGCGGGCATGACCGTCACGGCGCGGGAGGCAATCGACCACGGCGCGCAGGCCACCCGGCCGGAGGCCGCCGTCGAGGCGTTCCTCTACCGGGAGGCGCGGCTCGCCGACGAGGCCCGCTACTCGGAGTGGGAGGCCCTCTGGGACGACGACGGCGTCTACTGGGTGCCGATGGGGCCCGACGACGACCCGCACGTGAACCTCTCCTACATCTACGACAACCGCCGGCGGATCAAGAGCCGCATCGCCCAGCTCAACTCGGGCGTGCGGCACTCGCAGACCCCGCCGTCGGTGATGCGGCGGACGCTGGCCAACCTGGAGGTCCTCGACCGGACCTCCGACGACCGGGGCACCACGGTGACCGTCGGGGCCAACTTCGCCCTGTACGAGTACCGCTACGACATGAACATCTGGGCCGGCCGGGTGGTCTACGCCGTCCGGATCCGGGCCGACGGAGAGCTCCGCCTGGTCGCCAAGACCGTCCACCTCGTGAACGCCGGCGGCCCCGTGCCGACCCTGGCGTTCCTCGTCTGAGGAGCAAGGATGCTCGTCGGGGACATCGCCCGCCGCAACGCCCGCCGCTATCCCACCAAGACCGCCGTCATGAGCGGCGGCACCCGGCTCTCCTGGGCGGCGGTGGACGAACGGGCCAACCGGCTGGCCACCTACCTGCTCGCGCAGAGACTGCAGCCCGGTGACCGGGTCGCCATCTGCGCGCGCAACACCGCCGAATGGCCGGAGCTGAGCTTCGGCCTGGCCAAGGCCGGGCTGGTCAGCGTGCCGATCAACATCCGGCTGTCGGCGCCGGAGATCGCGCACATCCTGGCCGACTCCGGCACCCGAGCGGGGGTCCTGCACGCCGACCAGGCGCCGGTCGCCGCCGATCCCTTCGGCGCACTCGACCACGTGCTGCAGATCGGCGGCACCGACGCGGGCCGCGACTACGAGACGGCGCTCGCCGCCGGCCGGGCGGTCGACCCCACGCCGGCCGAACTGCGCCCGGACGACGTCCAGTTCATCCTCTACACCAGCGGCACGACCGGGCACCCGAAGGGCGTTATCCACTCCCACCGGGGCATGCTCGCTCAGGCCGCGGACACCGCGATCGTCACCGAGGCGCGGCACGACGACGTCACCCTCGGCACGACGCCGTCGTTCACCGCGGGTGGCATGATCCGCACGGTCGCCGGCCTCTACCTCGGCCAGACGCTGGTGCTGCACCCCAGGTTCGACCCCGAGGCCGTCCTGGACGAGATCGAGCGCAGCCGGGTGACGATGACGACGTTCATCCCCACCATGCTCATGCGCACGCTGAAGGTCCTCACCGAACAGCCGCGCGACGTCTCCAGCCTGCGCCGGATCAGCTACGGGTCCGCGCCGGTGCCGCCCGGCCTCGCCGAGGAGGCGATACAGCGACTCGGCTGTGACCTGCAACAGCGGTACGGGCTGACCGAGGCCGGCGGTCAGGCCACGATCCTGACGCCCGAGGACCACCGTCGCGCCATCGCCGGCGAGGAGCATCTGCTCGCCTCGTGCGGCCGGGAGACGCCGTTCGCCGAGATCGCCATCGTCGACGACGAAGGCAAGGTGCTCCCGTCCGGGGAGACCGGGGAGATCGTCATCCGGTCCGACGCCGCGGCGCTGGGGTACTGGAACCGTCCCGAGGCGACCACGGCCACGTTCCGTCCCGAGGGCCTGTACTCGGGCGACCTCGGCTGGCTCGACGAGGCCGGCTACCTCTACATCGCCGGGCGCAAGACCGACATGGTCATCTCCGGCGGATTCAACGTCTACCCGGCCGAGATCGAGCGGGTCATCGCCGGGCATCCGGGCGTGGACCTGGTCACCGTGGTCGGCATCCCGGACCCGGAGTGGGGCGAGACCCCGGTGGCCGTCGTCGTGCCGAAGGGAACGCCCGACCCCGGGCTGGCCGACCAGCTGCGGGAGCTCTGCCGCGGCAACCTCGCCGGCTACAAGCAGCCCCGCCGCTTCGAGTTCCGCGAGGCGCTTCCCCTCGGCCCGGCCGGCAAGATCCTCAAACGCGAGGTGCGCGCCGAGCTCATCGACCCGGCTCCGACGGGGACCGCGTCGTGACCGCCGGCTCGGCCCTGGCGGCCCACACCTGGCGGCCGGAGTTCGAGGCGGAGACCGTCTGGGCGCTGCTGCGCCGGCGGGCGGAGCTCACCCCGGACGCGTTGTTCGGGGTCGACGAGCACCGCCGCACGCTGACCTTCGCCGAGCTCCGCGCCGCCGTCGAGCGGGGCGCCGCCGGACTGACGCGGCTCGGTGTCCGGCCGGGCGACGTCGTGTCGTGGCAGCTGCCCAACGGCCTGGACACCATCACCCTCTCGCTGGCGCTCTCCCGGCTGGGCGCGGTGCAGAACCCGCTGGTCACGATGTTGCGCGAGCGGGAGCTGACCTTCATCTGCCGGCAAGCGGGGGCTCGCTGGCTCGTCGTCCCCGGGGAGTTCCGCGGCACCGACCACACGGCGATGGCCGAGGCCGTCGCTGCCGCCGTCCCGGGCCTGCGGGTGCTGTCGGTGGCCGCCGGCCTACCCGACGCCGACCCGGCCTCGGTCGAGCTGCCGCCCGAGCCGGTCGGCGCGGCCGACGGGACGGCGGTGCGCTGGCTGTACTACACGTCGGGCACGACGTCGGACCCCAAGGGCGCCAGGCACACCGACCGGGGCCTGATGGCTGCTTCCGACACGTTCTGCGCGAACCTCGGCGTCACGGCCGAGGACCAGACGGCCGCCCTGCTGCCGCTCCCCCACGTCGGCGGCATCGCGCACATCCTCACCGCGCTGCGCAGCGGCAGCAGCCTGGTCACCAGCGCCGTGTTCGACCCCGTCGCCACGGTCGACCTGCTCCGCGAGCAGCGGATCACGCTGCTCGGCTCCGGGCTGCCGTTCGTCCGGGCCTACCTCGCGCGGCAGCGGGCCGAACCCGGGACGCGGCTGTTCCCCCACGTCCGCGCGGTCCTGTTCGGCGGCTCCGGCCGGCCGGCGGGACTGCACGAGGAGATCAAGAGCGAGCTCGGCGGCGTCGGGTCGGTGTCGGGCTACGGCCTCACCGAGTGCCCGTACTTCTGCTGGGGCACGCCGCAGGACAGCGACGCCGCCCATGCCAGGTCCGAGGGCCGGCCGGGGCCGGGCGGCGAGATCCGCGTCGTCCGCGCCGACGGCAGCACCGCCGGCACCGGCGAGGAGGGCGAGCTGCGGCTGCGCGGCCCCCAGCTGATGCTCGGCTACGTCGACAGCACGCTGGACGCCGACGCCTTCGACGAGCACGGCTTCCTGCGCACCGGCGACCTCGGATACGTCGACTCGGAAGGCGTCGTCACGGTCACCGGCCGGATCAAGGACATCATCATCCGGAAGATGGAGAACATCTCCGCCCGCGAGGTGGAGGAGCACCTGATCACCCACCCGGCGGTCGCCGACGTCGCGGTCATCGGCCTGCCGGACCAGGAGACCGGCGAGCGGGCCGTCGCCGTCGTCGTCCCCGCCGACCCGGCGGCGCCGCCCACGCTGGCCGATCTGACCGCGCACCTCGGCGCGCGCGGGCTGTCGACCCGGAAGTTCCCCGAGCAGCTCGAGGTCATCGGCGAGCTGCCCCGCAACGCCATGGGCAAGATCGTCAAGCGCGACCTCACCAGCCGGTACGGCGGCGCCCGGTGACGACGGATGAGTTCTCCACGCTGCTCTTCGACGTCGCCGACCACGTCGCCACCATCACGCTCAACCGGCCCGAGCGGCTGAACTCCTTCACCCGCGAGATGACCGAGGAGATGGCGAGCGTCTGGACCCGCGTCCGCGACGACGACGAGATCCACGTCGCGGTCCTCCGGGCGGCCGGCGACCGGGCGTTCTGCACCGGCATCGACATGGTGGAGGGCCCCTGGTGGAGCGACCAGTCGATCTTCAACCAGGAGGACCCGGGGGTGTTCCTGGGCCCCAAGCAGCACCATCTCTGGAAGCCCGTGATCGCCGCGGTGCACGGGATGGCCGCGGGCGGGGGGATGTACTTCCTCAACGAGGCCGACATCGTCATCTGCTCGGAGGACGCGACCTTCTTCGACCCGCACGCCAACGGCGGCATGGTCTCCGCGCTGGAGCCGATCGGGATGCTGCGCCGCGGCGTGCCCCTGGGTGACGTGCTGCGCTGGGCGCTCACCGGCAACGAGGAGCGGATCACAGCCGCCACCGCCCTGCGGCTCGGTCTGGTGACCGAGGTCGTTCCCCGCGAGGCCCTCTGGCCGACGGCGCACGCACTGGCCACGGAGATCGCCGGTCGCCGGCCCGAGGCGGTGCAAGGCACGGTGCGGGCCATCTGGGAGGCCCTCGACCAGCCGCCGTCGCAGGCCCTGCGCCACGGCCTGTCCTACGCCCAGCTGGGCAACGCCGGCCGGGAGAAGGGCATCGCCCGGGGTCCCCGCCGCGAGCAGCGATTCCGATGAGCGGGCCGACGACCTCGCACGGACCCCTCGACGGCGTCACGGTCATCAGCCTGGAGCAGGCCGTGGCGGCTCCGTTCGCCACCCGGCAGCTGGCCGACCTGGGCGCTCGGGTCATCAAGGTGGAGCGGCCGGGCGCCGGCGACTTCGCCCGCGGTTACGACGAGGCGGTGCACGGCCAGTCCAGCTACTTCGTCTGGCTCAACCGCTCCAAGGAGTCGCTCACGCTGGACCTCAAGTCGGCCGAGGGCCGCGCCGTGCTGGGGGAGCTGCTCGCCGGCGCCGACGTCTTCGTGCAGAACCTGGCACCCGGCGCCACCGCCCGGATGGGGCTGTCCGCGGCCGACCTGCAGGCTCGCTACCCCCGGCTGGTCGTCTGCGACGTCTCGGGATTCGGCGCCGACGGCCCGTGGGCCGACCGCAAGGCCTACGACCTGCTCGTCCAGGCCGAGTCGGGGCTCATGTCGCTCACCGGAACGCCGGAGGAAGCCGTGAAGGTGGGCATCTCCGTGGCCGACATCGCGGCCGGCATGTACGCCTACTCCGGGGTTCTGACCGCACTGCTGCAGCGGGCCACCACCGGCCGGGCACCGGCCGTCCAGGTCTCGTTGTTCGAGGCGCTCGCCGAGTGGATGGGCTCGCCGGCCTACTACACCGAGTACGGTGGCCGGCCGCCCGCCCGGGTCGGCGCCGAGCACGCGACGATCGCGCCGTACGGGCCCTGCACGACCGGCGAGGGCGACACGGTCGTCGTCGCGGTGCAGAACGACCGCGAGTGGCGGCGGTTCTGCGCGGTCGTTCTCGACGATGCCGACCTCGCCGACGACCCGCGGTTCGACCGCAACTCCACCCGGGTAGCCCACCGCGGCGAGCTCAACGATCTGGTGGCCAAGCGGGTGGGAGCGATGGGCACCGCCGCCGTGGTGGCCGCGCTCGACGAGGCCGGCGTCGCGCACGCTCGGCTGCGGTCGGTCCCGGAGTTCCTCGAGCACCCCGTGCTGGCCGGCCGCGACCGGTGGCGCACGGTGGCCACCCCCGGCGGCGCGGTGCGCGCCCTGCTGCCGCCGGCCGACGTATCGGGCGTGACGCCGCGGATGGACCCCGTCCCCGCCGTCGGAGAACACACCGACCAGGTCCTGCGCTCGCTGGGGCGCACCGACGACGACATCGCCCGGCTTCGCGGCCAGGGCGTCATCTGAGAGGGCACGACGTGGAACTGAGCGCCGAGGAACGCGACGTCGTCGCGACCGTCCGCGATTTCGTCGACCGCGAGGTGCGGCCGGTGGCGCGAGACCTCGAGCACGCCAACGAGTACCCGGACAAGCTGATCGACCAGATGAAGCACCTCGGCATCTTCGGACTGGCCATCCCGGAACCGTGGGGTGACGCGGCGGTCTCGATGCCCTGCTACGCGCTGGTCACCGCCGAGCTGGCCCGGGGCTGGATGTCGCTGGCGGGTGCCATGGGTGGGCACACCGTCGTCGCCAAGCTGCTGCTGGCCTACGGCACCGATGAGCAGAAGGACCGGTACCTGCCCCGGATGGCGACCGGTGAGGTACGGGCCACCATGGCGCTCACCGAGCCCGGCGGCGGTTCCGACCTCCAGGCCATGACCACGACCGCGCATCGCGACGGCGACGGCTACCTGGTCAACGGCTCGAAGACGTGGATCACCAACTCCCGTCGCTCGCAGCTGATCGCCCTGCTGTGCAAGACCGACCCCACCGCCAGCCCCGCCCACGCCGGAATCTCCATCCTGCTGGTCGAGCACGGACCCGGTCTCGCCGTCTCCCGCGATCTGCCCAAGCTCGGCTACAAGGGTGTGGAGAGCTGCGAGCTGTCCTTCGACGACTACCGCGCCCCGGCGTCAGCCCTGCTCGGCGGGGTCGAGGGCCGCGGCTTCGCGCAGATGATGAAGGGCCTGGAGACCGGCCGCATCCAGGTCGCCTCCCGGGCCGTGGGGGTGGGCCAGGCCGCCTTCGACGACGCCCTGCGCTACTCGCAGGAGCGGCACAGCTTCGGCAAGCCGATCTGGCAGCACCAGTCGATCGGCAACTACCTCGCCGACATGGCCACCAAGCTCACCGCGGCCCGGCAGCTGGTGCTGCACGCCGCGCGCGTGTACGACTCGGGCCGGCGCGCGGACATGGAGGCGGGGATGGCCAAGCTCTTCGCGTCGGAGACGGCCATGGAGATCGCCCTGAACGCGGTGCGCATCCATGGCGGCTACGGCTACTCGACCGAGTTCGACGTCGAGCGCTACTTCCGCGACGCCCCGCTGATGATCGTCGGCGAGGGGACCAACGAGATCCAGCGCAACGTGATCGCCGCCCAGCTCGTCAAGCGCGGCCGGCTCGACCCCTGATCCTCCGGAGGAGGCACCCATGAGCACCATCATCGAGACCACCGCCGCCGACCTCGCCGAGTACGGCCTGTACATCGGCGGCAAGGCGGTCCCGTCCGTCTCCGGGCGGACCTACGAGTCGCTGGACCCGTTCACCCGGCAGCCGTGGGCGCGCGTCGCCGACGGCTCGGCGGAGGACGTCGACCAGGCGGTCGCCGCCGCGCGTGCCGCGCTGTCGGGCCCGTGGGGCGCGATGACCCCGCCGGAGCGCGGTGCCCTGCTACGGCGGCTGGCCGAGCTGATCATCCGGGACGCCGACACGCTCGCCGAGATCGAGGTACGCGACGGCGGCAAGCTGCTGCGCGAGATGTCCGGGCAGATGCGCAGCCTGGCCACCTGGTACACGTACTTCGCCGGGGTCGCCGAGACCGCGCACGGCGAGGTCATCCCCACCGGGAAGTCGAATTTCCTCGTCTACACGCGGCACGAGCCGGTCGGCGTGGTCGCGGCCATCACCCCGTGGAACTCGCCGCTGCTGCTGCTCACCTGGAAGCTGGCCCCCGCGCTCGCGGCCGGCTGCACCGTCGTCGTGAAGCCCAGCGACTACACACCCGCCTCGACGGTGGCGCTCGCGGAGCTGGTCGTCGAGGCCGGCTTCCCGCCCGGTGTCGTCAACGTCGTCACCGGCTGGGGCCCCGAGACCGGGAAGGCGCTGGCCGCCCACCCGGGTGTGGACAAGGTCGCGTTCACCGGCTCGACCGAGACCGGCCGGTCGGTAGCGCACGCCGCGGCGGAGAACCTGGCCCGGGTCACCCTCGAGCTCGGTGGGAAGTCGGCACAGGTCGTTTTCGAGGACGCCGACCTCGACGCCGCCGCGAGCGGCGTCATCGCCGGAATCTTCGCCGCCACCGGTCAGACCTGCCTGGCCGGCTCCCGGCTGCTCGTGCACGCCTCGGTGGCCGACGAGCTCGTGGCCAAGATCGTGGACCGGACCGAGCGGATCGTCATCGGTGACCCGCGTGCGCCCGAGACCGAGATGGGCCCGCTGGCCAACGACCGGCAGTACGCCAAGGTGCTGGAGCACTTCACCGCGGCGAAGGAGCAGGGCGCCGTCATCGCCTGCGGCGGCGAGGCCGTCGCCGACCTCGGCGGGTACTTCGTGAAGCCCACCGTGCTGCGCGACCTCCCCCGCGACGCGCGGGCGGTCACCGAGGAGATCTTCGGCCCGGTGCTGACGGTCAACACCTTCACCGACGAGGACGACGCCGTGTCCCAGGCCAACGACACCCCGTTCGGCCTGGCCGGCTCGGTGTGGACCAAGGACGTCCAGCGGGCGCACCGCGTCGCGGCCCGGCTGCACACCGGCACCGTGTGGGTCAACGCCTACCGCGTGGTGGCCCCTCAGGTGCCCTTCGGTGGCGTGGGCGCCTCGGGCATCGGCCGGGAGAGCGGCGCCGATGCCATCCGCGACTACACCGAGACCAAGTCGGTGTGGGTGGAGCTGACCGGCGCCAGCCGGGATCCCTTCACGCTGGGGTGACGCGGCCGGTGCCGGCCCCGCGGTCTACAGCGCGCGGGCCAGCACCGCGACGTCGTCGAGAGAGCGCAGCAGGTCGTTGAGGTGCGTGCAGGTCGACGTGCCGATCAGCTCGTTGCGCACGTGCGTGCGCAGCCCGGGAAGCCGCTGTCCCACGACCCGTCCGGCGCTCGCGCCCGCGACCGGGCATTCCTGCCAGGGCAGCACGCGCGGGTCGGCCACGACGCGCAGCACGGTCAGCGCGTCCCGGTCGATCCGGGCCGCCAGCCCGTACTCGTGCACGACGGACTCGTCGCCGTCGGAGTCGACGTAGCTGTCCCGGAACATCGCGTCCACGACGAGGATGCCGGGGTGGGTGGGGTCCAGCCCGACGTCGGTCCGCCGGAGCCGCCGCATCTCCCGCGGCCCGAGCGGGGGCAGCTCGTGCCAGGCCAGCGGATCGTCGGCCCGTACCAGGGCCGGCGCAGGGGGCCCGGCCAGCCGCGGCATGCTCCCCTGGGCCCGCAGCCCGGTCATCATCGTTCCGTCGGAGCGCCACCCGGAGCAGACATCCGCGGGGGGTTCGCGGGTCAGCGGCGGACGGCCGGCCGACGGCTCGACCGCCCATGCGTAGCCGGAGATGATCACGGCACCCGGGACGTCGTCGAGCAACACGTGCAGTGGGCCGGCCCCGGAGGGTTCGTCCGGCAGTGCCTCGGCCAGCGCCGCGCGGTAGCCGGACATGGCCGGCGCCCCCACCAGCCGGTCGAGCCCCGGCAGCGCGGGGCGCGCCCGCACCGCCGAGACCACCGGGCGGGGCGCGCGC
This sequence comes from Frankiales bacterium, assembly GCA_025465155.1. Taxonomy (GTDB): domain Bacteria; phylum Actinomycetota; class Actinomycetes; order Mycobacteriales; family Geodermatophilaceae; genus Geodermatophilus. Next base: position 13,800 of record JAODNJ010000025.1, read on the forward strand.
TCCACCACGACGTCCAGCTCCGCGGCCCCCAGCACCTCGTCGCCCGTGGAGTCCGCGGTGCGTAGGTCGCGCGCCGTGCCCCGCAACCGGAGCGGTCCGTGCCCACCGGCGTCGAGCAGGTCGAGGGAACTGGTCCGCCGCACGGAGCCGCGCCGCCGCGCCGGCGTCCGGCCGGAGGGACGGTGCGGGCCGTGGCCCACGTGTGGCGTCCGCAACACGGTCAGCGCCCGCGCCAGACCGGCGTCCGCTTCTCCGCGAAGGCGGTCGCACCCTCTCGGGCGTCCTCGGAGGCGAAGACCGGGCGCATGATCGCGTCCTGACGGGCCCAGCTCTCGTCGAGCGTCCAGTCGGCCGCAGACCGGGCGATCTGCCGGGTCGCCGCCACGGCGAGGGGCCCGTTGGCCGCGATCGTGCCGGCGAGCTCCAGCGCGGCGTCGAGGGCGCCGCCCTCGTCGACAACACGATTGACCAGCCCGACCGCGGCGGCCCGCTCGGCGCCGACGGGGTCACCGGTGAGCAGCAGCTCGAGCGCCACCGCGAAGGGGATGCGGCGCGGCAGCTGGAGGGCGGCCCCGCCCCCCGCGACCAGCGACCGCTTGACCTCGGGCACGCCGAAGCGGGCAGTGCGGGCAGCGACGATGAGGTCGCAGGCGAGCACCAGCTCGAACCCGCCGGCCAGCGCCCAGCCCTCGACCGCAGCGATCAGGGGCTTGCGCGGGGGGGTCTGGGTGATGCCGCACAGCCCGCGGCCCTCGATGGCCGGCGTCTCGCCCCGGAGGAAGGCCTTGAGGTCCATCCCCGAGGAGAAGGTCCCGCCGGAACCGGTGAGCACCCCGACCCGCAGCTCGTCGTCGGCGTCCAGCTCGTCGACGGCCTCGGCGACGACCCGGGCCACCTCCGCGTTCAGCGCGTTCTTGGCCTCGGGCCGGTTGATAGTGATCAGCTGGACGGCGCCGCGGCGCTCGACCAGGACCTCGTCGGACATCTCGTCCCCTTACTTGGGCTGGAAGCGGAGAGCGCCGTCGAGCCGGATGACCTCGCCGTTGAGGTAGCTGTTGATGGCGATCGAGTGCACCAGCTCGGCGTACTCCGAGGGACTGCCCATCCGGCGCGGGAACGGTACGCCGGTCCCCCAGTGCTTCTCGGCCTCCTCGCGCTCCATGCGGAAGGCGGGAGTGAAGAAGGTGCCGGGGGCGATCGCGACCACCCGGATGCCCAGTGGGCTCAGGTCGCGGGCGGCCGGCAGCGTCAGCCCCACGACGCCGCCCTTGGCCGCCGAGTACGCCGTCTGCCCGGTCTGCCCCTCGAACGCGGCGATGCTGGCCGTGTTGACGATGACGCCGCGCGCGCCGTCGGCGTCGGGCTCGTTGCGGGCCATCGCCGCGGCTCCGAGCCGCATCGTGTTGTACGTGCCGGTGAGGTACAGGTTCAGGTACCAGGTGAACTGGTCCAGCGGAGCCGGGTCGCCGTTGCGGTCGACCAGCCGGCTGGGCGGACCGGGAGTGCCGCCGTGGGCGTTGACGACGATCCCGAGCGGCGCCAGCTCCTGCGCAGCCACGATCGAGCTCCGGACGCTGTCGTCGTCCAGGACGTCGGTGTTCACGTACTGCACGCGGTCGCCGAGTTCGGCGGCGAGCGCCTTGCCCCGCTCGTCGCTGACGTCGGCGATCACCACCGCCGCACCGGCGTCGGCGAGGCGGCGCACGGTCGCCTCGCCGAGGCCGCCGGCGCCGCCGTTCACGATCGCGCTGACCCCATTCACGTCCATCTGCACTCCTCGAAGTTCGGCTGGCACCTGGGCCACACCGTAGTTGACGCTACTGTCAGATTCCATGGCGCGGCGGGGATGCGCCGCCCGGAGCGGGGCTCAGCCCTCGCGGCGCAGCAGCAGGCAGCCGGCCTCCGGGCCGCCGCCCACCCCGACGGCGGCGATCTCGACGTCCTTGGGGATCTGCCGCTCCCCTGCCTCGCCCCACAGCTGCAGGCAGGCCTCGTGAAGGAACCCGTAGCCGTGCAGCCGGCCCGCCGACAGCTGGCCCCCGTGGGTGTTGATGGGCAGATCGCCGTCCAGGGCGAAGCGTTCCGGCTCGGAGAGGAACGCGCCCACCTTTCCCTTCTCGCAGAAGCCGAACGCCTCGATCCACTGCGCGCACAGGTAGCTGAACCCGTCGTACAGCTCGGCGAAGTCGACGTCGGCGGGCGTCATCTTCGTGTTCTGCCAGAGGTGGTGCGTGGTGTCGTGCGCGGCCATCGTGGTCAGGTCGGTGCGCTGGTCCCAGGTGTGCCGCTCGTAGAGCGCCGAGCCCGCCGCCTCGATGGCGATCGCCGGCCGGCGCAGGCCTCCCGCGGCCTCCCGGCGGGAAAGGATCACCGCGGTGGCGCCGTCGCAGGGGACGTCGCAGTCGAAGAGCCCGAACGGGTAGGAGATCATCCGCGCGTCGAGGTAGTCGTCCAGCGTCATCGGGTCCGTGTAGATCGCCTTCGGGTTGCGCGCCGCGTTCCTCCGGCCGTTCAGCGGGATCTGCCCGAGCTGCTCGCGGGTCAGGCCGTGCTCGTGCATGTAGCGCTGGGCGTACATCGCGATCCAGTTGGCCGCCGAGGCCGCGCCGAAGGGCATCCGGAACTCCGCGTGCCCGCCCGCCCGGGCAGCCACGCCGGTCAATGCCTGGGCCCGGCCGGCAGCCTGTGCAGTGGACTCCCACACGGACCGGAAGCTGAGCACGTGCGTGGCGCGCCCCCCCGCGATCGCGGCGGCGCCGTCCATGAGTGTGCCGATCTGTCCGGGCGTCTCCGCGCCGCTGAGCACCCACGTGGTCGACAGACCGAGGGCGTCCCGGATGTCGTGACTCAGCGCACCGACGAAACCGCCTTCGGCGGGCACGTTCCCGGGGTAGCTGGCCACCCCGTCGATGTCCTCGGGCTGCAGGCCTGCGTCGGCGATCGCGGCGAGCGCGGCGTCGATGGCCAGGTCCACGCCGGTGCGGCCGAGCCGGCGGCCGACGTCGGACTGCCCGATCCCCGTGATGACGACACGGTCGTCGACGAAGGTCACTGGTTCCCCCCGTTCCTGGTCGCGGTGGTCGAGGCGGCAGGCCGGAAGACCGGCACCCACACGTCGTCGTGCTGCTCGAAGTCCACCTCGACCGGCATGCCGATGTGCACGTCCTCGACCGGGCAGTCGACGATCTGCGTCGTCAACCGGACGTCTGGCTGCTCGGCGAGCTCGACGATGGCGACGACGTAGGGCGGCGGGAACACCTCCCCGAACCACGGGTGGTGGTTGACGGTGAGGGCGGCGACCGTCGCGCGCCCCGAGGCGGCCTCGGGGGCCACGTCGCGACTGCGGCAGCGGAAGCACACGCCGACCGGCGGATGGAACCACCTGCCGCAGTTGTGGCACCGGTAGATGCGCAGCTCCCCCTCGGCGCCCCCGCTCCAGAAGGCACGGGAGTCCGCCGTCACCTGCGGCAGGATCCGGGACTGCGGTCGGGTCATCAGTTCGAGCTCCTCGCCGATGAGGGAGCCGGCCCGGGACGGCCGGTCGGGACGCGCACGAATCCCCTGATGTGGATCCGACGGTGTGTCAGAAACTAGTTCTCGACCCGGCAGGAGACAACGCCGGCATTTACAGCGTCCTCTCTACACGGCTCGGACCGAAGGCTACAGTCGTGTCAGATGGTCCGAGGTGTGGGGCGTCCGCCCCTCTGCCGTGACCGAACAGGGGAACGCAGCCATGCCCGAAGCAGTCGTCGTCTCCGCGTGCCGGACCGCCATCGGCACCTACCGCAAGGGAACCCTGGCCGACACCAGCGCCTTCGACCTCGCGGACGCCGTCGTCGAGGCCTCCGTCAAGCGCAGCGGGCTGTCCGCCGACCAGATCGACGACGTGATCCTGGGCGAGGCGATGTACGGCGGCGGCGACGTCGCACGGCACGCGGCGGTCTCCAGCGGGATGACCGGCGTGCCCGGTGTGGCCATGAACCGGCACTGCGCCACCGGGCTGACCGCGGTCGCCACCGCGGCGGCCGGCATCCGCGCCGGGATGGACGACGTCGTCCTCGCGGGCGGCGTCGAGTCGCGCTCGACGGCCCCCGTCCTCCGCTGGCGTGAGCCGGGCACCGAGAACTGGCTCGAGGACTGGATGTCCCCCAGCCACCCCGACCGCCCTGATGCCCCCAACCGCGACATGACGATCACCGTCGGCTGGAACGCCGCGCAGGAGGTCGGCGTGACCCGCGAGGAGATGGACGCCTGGGCGCTGCGCTCGCACGAGCGGGCGATCCGGGCCATCGACGAGGGCCGGTTCGTCGACGAGATCGTGCCCCTCCGGGTGCGCCGGCCGGACGGGGTCGAGACCACTTTCGAGATCGACGAGCACCCCCGGCGCGGCAGCACGATGGAGAAGCTCGCCGCCCTCAAGCCGCTGCACCCGGAGATCCCCGGGTTCAGCATCACCGCGGGCAACTCCTCCGGGATCAACGACGCCGCCGCCGCCGTGATGTTGACCTCCGACGAGGTCGCCGCCGCGCAGGGTCTGGAGCCCCTCGCCGTCATCCGGTCGTGGACCGCCGTCGGCGTCGACCCGGTCCGGACGGGGCTCGCCCCCACCCTCGCCATCCCCAAGGCGCTGCGCCGCGCGGGCCTCGAGCTCGCCGACGTCGACCTGTTCGAGATCAACGAGGCCTTCGCCGCCATGGCGGTGGCCTCGACGCGGGTCCTCGGCATCGACGAGGAGATCGTCAACGTCAGCGGCAGCGGGGTCAGCCTCGGCCACCCCGTCGCCGCCACGGGCGCCCGCATGGTGGTCACCCTCGTCCACGAGCTGCGGCGGCGCGGTGGCGGCATCGGCGTCGTCTCGATGTGCGCCGGCGGCGGCATGGGCGCGGCGATGGTGCTCGAGGTGCCGGCTCCCCGGAGCGCCTGACGATGGGCCCCCTCGAGGGGGTCCGGGTCGTCGAGATGGCGGGGATGGGGCCGGTTCCCCATGCCGCGATGCTGCTCGGCGACCTGGGCGCCGACGTCGTCCGCGTCGAGCGGCCCGGGGTGCTCCTCCGCCGCCCGGCCGGGCGACAGCCCCCGCGCAGCCGCGCGCTGGTGGAGATCGACGCCGGAACCGAGGCGGGGCGCGCCGACGTTCTGCAGCTGATCGGCCGGGCCGACGTCCTCCTCGAGGGGTTCCGGCCGGGGGTCATGGAACGCATGAGACTGGGGCCAGACGCGTGCGCGGCCGCCAATCCCCGGCTGGTCTACGCCCGCATGACGGGGTGGGGACAGGACGGTCCGCTCGCCCGGACCGCCGGCCACGACATCAACTACATCGGGCTCACCGGTGTTCTGGACGCCATCGGCCGGGACGGCGCCCCGCCGACGGTCCCGCTGAACCTCGTCGGCGACTACGGCGGCGGCTCGCTCTACCTCCTGCTCGGGGTGCTGGCCGCGCTGATCGAGCGAGGACGCTCCGGCGTCGGCCAGGTCGTCGACGCGGCGATCGTCGACGGCACCAGCAGCCTCGCCGCGGCCATCTGGGGGCTGCACGGCGCGGGGGCCTGGCGTGCCGAGCGCGGAACCAACCGGCTGGACTCCGGCGCGCCGTTCTACGACGTCTACGCGTCCTCCGACGGCGGCCACATGGCGGTGGGCGCGCTGGAGCCGCGCTTCTATGCAGCACTGCTCCGGGGCCTCGGGCTCGACGCGGCGGACCTACCGGAGCAGGGTGACCGCGCCGGCTGGCCGCGGCTGCGCGAGACCTTCGCCGCCGTCTTCGCCACGCGTACGCGGGCCGAATGGACCCAGGTGTTCGCCGGGACCGACGCCTGTGTCACTCCGGTCCTGTCGTTCGCCGAGGCGCCGGACCACCCACAGCTGGCGCACCGCCGCTCACTGGTCGAGGTGGGCGGCGTCCACCAGCCGGCGCCGGCCCCCCGGTTCTCCCGGACGCCGTCCGAGGATCCGACCCTTCCCGCACCCGGGCCCACCGCTGTCGCGGCCGTGCTCGCGGCATGGACCGACTGAGGAGCAGCCCGTGACCGCCCCCACCGACGCGACCGCCCCCACGGGAGCCTGGGAGCTGCCCGAGGAGCTCGTTCTCCTCCGGGAGACCGTTCGCCGGTTCGTGCAGACCGAGGTCCGGCCGCTCGAGGATCGCCTGCCCCACGACGCGGCCGGCTTTCCCGCCGCCGAGCTGGCCGGGTTGCAGAAGAAGGCGCGCGACCTCGGCCTCTGGGCGCTCGCGACACCCGAGGAGTTCGGCGGCGCGGGGCTGTCGGTGCTCGGTCAGGTCGTCGTCGCCGAGGCGGCCGCGGCCTGCCGGATGGGGGCCTACTTCCCCGCGGGCGGCGCCTTCGGCGGCAATCCGCCGAGTGTCCTCTTCCGCGCCACCCCCGAGCAGTGGGATCGCTTCGGCCGCCCCATCGTCGAAGGGCGCGCCGGGAAGGCGTTCACCGCGATCACGGAGGCGACCGGTGGTTCCGACCCGGCCCGCGCGATCCGCTGCCGAGCCGAGCGCGACGGCGACGAGTACGTGCTCAACGGCGCCAAGATGTGGATCTCGCACGCCGGAACCGCCGACTGGGGCGTCGTCTACGCCCGCACCGGCGGGGCGGACGAGCGCGGCGGGATCAGCTGCCTCGTCGTCGAGCGGGACACCCCGGGCCTCACCATGACGCCGATCGGGGTCATGAACAGCTTCTCCCCCTACGAGCTGCACTTCGACGACGCGCGGGTGCCGATCGACAACCGGATCGGCGCGGAGGGCGAGGGCTTCGGCCTGGCCAGCGAGTTCCTGGTGCACGGCCGCATCGTCTACGCCGCCGGACCGATCGGGATCGCCCAGCACGCACTCGGCCTCGCGATCGAGTGGGCGAAGGAACGCCAGGTGTTCGGCGGCCCCCTCGCGGACAAGCAGGCCGTCCAGTTCGTGCTCGCCGACAGCGAGATCGAACTCCGCGCGGCGCGCCTGCTCATGTACCAGGCGGCATGGAACGCCGACCTCGGCAAGGACGTGCAGGTGGACGCCTCGGTCAGCAAGGTCTACGGCACCGAGACGGCGTTTCGCGTACTCGATCGGGTCATGCAGGTCTTCGGCGCCATGGGCCTGTCGAAGGAGATGCCGATCGAGCGCTGGTTTCGCGACCTGCGGGTCAAGTTGCTCGGCGAGGGCGCGTCCGAGGTGCAGCGCATGATCATCGCCCGCCGGCTGCTGCGCTGAGCGAGCCGGCGGGGCTCGTGCCTGCTCAGGACGGCAGTAGGAAGTCCGCGGTCCCCGAGACGGCGGCCGGCTTGCCGGCGACCGCGGCCTCGAGTTCGACGGTCACCAGCCGCCCCTGGTCGGTGTCGCTGACCGCGGTGACCCGGCCGGTGCACGTCAGGACGTCGTCGGGGAACACCTGGGTGCGGAACCGGACGCCGAAGCGGCGGACGTTCTCGGCGCCCAGCCACTCCACGGCATAGCCGGCGAGCAGGGCCGCGACGTGCATGCCCTGGGAGAAGACCGACGGGTAACCGGCGCCGCGAGCCATCGCATCGTCGTAGTGCATCGGGTTGAGGTCGCCGGAGGCGCCCGAGTACCGCACGAACATCTGCCGCGTCATCGGTCCGTAGTCCTTGGGCGGAGCCTCGGCACCCACCTCCAGACCCGCCGCTGCCGGCGTGTTCATGCCTCCTCCTTCGCCGGCTTCGCCGTCTCGATGTAGGTGGCCCGCGCTTCGGCGACGAGCGCACCCTCCTCGTCGCGGAACTCCGTCACGATCACCACGAACTTCATCGTGCCGCCCCGCTTGCCCGGCTTCTCGTAGCGGTCCTCCACCCGGTCCTGGGCCCGCAGGACCTGACCCACGCGGGGAGGGGGGCCGAAGAGGCGGTACTCCTGCTCGCCGTGCAGCAGCCTGCGGCGGTCGAACCCGTGCCCGATCCTGGCCCCCTCGGGCGCCCACTGGACCGCCGAGGCGAGGAACGTCGGCGGGATGACGGCGTCGGGGCCCTGGTAGGCCGGCAGATCGGACTGCATCGCGGCGGCGAACTCGCGGATCTTGCCGCGCTCGACGACGACCTCCCACTCCGTGCCGACGGTGCCCACCGGTGTGCTCACGGGTGCCCCTTCCGTCCGCGGCATCAGCCGGCGGCGATCGTCGCGTCAGAAACAGCACATTACGTTATCGGATCGCACCACATTCGCTCCCACGGGCTCGTGTCAGCAGGGAGTTTTCTGACATACTGTGCACATCCGTGCGGCCGATCGGGCCGTACTGGCACCCAACGGATCCGCGGGTTCCGGTCCCCTCGGGGTCGCGGCGCCCTGAAGGCAGGGCTCGTGATCAACCAGGTCGGAGTCGCCGACACCGAGGACCAGCGCGCACTCGCCGACGGAGTCGCACGACTCCTCGCCCGGCATTGGCCGGCCGACGAGCTGCACAAGCAGATCGGTTGCCCGGAATCGGTCTCCGAGCACCCCCTGTGGTCGGCGCTGGCGGAACTCGGTGTCCCCGGCCTGCCCGTCCCCGAGGACCAGGGCGGTTCCGGCGGCCGCTGGACCGACCTGGCCGTGGCCCTGGAGGTCACCGGGGCCGCTCTCGCGCCGACTCCCGCGGTAGGGGTGGCCGGCGCTCTCGGCGCGCTGGCCGACCTCCCCGGCGCCGCGGCCGACCTGCGCGGCGCGCTCGCCGAGGGCAGCGTCGGGGCCGCCGTCGGCTGGGTGGCCGGCGACGGCAGCGACGCGGTGCGGGCGTCCGGGGCCGCCGGGCCGGGGGCGCAGGTGCAGGTCACCGGCACGGTCGAGCACCTGGTGGGCCCCGAGGCCGGGCAGGTGCTGCTCCTGGCCGACTCCGCCGAGGGGCCGCTGCTCATAGCGGTCGCGACCGGCGCCGACGGGGTGCACAGCGAGCGGCTCGAGTCCCTGGACGCGACCCGTCCGGTGGGCCGGCTGCGCCTCGACGATGCGGCGGCCACCGTCCTGGCGTCCGGGGATCCGGCCCTGGCCGCCGTGCGCCGGGGCCGCGCGACCGCCGGCCTGGCGTCGGCCGCCGAGCTGGTCGGGGCGGCCGGGCACTGCCTCACAGAGGCGGTCGCCTACGCCGCCGACCGGCAGCAGTTCGGCCGGCCGATCGGCGCCTTCCAGGCGGTGAAGCACCGGTGCGCCCAGATGCTGGCCGAGGTCGAGCAGGCCCGCGCCGCGACCCGGCACCTGGCCCAGCTCCTCGACCGCGCCGACACCGACCCCGATGCGCTGGACGACGCCCTGGCACTTGCGCTGCTGCAGGCCGGCTCGGCCGGCAACTCGGTGGCCAACGACTACCTGCAGGTCTGCGGCGGCATCGGCTTCACCTGGGAGCACGAGGCCCACCTGTACCTCCGCCGGGCCGCGGCCGCGGCGGCGCTGTTCGGCGGTGCCAGCGCCCACCGGCGGCGGCTGGACCCGACCGCGCGCCGGAACAGCGCGACCCGGACCGGCCTCGTGCCGTCGTCCGGCCCGGCGGCCGAGCTGGACGCGGTCGTCAGGGAGCTGCTCCCCCGGCACCGGGAGACGTGGGGCGAGGACAACTCCTTCCCCGCGCGGATGGACTGGCAGCGCGCCCTGCACGCCGCCGGCTGGATCGCGCCGCAGTGGCCGGTGGAGTTCGGCGGCCGCGGGCTCGGCGTCGTCGACCAGGTGCTCTGCGACCGCGTGCTGGCGCTGCACCGCGCGCCGTCGCCCCTTGCCGGCGTCCTGGGCGTGAACAACGTTGCGCCCACGCTGATGCGCTTCGGCACGCCCGAGCAACAGCGTCATCTCGCCGCGATCCAGTCCCTCGACGAGATCTGGTGTCAGGGCTTCTCCGAGCCCGGCTCGGGCAGCGACCTGGCCTCACTGCGCACCCGCGCGGTGATCCAGGGAGAGGGTGACGATCGGGAGTTCGTCATCACCGGCCAGAAGGTGTGGACGTCGGAGGGCATGGAGGCCTCCCACTGCCTGCTGCTCGTCCGCACCGACCCCGACGCCTCTGCGCACCGCGGCATTTCCGCGCTGCTGGTCCCGCTCGACTCCCCCGGCGTCACCCGGCGGCCGATCGTGCAGATCACCGGCGAGAGCGGCTTCGCCGAGGTGTTCTACGACGAGGTGCACGTCCCGTACTCGGCTCTGCTCGGGCCGCTGCACGAGGGCTGGAACGTCACCATGACGACGCTGGCGTTCGAGCGGGCCGGCGTCATCGAGATGGCAGCCGGCCTCGAGCAGGACCTCGACGAGGTGGTCGACGCACTGGCCGGCCGCGACCTGGAGCCGGAGATGCGACTCGAGCTGACCGATCGTCTGGTCGAGGCCCGGCTGTGCGGACTGCTCGGCGAGCGGGCCCTCGGGCTCATCGCCGAGGGAGGCGCGCCGGGCGCCGAACACTCCGTGATCAAGCTCCTGTGGGCGCTCGCGACCCAGCGCCAGGGCGACACGCACCTCGCCGCACTGGGCCTGCGGGCCCTGACCGCCGACACCGGTCGACGGGCCCATCGGGCCTACCTGTCCAGCCGGGCCGCCACCATCGCCGGAGGTACGACGGAGATCATGCGCAACATCCTGGCCGAGCGCGTCCTGGGGATGCCGCGATGACCGCCCCGGCCGGCACCGTCCGTCTCGACGGTCGTCGGATCATCGTCACCGGCGGCGCGAGCGGGATGGGCGCGGGTCTGGTGGAGCGGTTCCCGGGGCTGGGTGCCGACGTCGTCTCGATGGACGTCACCGCCGACGAGGGAGCCCGCATCGCCGAGAAGGCCGGTGCCCGGTTCCTCCGGTGCGACGTGACCGACCCCGTCTCGGTCGAGTCGGCGACGGCCGAGGCGGTCGGGCTGCTGGGCGGCCTGGACGTGCTCGTGCACGCCGCCGGCATCGCGCCCGGCTCACCGGCCGAGAGCACGCCGTTCGAGATGTGGAACCGGGTGCTGACGGTGAACGCCACCGGCACGTTCCTGACCAACCAGGCAGCGTTCGCCCACCTGCGCGAGGCCGGCGGCCAGATCCTGAACTTCGCCTCGGCGGCCGGGGTGTCGGGGCTCCCCGGCAAGGCTGCCTATGCGGCCAGCAAGGGCGCGGTCGTCGCCTGGACGCGCACCGCCGCCCAGGAGTGGGGCCGGTACGGGATCACGGTCAACGCCATTGCCCCGGCGATCTGGACGCCGATGTACGACACCACCCGCGCGTCGATGACCCCCGAGCAGCTCGCCGACCACGACGCCTTCATGGCGCGGGCGGTGCCCCTCGGCGGCAAGCTGGGCGACGTCGAGCGCGACTTCGTGCCGGTCATGGCCTTCCTCGCCGGCGAGGGCGCCCGGTTCATGACCGGGCAGATCTTCTCCGTCGACGGCGGAACGCTGATGGTGCGCTGACCGGAGCATCCACCCGGGCGCCTCACGCGGGCGTGCCGGCCCGTGCCCGCCCGAGCACGAAACCGCGGTAGCCGTCCTCGGCCACGGAGTCACAGATCTTGCGGTAGCGCCCGACTCCGCCCGCGTAGGGCAGGAAGACACGGGCTTTGCCCGGCACGTTGGACCCGACGTACCACGAGTTGGCGTGCTTGTAGAGCGTCCCGTCGGCCGCCTCGTCGACGTGCGTGGTCCACTGCTCCTCAGCCTCCACGGTCGCCTCGATGACGTCGTGGCCCTCCTCGCGCATCGTCGACAGGGCCCGGCCGACCCAGTCGACGTGCTGCTCGATGGCCAGGAACATGTTGCACAGGACGGCCGGACTGCCCGGGCCGGTGAGGGTGAAAAGGTTCGGGAAACCCGCGGTCTGCACCCCGAGGTAGGTCCGTGCGCCGTCCGCCCACTTGGCGGCGAGCGTCTGCCCGCCACGCCCCCGGATGTCGATGCGGGTGAACGAGCCGGTCATGGCGTCGAACCCCGTCGCCAGCACCAGGACGTCGAGCTCGTGGTGCTCTCCGCCGGCGCGCAGCCCGGTCTCGGTGATCTCCTCGATCGGCCGCTCGCGGACGCTCACCAGCCGCACGTTGGACCGGTTGAACGTGGCGAAGTAGCCGGTGTCGACGCAGATCCGCTTGCTGCCGATCGGATGGTCGTCGGGCGTCAGGAGCTCGGCGACGGCCGGATCCCGCACGATCGAGCGGATCTTGTCGCGGACGAACTCGGCGGCCAGCTCATTGGCGTCCAGATCGCGCATGACGTCGTCGTAGGAGCCGAGGAACGGGAAGCCGCCGAGCTTCCACCGGGCCTCGAACTGCGCGCGGCGCTCGTCCTCGGGAACGGCGAGCGCCGACTGCCGGTTGATCGGCACGGTCGAGCCGGTGAACGACCGCCGCGCCTTCTCCCGGATGGCCGGGTAGTCGGCCCGGACGTCGCGGATCTGCTCCTCGGTCAGCCGGTCGTTCTCGGCGGAGATGCTGTAGTTGGCGGTGCGCTGGAACACGGTGAGCCGGGCGGCGTCCGCGGCCAGCTGCGGGACCACCTGGATCCCCGAGGACCCGGTGCCGATCACCCCGACCCGCTTGCCGGTGACGTCGACACCGTCGACCGGCCAGCGCGCGGTGTGGTGGAGCTGTCCGCGGAACCGCTCCAGCCCGGGAAACTCGGGCACCCGGGTCGCGGACAGCACGCCGGTGGCGAGGACGAGGAAACGGGCGTCGACCTCCTCGCCCGTGTCGGTGGTGACCCGCCAGACGTCGGTGCCCTCGTCGTACGCCGCGGCGCCCACGCCGGTCCCGAAGGTGATGTGCCGGCGCAGGTCGAACCGGTCGGCCACGTGCTCGGCGTAGGCGAGAATCTCCGGCTGGGTCGGGTAGCGCTGCGACCAGGTCCACTCCTGCTGGAGGTCCTCGTCGAAGGAGTACGAGTACTCCATGCTCTCGATGTCGCAGCGGGCGCCGGGATAGCGGTTCCAGAACCAGGTGCCCCCGACCCCGCTCCCCCGCTCGAAGACGCGCACCGTGAAACCGCGCCGGCGCAGGTCGTACAGGGCGTACATGCCGCCGAAGCCGGCACCGACGACCACGACGTCGACTCGATCGGTCACGCCGTCGATATTAGTAGACACGGTGTCAGACGGGCGGCAGCTCCGTCAGCCGACCGGCGACGGCAGTGCTGCGCCGTCCAGCTGCGCCCTGGCTTCCTGCCGCCGGGTCGGCAGGTGGGCCGACGGCCACAGCCCGTCGGCGGCCTGGTAGCCGCGCAGCAGTTGCCGGGCGACGGTGACCTGGTGCACCTCGGTCGGGCCGTCGGCCAGCCCGAGGACCAGCCCGGTGAGCAGCGTGTTCATCAGGGGCAGCTCGTCGGTGACGCCGAGCGCGCCGTGCACCTGGATGGCCCGCTGGGCGACGTCGGTCAGCACGCGCGGCGTCATCACCTTGATGGCCGCGATGTCCTTGCGCACCCGCTGGTAGTCGTTGTACCTGTCGATCTGCCATGCCGTGTACATCACGAACATCCGGAACTGCTGGATCTGGATGTAGGAGTCGGCCAGGAACGCCTGCACCGCCTGCTTGTCGGCGAGCAGGGTGCCCTGGGTGCGCCGGGAGAGCGCCCGCTCGGCCATCATGTCCAGCGCCGCCTGCGCCAGTCCGACGCTGCGCATGGCGTGGTGCACGCGCCCCCCGCCGAGTCGGGTCTGGGCGACCCCGAAGGCGTCGCCCTCGTCCCCGAGCAGCGAGTCGGCCGGCACCCGGACGTCGCGGTAGGTCATGAGGGCGTGGCTGCCCTCCCCCTCGGGGTCGCCGTAGAGGGCCACGTTCCGGTCGATCTCGATGCCCGGCGTGTCGGCGGGCACCAGGAACATCGACATGCGGTGCCGGACGGGTGCGTCGGGCGCGGTGACCGCCATGACGATGAAGAACTCGGCCCACCGGGCGTTGGACGAGAAGAACTTCTGGCCGTTGATGACCCAGTCGTCACCATCCCGGACCGCGAGGGTGGTGAACTCGCCCGGGTCCGCGCCGGCCTGCGGCTCGGTCATCGAGAAGCACGAGACGATGTCGCCCTGCAGCAACGGCTCCAGGAAGCGTGCCTTCTGCTCGGGGGTCCCGTAGTGGGCGATGATCTCCGCGTTGCCGGTGTCCGGCGCCTGGGTGCCGAAGATCCGCGGCGCCCACGACGAGCGGCCCAGGATCTCGTTGAGCAGGGCCAGCTTGAGCTGGCCGTAGCCGGGTCCACCGAGCTCGGGGCCGAGGTGGCAGGCCCACAGGCCCTGCATGCGCACCTCGTCCTTGAGCGGGTCGATGATCAACCGCTGCTCGGGCGTGTGCGGCTTGTAGACGTCGTGCGGCCACCGGAGGTCCAGCGGTGCCACGCGCGTCCGCACGAACTCGGCGGCCCAGTCCAGCTGGTCCTGGAACTCGGGGTCGGTGCTGAAGTCCCACGCCATGACGTGTTTCCTCTCGAGGGTCGCAACGGGCCGATCAGGGGATGCCGCCGTCGACCCGGAGGGTCGCGCCGGTCGTGTAGCTGGAGGCGTCGGAGGCCAGGTAGAGCGCCGCGCCGACGATCTCGGCCGGCTCGCCGGTGCGCTGCAGGGCGTGGGACTTGGAGTTCTCCGCCACCGCGTCGAGGTCCCAGGCCTTGCTGACGTCGGTGAAGAACGGCCCGGACATCAGCGTGTTCACCCGGACGTGCGGGCCGAGGGTCTGCGCGAGGCCGTCGGTGAGGGAGTTCAGCCCGGCCTTCGCCGCCGCGTACGGGATGATCCACTCGCTGGACCGGATGGACCCCGTCGAGCTGACGTTGATGATCGAGCCGCGGCCGGCGGCCACCATCCGCTCCCCGACCAGCGCCGACAGCCGGAAGGGGCCCTTCAGGTTCAGGTTGACCACGGCGTCGAAGAGCTTCTCCGTGACGTCGGTGAGCCTGTCGTACACCGGCGACATCCCGGCGTTGTTGATGAGGACGTCGACCGTGCCGAACCGGTCGTAGGCGGCGTCCACGAGGCCGTCCAGCTGGTCCCAGCGCCCGATGTGCACGCCGTACGGCAGTGCCGCGCGGCCGGTGGTCCGCTCGATCTCCTCGGCGACCGCCCGGCAGTTGTCCAGGTTGCGGCTGGCGACGACGACGTCGGCCCCCATCCGCGCGCAGGCCAGCGCCATCTCCTTGCCCAGACCCCGGCTGCCGCCGGTGACCAGGACGACGCGGTCGGTCAGGTCGAACAGCTCGTCGGCGTACCCCATGTCAGCGCGCTCCGTCCGGCATCGTGCGGGCGACCGCGGCGGCGGTCCGGATCAGGGACAGGACGATGTCGCCGAAGGCCTCCACCTTCGGGTCCACCTTCTCGCCGTGGACGAAGGCCGCATAGCTCTTCTCGAGCACGACGCCGAGCTTCCAGCGGGCCAGCACGTCGTAGTAGCCGATGTCCTCGGTGGACCGCCCGCTCACCCGCTCGTAGTGGGCCAGCAGCTGCTCACGGGGCGGCATCGCGGTCAGGTCGGTGTAGGAGAGGTCGGCGTCCTCGATGCCCCGGGTGCCGAAGCCGATCAGCGCCCAGCCGAGGTCGAGCAGCGGGTCGCCGATCGTCGTCATCTCCCAGTCGATGATCGCCGCGAGCCGGGCGGGCGCCCCGTGGGCGAACATGACGTTGGCGAACTGGTAGTCGCCGTGCATGATCCCCGGCTCGTAGTGCCGGGGCTGGTTGCGGCGCAGCCAGTCGGCCGCCTCGTCGAGTCCCGGGAGATCCCGGAACCGGTAGGCGCCGAGGAAGGACAGCCAGCGGTCGACCTGGCGCTCGTGGAAGCGGTCCGGGCGGCCGAAGCCGTCGAGCCCTCGGGCTCGCCAGTCGACCCGCCCGAGCCGGGCGATCCCGTCGACGAGCTGGAAGGCCAGTTCGCCCCGTGCGCCGAGGTCCTCGTCGAACGGAGCCGGCCAGCCCCGGGTGTCGGCCGGGCACCAGCCGTCGATCGCCCGCATGACGTAGAAGGGCAGGCCGAGGATCTCGCCCGTTCCGTCACCCGCGACGAGCTCGGCGTGCGGGACATCGGTGCCTCGCAGTGCCGCCACCAGGCGCAGCTCCCGGCGCAGGCCGTCGACGCGGGAGGCCGGGGCGCCTGCCGGCGGCATGCGCAGCACCGTCCGCTCGCCGCCGCGCTCGAGGGCGAACAACTCGTTCTGCGAGCCACCCGACAGTCGCCGGACCGACGGCCGCTCACCCGCGCCCGCCACGCCCTCGTCGTCCATCCAGCGGGCGAGCCGCCCGACGTCGAGGGGATCCGCCGGTGCCACGGCTCCGTCGAGTGCGGACATGGGGGGCCTCCTGGCGGACGACGCATCGGGACGGGGCCGAGAATAGCGTACCGCTACTGGCGGAACAACGTTCTGCCATCGACGGTATAGAATTCTCCGAACGGGCCCGAGGGGAGACTGTGCCGATGGAGTGGGACACCGCACCGGCGTCGGTCCGTGCCGCCGTCGAGCGCGGCCTGGCCCGGCACCAGCGCGACGCGCTGGGCGAGGTGGACTCGATCCTCGAGGCGGCGCTGCGGGTGGCCGAGCGGGTGGCGCCGGCTGCGCCCAAGGTGGCCGACATCGTGGCCGAGGCGGGGACGTCGAACCAGACCTTCTACCGGTACTTCGGCGGCAAGGACGACCTGCTGTTCGCTGTGCTCGAGCGCGGCCTGATCCGGGTGCGCAGCTACCTCGAGCACCGGATGGCCAAGGCGCCCCGGCCGCTGGACCAGGTCGCCGCCTGGATCGACGGAGTGCTGATCCAGGTCACGCGCCCGACGGCGGCCCGGCAGGGCGCGGCGGTCATCCAGCAGGTGGTGCACACCGGACGCATGCGCGAACCGGAGGGCGCAGCGCTGACGGACAGGCTCGGCGAGTTGCTCGTCGCGCCACTGGGCGAGGCGGGCAGCACCACGCCGGAACTCGACGCGAAAGCGATCCAGGACGTCGTCATGGGCGCCCTCCAGCGGCACGTCATCCATCGGACGAGCCCCGACGCCGCCGAGCGGGAGCACCTCGTCGACTTCTGCCTGCGCGCCGTCAGCCGCCTCGACGGGGTTCCGCCGGACGTCCGCCCCGCGCGATGAGGGCGGTCCGCTGCACCGCCTACGGGGAGCCGGAGGGCCTCACCCTGGCCGAGCTGCCCGACCCCGTGCCCGGGCCGGGCGAGCTGGTGGTCGACGTGGAGGCCGCCGCCGTCAACTTCACCGACGTGCTGTTCGTGGCTGACCGCTACCAGGTGCGCGCACCGCTGCCGTTCACCCCGGGCAGCGAGTTCGCCGGCCGGGTCGCGGCGACCGGGCCGGGCACCACCGGGTTCGTGCCGGGGAACCGGGTCCGCGGCACGGGGACGACCGGGGCCTTCGCCGAGAAGGTGCTCGTCCCCGCGACGGCCGTGGTCGCCCTCCCCCCGGACGCCGATCCGGTCCTGGCCGCGGCGAGCGGCGTCGCGTCCGCGACGGCGTACTCGGCACTGCGCTCGGTCGCCGCCGTGACGCCGGGCGAGTGGGTCGCCGTGACGGGCGCGGCCGGCGGCGTCGGCTCGGCCGCGATCGTGCTCGCGCGGGCCCTCGGCGCCCGTGTCCTGGCCATCGTCTCCACACCGGCCAAGGCGGATTTCTGCACCGGACTGGGCGCCGACGCCGTCCTGGACCTGTCGTCCACCCCCGACGTCAAGCGGCACGTCCGCACGGCGACCGGCGGCGGCGCGGCCGTCGTCCTCGATCTCGTCGGCGGCGACCTGGCCGAGACGCTGCTGCGTGCGCTGGGCCGCGGCGGCCGCTTCGTCACCGTCGGGTACGCGTCGGGAGTCATCCCGCGGATACCGCTGAACCTGGTGCTGCTGAAGGGGGTGAGCGTGCTCGGCTTCGAGATCCGGACCTTCGCCGACGACCACCCCGAGCTGGCCGCCCGGGACCTCGCCGAGCTGGGGCTGCTGCAGGCCGACGGCCTGGGCGCGACCGTGACGGCCCGCTACCCCCTCGCCCGCGCCGCCGAGGCGCTGCGCTCGGTCGCCGACCGGCGGGCCATGGGCAAGGTGGTCCTCGACCTCGGCCCGGACGCCGGGACCGGCTGACCGACCGGGCGCTGTCCCGGCGTCAGACGCGGAGCCCCCGGTTCCGCCGGGCCGACTCCAGTTGCGGCTCGTGGTTGCGCTCGTACCGGTCGATCCACTCGGCCGGCAGCCGCTTCCACGCCTCGCCGATCCGCAGCCTCGACCCGCCGGAGAACACCTCCGCGGCCACGACGTCGCCCACGAAGATCGTGCTCTCGTCGACGTCCAGGCTGTGCACCACGCGGGCCTCGACGTACATCAGCGCGTCGAGCAGGATCGGCGAGCCCGTGACGCCGTCCCTGGTCCGCAGCCGGCCGATCTTGTCGCCGTCCCGGCCGGAGCTGCCGCCCAGCGTCATGAGAATGTCCAGCGAGGACTGCAGGGCCTCCTCCGGGGCGGCTGCCAGCAGGTGCATCGCAAAGACGCCCGACTCGAGCACCATGTCGTGCGTCAGGTTGTACTTGGTCAGCGAGATGGTCGCCCGTGGCGCCTCGGGCACGATCGCTGCCGAGCCTGCGGACAGCGAGATGAGTCCGTTGCGGCGCCCGCGGGCGACCGTCGTGACGGCGACCGGGAACGGCCGCAGGCCACTCAGGACCTCGTTCGCGGCCCCCAGATCGACTGGCGGTGGGGTGTGGTCGGCCATCGTCGGCTCCTGTGCGGTCGGTCGCGGGCGCCACGGATGTGACGAGGCTGTCAGAAGATAAGCTCTCGACGCCTTCGTCGGCGACGCCAGGTCAGGAGCATGCATGAGCACCGCACCACTGCGCACCGAGTTGCCCAACGATCCGTTCGACCTGTCCGGATCGGTCGCGCTGGTGACCGGCGCCAGCCGCGGGATCGGCCTCGCCTCGGCCCGCATGCTCGCCGGCCGCGGAGCCGCCGTGGTGCTCGCCAGCAACGAACCGGACGCCTGCGAGGACGCAGCGGCAGCGTTGCGCGCCGACGGCCGGTCCGCGATCGGCGTGGGCTGCGACGTCAGCGACCGCGCCCAGGTCGCCGATCTGGTGGCCGCGACCGTGGGCCGGTTCGGCCGGCTCGACGCAGTCGTCTCGAACGTCGGCATCATCCCGACACCCGGCCCGCTCGCCGACGTCGACGACGCCACGTACGACCGCGTGATGACCACGAACCTTCGCAGCGGGTGGTGGCTGGCGCTGGAGGCCCTGCCACTGCTGGCCGCCGACGGCGGTGGCAGCATCGTCTTCACCGCGAGCATCGCGGCGCTGCGCGGGAGCAGTGCCGTCGGCCTCTACTCGCTGACCAAGGCCGGACTCGTCAGCCTGGCCCGCAACCTGGCCGTCGAGTGGGGGCCGCACAGCGTGCGGGTCAACGCGATCGCGCCCGGCCTCATCGGCACCGACATGACCCGCGCGACGGTCGAGAATCCTGACCTCGTCGCACGGCGGATCGCGGGAACCCCTCTCCGCCGGATCGGCAGGCCTGACGACATCGCGGGAGCCGTCGCCTTCCTGGTCTCCCCCGCGGCCGCCTTCGTCACCGGGCACACCCTCGTCGTGGACGGCGGCGTCACGGCCAACCTCGGCAACTGACGAGGTTCTGACACCCTTGACACCTCCAGGCGCGACGGCGCGCCTGACGATCGGCAGGAGGAACGGCGCAGATGAGCGGACGACTGGCGGGCAAGACGGCACTGGTCTCGGGTTCCACGCGCGGCATCGGACGCTCGATCGCCGAGTTGTTCGCGGCCGAGGGCTGCCGGGTCGCAGTGACCGGCCGCACCGTCGACCGCGGGGAGAAGGTGGTGTCCCGCATCCGCGAGGCCGGCGGCGAGGCGGAGTTCCTGCCCTTGGACATCACCGACGAGAACAGCGTCCGGCAGGTGATCGGAGCGGTTGCCGAGCGGTTCGGCTCACTGACCACCCTGGTCAACAACGCGGCGCCGACCGCGACGGTCGCGACCACGGTCAAGACCGTCGCCGAGTACACGACCGAGGAGTGGGACAGCATCCTCACCGGGACGCTCACCGGCAACGTCTTCTGGGCCTCCAAGTACGCCTGGCCGCACCTGGCGCGGGCCGACGGGGCGTCGATCATCAACATCTCGTCCGGGCAGTCGATCGCCGGGTACCGCGGGTTCGGCGCCTACGGCGCGGCCAAGGGCGGCGTCAACAGCCTCACGCGGACCCTCGCGGTGGAAGGGGCGCCCGACGGGATCCGGGCCAACACCATCCTGGTCGGCCGGGTCGTCGCCGGCCGCGGCGACGCCGGCCTGCACACCGGCGGCGGCCGGCTGACCAGGATCGGCAACCCGATGGACATCGCCTACGCCGCGCTGTACCTCGCGTCGGACGAGGCCGCGTTCGTCACCGGTTCGGAGGTCACCGCCGACGGCGGCTTCTCCATCAACGGCGACGCCATCTCCGGCGGCGAGGCGCAGCCCTCCTGACGCCGGAGGGCGCCGGCGCCCGGGGGCGGGTCCGTTCATCACCTCATCGACATCGATACCTGATTGCCCTCTTTCTTGACCGGGCCCGCGCGCTCTGACAGCGTGACCCGGCGGGCCGAACGGGTGACCGGCCCGGTGCGCCACCGGGCCGGCTGACAGGAAGGCCACATGAGCGGATACCTGACCGGCCAGCGACTGTGGGCCCTCACCGAGGCGCGCGCCCGGGCGACGCCCGACGGGCTGTTCGTCGTCGACGAGCGCCGACGGCGGATGACGTTCGGCCAGTTCCGGGATGCCGTCGAGCGCACCGCAGCGGGTTTCGCGGCGCGTGGAGTCGGCGAAGGGACCGTGGTCTCGTGGCAGCTGCCCAGCTGGATCGAGACGATGGTCCTGACCGCGGCGCTGTCCCGGCTGGGTGCGGTCCAGAACCCCCTGGTGATGATGCTGCGGGAGCCGGAGGTCGAGTTCATCTGTCGCCAGGCCCGCAGCTCGCTGCTGATCGTCCCGGAGGAGTTCCGCGGCTTCGCGCACGGCGACATGGCCCGCACCATCGCCAAGAGCCTGCCCGCGCTCGACGTCCTGGTCACCGACGGGACCCTTCCCGAAGGGCGGCCGGCCGACCTGGCTCCGGAGCCGGAAGGCCCCGAGGTGCGGTGGATCTTCTACACCTCGGGCACCACCTCCGACCCCAAGGGCGCGCAGCACACCGATGCCGGGCTCGCGGCCGCCGCGGTCATCTACTGCGACCGGATCCCACTCAGGCCCGACGACCGAGTCGCGACGCTCGCCCCGATCGCGCACGTCGGCGGAGTGCTGCACGTGATGACCGCCCTGATGGCCGGCGCGGCAATGATCATCAACGACGTCTTCGAGCCCGCGGCGACCGCCCGGCTGCTGAGCGAGGAGGGCGTCACGTACGGCGGCAACGGCGTCCCGTTCGCACGGGCATTCCTGCGCGAGCAACGTGCCCGGCCGAACGAGCGCCTCTTCCCGCACCTGAAGGCCTTCCTCATGGGCGGAGCACCTCGACCGCCGTCGCTGCATGCCGACGTCCGGGACGAGCTCGGCGGCACCGGGATCGCCTCGGGCTACGGACTCACCGAGTGCCCGTACTTCTCGTGGGCGGATCCCCGGGCCGGGGACGAGGAGATGGCGACCACCGAGGGGCGCCCGGGGCTGGGTGCGCGGGCACGGATCGTCCGCGAGGACGGGACCGAGGCGCCCACCGGAGAACCGGGCGAGCTGCGGATGAAGGCTCCACAGCTCATGGTCGGCTACGTCGACAGCGCCCTCGACAAGGACGCGTTCGACGAGGAGGGCTGGTTCCGCACCGGCGACCTCGCCTACCTCGACGCGGCCGGACGGCTCACGATCGCCGGGCGTCTCAAGGACGTGATCATCCGCAACATGGAGAACATCTCCGCACGGGAGGTCGAGGACCACCTGCTCGCCGTCCCCGGGGTCCGCGATGCGACGGTGATCGGCCTGCCCGATCCGGAGACCGGAGAGCGTGTCTGCGCCATCGTCGCCCCGGACGACGCGACGGACCCCCCGACGCTCGCCGAGCTGTGCGACCACCTGCGGCGCGGTGGGCTCAACCCGCGCAAGCTGCCGGTGCAGCTGCAGATCGTGGCCGAGGTGCCTCGCAACGCGATGGGCAAGGTGGCGAAGTCCAGCCTGGTCCAGCGGTTCGCTCCGCGGCCGGACGACGACGCAGATCAACCGGCCCCCCGGTCGACCTGACGTGGGGGCCGGGCGACCGTCCGGTCAGTCCGCCCCCATGAACGCGGCGCGCACGTCTGGGCGCTGGAGCACCTCGGCCGGCGTGCCGGTTCCGATCTGCTGGCCGAAGTTGACCACCAGCACCCGCCCGCACAGCTCAGAGACGAACTGGACGTCGTGATCGACCACGACCGTGGTCATGCCGTCGCGTCCCGCCTCCAGGAGCACGTCGCGCAGGGCCAGCCGGTCGCTCGTGGCCGTGCCCGAGGTGGGCTCGTCCAGCAGGAGTACGCGCGGTCGTCCGGCAAGGGCGCGCAGGATGTCGACGAGCTTGCGCAGCCCGTACGGCAGCTCCTTGAGGACCACCCCAGCGACGTCGGCCAGCCCGTGCCTGTCCAGCAGGTTCTCCACCGCGACCCGTTCGGACTTCTCGGCTCGCCGGACGCCGGGCAGCCGCAGTGCGGCGCCGATCACCGACGTCTGCTGGGCGAACAGCCGGCCGAGCAACATGTAGTCGCGGACGCGGAAGTCGTTGAAGACCTCGGCTGCCTGGAACGTGCGGCCCACGCCCAGGGCGGCCCGCTGGTGCGGGCGCAGGCCGTGCATGGCGGTCGAGTCCAGGCTGATCGACCCGGTGCGCAGCGGGACGAGTCCGGAGACCGAGTTCAGCAGGGTCGTCTTCCCGGCGCCATTCGGCCCGATGATCCCGAACGTCTCGCCCGGCTGGACCGCGAAGGAGACCTCGTCGACAGCTCGCAGCCCGCCGAACGCGACGACGACGCCGTCCACCCCCAGCCGTGGGTCGGTCATCGCACCGTCCCCAGGTACTCGGCGGCGAGGCCCACCGCGGACACGTCCCGCGCCAGGCCGTCCGAGACCACGCGACCGTGGTTCATGACGTAGTAGCGGTCAGCGAGCCGCAGGGCCGCGGCCGCGTCCTGCTCGACCGCGATCACCGCGGTGCTGCGCTCCCGCGCGATCTCCTTCAGGCGGGACATGAGTTCCTTCACCATGACGGGGGCGAGGCCCAGGGACGCCTCGTCGACGAGCAGGAGCCGCGGCTCGTTGCGGAAGGCGGCCTCCAGCGCCAGCATCTGGCGCTCCCCCCCGCTGAGCAGGCCGGCCCGACGGGTCCGCAGTCGTTCCAGTGCCTCGAACGCGCACGGCGCGTCGGGATGGTGCCCCGCGCGCGCGGCCAGCCGGAGGTGCTCGGCGACCGTGAGGGACGAGAACACCTTGTTCCGCTCGGGGACCAGGACGATGCCGTGGCGGAAGGACTGTCCGGGATCCCGGCCGGCGACGTTGACGCCGTCGATGCTCGCGACACCGGCCACCCTCGTGTGCTCGCTGGGCAGGAAGCCCGCGATGCCCCGCAGCAGCGAGGTCTTGCCCGCGCCGTTGCGACCGAGCACCGCGACGATCTCCCCCGCCCGGACCGAGAGGGCGACCTGCTCGGCGCCCGAGGCGCCGTTTCCGTACGTGACCGACAGGTCGCGGACGTCGAGGAGGGGACCGGCCTCCTGGGCCGCCGAGCCCTCGCGCGCACTGCCGCGCGTGCTCCCTCCGCGGGTCACTGCACTGCCCCGCGACGGACGCGCCTGTGCCACTGCCCCGCGGCCGCAGAGCCGAGCCGGCGCACGAGACCGTAGATGCCGTCGCGCTCGAACAGCAGGACCAGCAACAGCAGCAGTCCGTAGATGCCGTTGGCCACGGTCGCCTCGTGCAGGGACAGCCAGTCGGCGACCTGCGGAATGCCCGCGAAGGCGCCGGAGAGCCGCTCGATGCCGTTGGGCAGCAGCACGATCACCGCCGCCCCGAGGATCGGCCCGACCAGCGTGCCGAGGCCGCCGATGAAGACCATGACGAGGAGGGTCAGGCTGAGGTCGAGTGAGAAGGTGCCGTACGAGACCAGACCCGCTTGATACGCGTAGAGCGAGCCACCCAGCGCGGTGAGCGCCGAGCTGCCGATGAAGGCCGTGAGCTTCCAGCGGACCAGGTTCACCCCCAGCACCGAGGCGGCCGCCTCGTCCTGGCGCATGGCGTTCCAGATGCGTCCGGCAGCACCGCCGTAGATGCCCCGCAGGGCGAGGAGGACCAGGCCCAGCACGACACACGTGATGATGAACAGCGCCCGGGGGCTGCCCAGATCCAGCGACCCCCAGTGCGGAGGGTTGACGACGAAGCCGGACTGGTTCTCGACGCCCTGGTACTTCTGACCGGCGAACGCCACGATGAACTGCAGGGCGAGGGTGGTGAGCATGAGGTAGAGACCCCTGAAGCGCAGCCCCGGCACCCCGATCAGCAGGCCGACCACCGCGCCGAAGATCATGGCGACCACCAGCGGGATCGGGAAGACCGACCACGACGTGGTGCTGAGCCGGGCCGTGACGTACGCCCCGACCGCCATGATGGCGGCCGAACCCAGCGAGACCAGGCCCGCCCGCCCGATGATCCATTCCTGGCTGACGGTCACGAGGGCGTAGATCCCGATCAGCGTGCCGGTGTAGACGGCGTACTGGCCACCGGCGAGCGCCGTGACGACGACGACGAGCACGAAGACGGCACCACCCGCAGCTCCGCCGGGCAGCGTCCGCGGTGACGGCCGCGTTCGCGCCGGCGCCGTCTGGACCTGCGACGGCGGCATCGTCATTTCGCCGGTCATGGGCGGACCTTCCTGGTGGTCGCGGGCGGTGGCCGTCACAGCCGGCCGATCTCGGCGCTGCCGAAGATCCCCTGCGGGCGCAGCAACAGTACGGCGAGCAGCACGCAATAGGCCCCGACGTCCTGCCACTCGCCGCCGACGAACACGCCGATGGCCGCCTGCAGGAGCCCGATCAGGATCCCGCCGACCAGGCTGCCCGGGATCGAGTCCAGACCACCGAGCAGGATCGCGGGGAACGCGGCCAGACCCAGGGAGTACACGGTGACCGGATCGGGCTGGGAACCCAGCAGGTACAGCACCCCGGCCAGGCCGGCCGTGAGGCCTCCGATCCCCCACGCGATCATGGACGTTCGCACCACGCGCACCCCTGAGTAGGCCGCCAGCTGCGGGTTGTTCGCCACCGCGCGCATCCGCAGCCCCACCGGGGTCCGGTTCAGCCCGACCACGATCACGACGAACGCGACGACGGTCAGACCCATCACGAACAGGTTCAGCGCGCTGAAGTTCAGCTCTCCGACCACGTGCACCCGCGAACGGAAGTTGAACAGCTGCGGGACGGCGATCACCTCCGGGCCCCAGATCAGCAGCGCGATGACCTCGAGGACGATCCCGAGACCCACCGTCGCGATGGACGCCACGAACGCCTCGGCGCCGGCGATGCGGGCGAAGACCAGCCGGTAGATCACCCCGCCGATCACGAGCATGACGACGAGCATCACCGGCAGGCCCACCGCCAGGCCCAGGCCGGCCCGCGCGAGCCCGGCGAAGATGAGCGCCCCGAGGACCATGAAGGCCCCCTGGGCGAAGCTCACCACCCCGGTCGCGCGGAAGACCACCACGAAGCCGACGCCGATCAGGGCGTAGATGCAGCCGGTGACCAGCCCGTTGCTGATGACGTTGGCGATGTCCGCGTTCATCTGTGTGCGCGTCCCCGTGCGACGGCGGTTACTGGCTCAGGTCGCCGAACGGGACGGCCGACGCGGCAGGAACCGTCTTCTGTGCCGACGCGTCCCAGTGGTAGATGAAGTACTTCTGGTAGGGCTGGTGGAGCGAGGAACGCCACCCGTAGTCGCCGGACACCAGGCCCGGGAGCGACAGCTTCACCTTCTCCATCTGCGCCGCGAGCTGGTCACCCGTGCAGGAGTCGCCGCACTTGCCGACGGCCTGAGCGGTGGCGTAGGTGCCGAGGAAGCCGGCCGTGCCGATCACCCCGTTCATCCCGGCCGCCGTGCCCTGACCGATCCCGCTCATCGCAGCGGCGTACAGCTGGGCGCCCGAACCCGTCGGGTTGGTGTCGGTGACGAACTCGGTGGGCGTGACGTCGTACAGACCCGGATCCTTGATCGTGCTCACGCCGACGTAGTTGGCACCGTTGTGGGCCGCGACGATCGGCGCCTGGTTGCCGGCCGCCCGCAGCGCCTGCACCAGCGGCTGGTACTGGGAGGCGACGGGCTCGGCGAAGACGACGTCCGGCTTGGCCGAGACCACCTGGGAGATCTGCGTGCTCCCGTTGACGGCGGTGACCGGGATCGTCTGGTGCGTCACCATCTGGAACCCGACATTCTCGAGGGCCGACTGGAGGCTCTTCGCCCACAGCTGGACGCCCGTCGGGCTCGAGTCGATGATGGCGAACTTGGTGCCCGACTTCAGGTGCAGTGTGTCCTGCGCGAACTTGACCATGCCGGGGACCTCCTGGACCTCGACATCGTTGCTCGCGAAGACGAACTTCTTGACCGGACTGAGCAGTGCCGACGGCGTCGACGTACAGATGATCGGCACCTTCCGGGTCGTCGCCAGCGTGGAGACCGCCGTGCAGTCGTCGCTGAGCGTGAACCCGAGGATGGCCGAGGCGTTCTTGGCGCTGATGAGCTGCTGCGCGGCCGCCCCGGCGTTCTGGCCGGCCGCTGCGGAGTCGGCGGTCTCGAGCTGGAACTTGTGCCCGTTCACGCCCCCCTTGCTGTTGATGTACGCGACCGCGGCCTTGGCGCTGGTCAGGAACGACTGCCCGTAACCGGCCAGCGGTCCGGAAAGAACGTCGTCCACACCGAGCACGTAGGTCGTGCCGCTCGAGCTCGAGCCCGAGCTCGAACCCGAGCTCGAGGCGCTGCTGGAGGTGCTGCCACCGCCGCCGCAGCCGGTGAGGATGGCGCCGGCGACAACCGCGACGGATGTCGCCACGGTCCAACGCTTCGTCAGTGACATGACCGACCTTTCTCTCCGCTTCCGCGGCCACGGCTCGGACACGGGCCCGAGGAAGATCTGCTTCCGAACGACAAGGAGTGGCTGTGCTCCGGACCGCCGGCTCAGGCGTGAGCGGTGTCCGAGCCCCGTTCCTCAGCCAGCGGCAGCCCATTCCGGCACCAGACCGAGCCTCCGGCAGGTGTCCTGGCCGTCGATGGTCTGACCGTTGCGGTCAGCGACGTCCGGCGAGCGGACGAGCCACGCGGCCACGGATCCGATGACCTCCGGCGGCGTCATGGTCGACGCGTCGAAGCCGTACTCCGCCATGTCGATGGCCATCCGCTCGGTCCCGATCAGGCCGGGCTCGATGTTGACGAAGGTGACTCCCGTGCCGGCCAGTTCCCTGCTCAGGATTCCGACCTCGCGGTGCATCGCGGCCTTGCTCATGCCGTACCCGAGGCCCCAGCCGCCGTCGCCGGCAGCCGCCGGCGGATCGGAGACCGCGCACCCCGACGTGATGTTGACGACCGTGCCGCTGCCCCGGGCGATCATCTGGGGAAGCACCAGGCGCATCAGGTGCAGCGGGGCGATGGCGTTCGCCTTGATCTGCTTCTCGATGAGCTCGATCGGAGCGTCGAAGAATTGATCCATGTGCCCTGGCCCGATGTACCGGGCGTTGTTCACCAGGACGTCGATGCGCCCCCACCGCTCGAGGACCGTGGCGGCAGCCGACCCGAGCGAAGGGGTGTCGAGCAGGTCCATGTAGACGGGGAGTGCCCGCTGCCCCTCCGCCTCGATGAGCGCGGAGGTGGAGCCGAGGGAGCCCGGCAACGCCGACGTGTCGGACCGCTTGACGGTCGGCGAGTGTTCCCGCGCCTCGCCGTCGGCGAGGGTCCGGGCGCCGATGGCGACGTCGTATCCCGCCCGGGCGAGGTGGACCGCGATCGACTTGCCGATCCCACGACTGGCTCCGGTGACGAATGCGACCTCGGTGTCACTGACCACGACGACCCCTGACTGCGTTGTCCGATAGGCGTGGAGCGAAAGCTACCGGCGGAAACCTTTCACCTTGTTGTAGGTTTACCCGCCTTGCCGACCGCCGCGGAACATCGGCCGGCCGGTCCTGCGCGGAGTGCTCCGTGCGCCCTACTGGAAGGCGTAACGGACCGTGATGCCGCCGTCGACCACGAGCGTGTGACCGGTGACGTTCCGGCTGAGCGGAGAGACCAGGAAGAGCAGGGCCGCGGCGATGTCCGCCGGCTTGTTCAGGTCGCCGGTCGGGATCAGCGATTCGTGGGCGGCACGGGTCTCGGGCGTCAGCAGGGCGCTGATGCGAGGCGTCGCCGTCGCGCCGGGCGCGACGGCGTTGACGCGGATGCCCCAGCGGCCGAACTCGACGGCCGCGGTCCGGACCAGCGACATGAGGCCGGCCTTCGCCGCGCCGTAGGCGGGATGGTTGGGCGCGGAGAAGAGCCCGGAGATGGAGGCGACGAACGCCATCGCGCCCCCGCCGGTTTCCCGCATGGCTCGGGCGCCCAGCTGCATGGCGAGGTAGGCGTGCCGCAGACACGTGGCGAACTCGAAGTCCCACGTCTCGTCGTCGATGTCGATCAGATCCATCCAGCGCGCCAGTCCGACGATGTCCACCACGCCGTCGACCTTGCCGAACTCACCGACCGCCTTGGCGAACACGGCCTCCATGTCCTCGCGCACGGTGACGTCGACGGACATGGGAACGCCGTCCACCTCCTCCGCGATCTCGCGGGCCAGGTCGGGGTCCTTGTCGATGCACAGGGTTCGCGCGCCGAGCGCGGACAGCGCGTGCGCGGTCTGCCTGCCCATGCCCTGACCAGCACCCATCACCACGAAGCCCCGCCCGTCGAGTCGCAGCAGACTCGCGTAGTCAGGGACTTCCGTGTCGTCCGTCCGGGTCACGTGATCTCCTCTGATTGGTTGGCCGGCCGCGTCAGCGCGGAGGCTGTAGTACCTGCGTGTCGGGCCCGATGGCAGTCCGCCACACGCCCTCGACGGTGCGATGCGTGATCTGCCAGCCGCCGTCCGCGCGCCTGACGTCGTCGACGTACCGCACGCCGATCACGAAGTCGTCGGTCCCTGATTCGCTGGCCAGGTGATAGGCGATGCCGTACGTGACGACATGAGCGCCGTCGTCCCCGACGAAGTCGGTGAGCTGGTTGCCGAAGAAGTGCATGGTCGTCCCGAACCGCTCGACCGCCTGACGCAACGGCTTGATGTACTCGGGATAGGCGCCGGAGTACTGCGTGCCGGTGACGTGCGCGTCAGCGGCGAAGCACGCGTCGACCTGCGCCCAGTCGCGGTTGTCGATGCCGTGGGCGTAGCGGCGAGCGAGGTCCTCGATCTGGATGCGGTCGAGAACGCGCTCCGATCCGGCGGCGACGGTCATGGGTCCTCCCTGGTCGAACGGTGGTTTCGTGACTGGTGGACGGTCGGTCGTTCCGGCCCGGCGACCTGTCCGGAAGGGCGGGCCGTCCGGACGGGCGGGGCTGTCCCCCGGTGCCGGCAGCGGTCGGAAGCGACCGGCTCAGCGGGACACGGTGACGGGCAGCCGTTTGATGCCGTTGAAGAAGTTGGTCCAGACCCTGTCGACCGGACCGTCGATCTCGATGGAATCGAGGTGGGGGCGCAGCTGCCGGAAGGTCTCGACCGCCTCCAGCCGCGCGACGTGCGCGCCGAGGCAGAAGTGCGGACCGCCGCCGCCGAAGGAGACGTGCGGATTCGGCGAACGGCCCAGATCGAGCCGACGCGGTTCGGCGAACACCGTCTCGTCGTGGTTGGCCGAGATCATCCACAGCGTCAGCCGATCGCCCGCGGACACGCGCTGTCCACCGA